>NZ_JPII01000009.1:0-302505 GCF_000832025.1 Shewanella sp. cp20 | reverse complement strand
TGGGAGTACGACCTGCGTCTTCACAGGAAAACTCCACATCGTCGGTAAAACGGCGGGCATATTTCACCGCGCCGACCGCCATATCCAACACCTGGTCGAAGGAGCGCTTCAACTTACTCTCCACATGTATGGTCGAGGTAGAGATGAAGGTATGGATACGGAACTGATCTGCCACAGACAGAGACTGGGCCGCGGCGTCGATATCTTTTTCCAATGCCCTGGCTAAGGCGCAGACTCGGCTATTCTTGATGCTACGGGCAATGGTCTGTACCGATTCGAAATCTCCCGGCGATGAGACGGGAAACCCCACCTCCATCACATCCACCCCCAGACGCTCGAGTGACAGTGCTATCTGTAGCTTCTCCTTAACCGTTAAACTCGCCGCTAATGCTTGCTCACCATCTCGTAAGGTCGTATCAAATATTATCACTCGGTTAGACATCTGGTTTCTCCATGGTACGTCTAGGCTCTAATTTTGGGTGTTCGTCGAATCCATAAACAAAAAAACCCCGCGTTGTTGGGCGCGGGGTTTATGAATGCTGGGTGTGTTATTAAGCGTGCAACACTACATTCTCCGCGCAGGACCTGCGAGAATGAGAATGAGGAGGCTGAGGAGTGCACGGTTAATAGTCGTCATTGTATTCAATAAAAGTAATTAATTATTCGTTTCGCTTCGAAAGATTGATTAATATTTAACGTGTGTCTGTGCAATAGTCAACCCCATATTTTTCATGTTTGCCACATTAGACCAGATAAAAATCTTGATTAACTGCGCAAATCTAACCATTAATTTGCTCACAAGAGTGACTAAGTGATTAAATTCAGCATACTAGGTCATTTGTCGAGCATTCCCTCTGATTCCAACCGCGGGTACTATTTTTTATGCAATTGCTGATGAAAAATCAGTATAATGCCGCCAATGGAAACAGATATAGCACACTCGTTCCGGAGCTTTTAAAAATGGATTTTCGTCTCATAGTGTTAAGTCTCAGCCTGTGGCTGATCCCCGCTCATGGGGACACTATGACAGAGTTAGATGAGTTGGCCCAAACCGTCTACCAATATCCCAACAAGACACTGACACAGATCTCGGCGCTGGAACAACGCCTGGATCAGGAAGACACGTCTGACGAAAATCGTCTCAGGCTCGCGCTGCTCAAGTGTGAGGCCTTCGTCCAGCTAGGTGAGAATGAGGCCGCCATCAACCTGGGCCGCATGAGCGAAGCCAAGGCCAAGTCCCTTAAGCTCAACCAGCTCAGCCCTTATTTTCTCAACTGTATGGCCGCGGCCTATATCGATTATGGCGATCTAAGACAGGCGCTGACCCTGCTGGATTCTGCCATCTATCTCTCGCGCGAACAGCAGCAGCCACAGTCATTGGTCAACGGCCTGATGCTACGCGGCAAGATAGATACTCATATCGAGAGCCAGAGCAGTGCACTTGAAGATCTACGTCTGGCCCAAGACATCTACCCGGATACCGAAAAGCAGAGGCCACAATGGCTTACCCCGCCAAGGCCCTATGTGCAGCTGGCCATGGCCGAGTTGCTGAGAACCAAGGGGCTCTATAACCAGGCGTTCAACAATGCCAGAGTCGCACTCGATAGCGAACAGACCACGGGCAAGGTACGACTGACAGTGCTGCTCACCCTCGCCAAGATTGCCCACTACAACCAAGAGGTGAAGTTCAGGGATGACATGGTGCTCGAGGCCAAGATCTTACTGCCCGAATTAGCCACGGCAACCGAATTGGCAGAGAGTTACACCCAGCTGGCGGAGATCGAGTTTCTCAGAGGAAATGACAAGAGCGCCATCCAGCTACTCAATATCGCCCTCAACACCTTCGACAAGCAGAAGAAGATCAACGACACCCTGAGGGCCAACCGTCTGCTGGCCAATATTCAGTTAGCAAATGGCAATCAGGCCCTGGGGACCGAGCTGATGCAGAAGGCGATCGCCATCGGCGAGCGCACTAATCAGTTTGACGAGCTCGTCTACTGCTATGGTAGTCTGAGCCGCTATTTTGCCGACATCGGCCAGTACAAGGAAGCCTATCAGTATCAGCTGAAACGCTTCGAGATGGCTCAGCGCAGCTACGAATTTCTCAAAGACACCCGCCTACTCCAGATCAAGGCGCAGCTGGGACGTTACCAGCAACTTGCCCAGGCCAGTCAACCAAAACCCATCAAGCTCGACGCCAACATTAGCGACAGCTATGGATTAATCGGTATCCTGGTGCTCTTCCTGCTACTGACCCTCTTCATTCTCCTCAACCGTATCAGAATGCCTAAGGCGCCGCTGCCGGTGAGCCAGAGAGATGAACCCATGAGCACCCAGGAGAAGATGGAAGCCCTGCTGACCAGTGCCAAGCAGATAGGTTTTCCTATCACCATCTTGCTGATCAACCCCAGCCATCTGGCCAAAGCCGATGTGGACAGGCTGCTAAGCCGCTTGTCGCAGAAGATACGTCAACAGGATATCTTGCTCAGCACCAGCGCCGATCAGATACTGATCATGCTGCCCTTCACCTCGCTGGCGGGGGCACAGCTCATCGCTCGTCAGCTAAGCGAGATCATCACGCCACTGCAAAACGGTACCCGGGTCAACATGGGGATGGCGGTGATGCAGCATCACGACACCCTCTCCTCGCTGGTTAAGCGGGCCAGTGTCGATCAGTTGAGTAAATACAGCGGCCAGCAGGCACACTGATCCGCGAACCAGGCAGCGGCTTACTTAGCCACGGGTGAGGTAATCGTTGATCTCGTCGAGGAAGTCGCCGCCGAAACGCTCAAGCTTGGTCTCTCCCACGCCGTTGACCGCCAGCATCTCACCAGGGCTGGTCGGCAGCATGCCCGCCATCTCGGCCAGGGTGGCATCGTTAAACACCAGATAAGGCGGTACATCCAGCTCTTCGGCTAGGCTGCGGCGCAGCTGCTTCAGGCGAGCAAACAGTTTCCTGTCGTAATTGATTGGCGCCCGGCTAGTGCTGCGGCGCTTCACGTGTGTGGTGATGCTGATACGCGGCTCGGCGAGCTGTAGCGGCTGCTCGCCCTTGAGCACCGCCCGCGCCTGGGGATTGAGCTTAATGGCGGAACCTCGGGTAATATCCTGACTGGCGAAGCCTAGGTGGATGATCTGACGAATGATACTGAGCCAGAACTCATGGCTCTTATCCTTGCCTATGCCCCAGGTCGACAACTTGTCGTGGCCACGGTCGACCACAGAGGCCGCCTTGGAACCGCGCAGTACCTCGATAAGATGATTCACACCAAACTTCTGCTGTAGACGGAAAATGCAGGAGAGCACCTTCTGGGCATCCTCGACGCCATCATAACGCTTCGGCGGATCCAGGCAGATATCACAGTTACCACATGGCTCGGAGGCACTCTCATCGAAATAGTGCAATAACACCTGACGGCGACAGGTTTGCGCCTCGGCAAAGGCCGCCATGGTATTGAGCTTATGGTATTCCACCTGTTGCTGTGGCCCCGGCTCCTGCTGCTCGATGAGATGACGTACGCGCCCAATATCGGCGGGGTCAAACAGCATGAAGGCCTCGGCATCCAGGCCGTCACGGCCGGCGCGACCTGTCTCCTGATAATAGGCCTCGACGCTCTTGGGAATATCGTAATGCACCACGAAACGCACGTTGGACTTGTTGATCCCCATGCCGAAGGCCACGGTTGCCACCACGATATCCAGTTGCTCCTTAAGGAAACGCTCCTGAATATCGGCGCGCTCCTCCTGGGTCTTGCCCGCATGATAGGCATCGGCCTGATACCCCTGCATGCGCAGACGCTCGGCCACCTCATCCACCCGGCGCCTACTGCTGCAGTAGATGATACCGCTGTTGCCATTCTGCGCCTGAATAAACTGCCTGAGCTGATTGGCGGCATTCAACTTCTCCGCCACGGTATAACGAATGTTGGGCCGGTCGAAACTGGTGAGCAGTTCGAAAGGCGCGATCCCCAGCCGCTGACAGATATCCACTCGGGTCGCCTTGTCGGCTGTGGCCGTCAGCGCCATCATGGGCACCTGAGGAAACAGCTGCTTCAGCCGACCAAGCGCCGCATATTCGGGCCTGAAGTCATGGCCCCACTGAGAGATACAGTGCGCCTCATCGATGGCAAAGAGGGAGAGCGGTAGATTGCGTAACCGCTCGATAAAGCTGTCGGTCAGCAGGCGCTCCGGGGAGACATAAAGCAGCTTGAGCTCGCCATTATGCAGTTGACGATAGATGGTCAGCGCCTCTTCCCGCGACTGCGACGAGTTGAGATAGGCCGCCGCAACCCCCATCTGTTTCAGGCTATCGACCTGATCTTTCATCAGAGAGATAAGCGGTGACACCACCAGCGTTAGCCCGGGTAAGACGAGTGCCGGTAGTTGATAGCACAGGCTCTTCCCCCCGCCGGTTGGCATGATCACCAGGGCGTCCAAGCCACCACAGACAGTGTCTATCACCTCACGCTGACCCGTCCTGAAGGTGCGATAGCCAAACACCGTCTGCAGGCAGTCGGCGAGCGGGTCGCTTTGGGTCACATCGGCAGAGGTTAAGGCTAAGTCCATGGTGCTCATTAATCGTCAATTTGGCCGCTTATTCTAATCAAGGCGGCTCGGCTTGTCTCATCTATCCGGGTATTAATTGTCGCCTAGCCCCCATCGATTGCTGAAATTTTGTCCGCAGGCTTGCCTCACCCTGTGCATTAGCGATAGATTAAATGCTCTAGCCATCGGGCTAACGAGTGCCAAATTTAACCCTCTTGTACCCCGCAAGCGGCGTAGGACAAAACAAGGAGTGCCCCTATGACGACGCCCATACAAGCGCAGACCCTGGCTAGCGTAGCCGACATCTTCGATACCAAGGTCCCCTTTCACAACCTGCTAGGCATGGATATCAAGCGCTACGATCTCCAGGGCGTCGAGGTCGAGGTAAAGATGCACCAAGACCTCATAGGTAATATCCACCAGCAGATCCTTCACGGCGGCGTGACGGCAACTGTACTCGATGTGGTGGGCGGACTGACGGCCTTCTCCGGCCTGGTGGCCAGCCGCGAAGATTGGCGACTGGAAGATCTGCAGAAACGCCTGCAAACCTTAGGCACCATAGACTTGCGTATCGACTATCTCAGACCGGGGCGCGGCGAGATCTTTACCGGCACGGGCACAGTGATAAGGGCCGGTAATCGGGTCTCCGTCTGCCGCATGGAGCTGCACAACGAGAAGGGCTCTCATATCGCCTTCGGCACGGGCACCTACATGGTGGGCTAGCTGCCTCAACGCCCTGTTTATCCCGTCAAGTTCGCGAGACGCCCTGGCAATGGACCGTACCAGTGCCGGGGCATAAAAGATTGGCGGTCGCCGCTTGAGTCATGCCGTTTAGGCGCCTACAATGCCTCTCCCGCTCTTTTTCTAAATCCTAAACTATGGCCGATATTGAGTATCGTAAAGGGGTAGCGCTCGCCATCTGCGCCTACTGCCTGTGGGGCTTCGCTCCCCTCTATTTTAAGCTGCTAAATCATGTGTCGGCGACAGAGATCCTGCTGCATCGCGTGATCTGGTCCTTCATCTTCATGCTGATCTTGATGCAATTTATCGGTGGCTTTGCCAAGCTGCGCGCCCTGTTTCGACAGCCCAAACAACTTGGCGTGTTGGTGATCACTTCGATTCTGATCGCCGGTAACTGGCTGCTGTTTATCTGGGCAATCAACAACGAGCATATGCTCGATGCCAGCCTGGGCTACTTCATCAATCCCTTGGTCAACGTGCTGCTGGGCATGGTGTTCTTACAGGAACGTTTGCGCAGGCTCCAATGGGTCGCCGTCTCTTTGGCCTGCGCCGGCGTGCTGATCCAATTGATCTCTTTCGGTTCGATTCCTGTGGTGTCGCTGGGACTCGCCGCCTCATTCGGCGTCTATGGTTTGCTGCGCAAGAAGGTCAATGTCGACGCCAAGACGGGTCTGCTGGTCGAGACGGCCATCTTAGTGCCGGTGGCCCTACTATACCTGATGACGAATCTTGACGGCACCAGCATCTTGGAAAACAGCTGGCAGATGAACCTGCTGCTGATAGCGGCCGGCATCGTCACCTCGGTTCCGCTGTTGTGCTTTGCCGGCGCAGCAACCCGTATCCCGCTGTCGATACTGGGCTTTTTTCAATATATCGGCCCCAGCATCATGTTTATCCTGGCCGTCAGCCTGTTTAACGAACCCTTCGATCTCGAGAAGGGAGTCACCTTCGCCTTTATCTGGAGTGCGCTGGTGATCTTTACCCTGGACTTAGCCTTAAAGAGTCGGCGTAAGCAGGCTGGCTAACAAGGCCTCCGGCTGCTCTAGGCTCAAGATCAGCAGGTAACCCTCGGTGGTTGGCAATACCAGCACCCGCTCTCTGTGGGTGACAGACAGTAGGGCGCTGGCTATATGTTCACTAGCTATGCTTTCGCTGGCTATCTGTTCACTAACTATGCTTTCGCTGGCTTCGGCCAGCTTAAACCAGCCCAGAGAATAGCCCGGCATTCCCACACCATTGCTGCGATAGCTAAACTTGGGTGCATCGTCTTCATCTAGGTTGAGGATTTTGGCCTCGGACGTCAGTAAGCTCTGCCGTGATAATTCGACCCGATAAAGCGGGATATCGACCAGCATAGTCGTCGGCGTGAGACGGATACTGGCATCATGGGCCTTGTAGAACACCCAGGAGAGCAATCCCAATACGGCGATAATCATCCCAGAGGCCGCGTATTTCGCCCCCTTAGGTAGGGGCTTCGCCTTCAGCAGCAATAGCACCAAGGCCACACCGAGCAGCATAGACAAGAACATAGCGCTCGTCGTCGAATTAAAGGTGGTGAGTTGAAAGACTTGAGTATCCATCTCTATATATCCTCCAGAAAAGATAGGCTTACACTTGCGCTAACGGTTACCGCTTAGTATCTCGGTCTAACCGAGAAAACCCTAGCCGTGAAGAGCAGAGTGGTTTGTAGACCGTAGCGAAAATCGACAAATAGAGTCTGGTTTCAACGACATATTATGTCAACCTGTTTTTGACGTTAAACGATTCATGTTACAAGACTGGTACCATGAGGATGGTGTCATGAGACTAATGCCATGAGGCTGGCACTATAAGACTGATGCTCCGAATCTAATGCTACTAGGGTCTGTTTATCTTTCAGGTTTAATTTTTGTTCAATCTAAACACGTTTTGCTCAAGGCGCGTGCTGTGTCGCATAGTTATTCTATGTAAATTGCACGCAACACAGGGCAAGGCGCGTTTAAATGAACCCTTCGGGCAGCTTTTGTAGGCCATTTCTACGGCGTTATCTCCCGTTCATGTAGATTAACTACACTACACAGGCTCTGCCTTGTATAAATCCCCTACAAAATGCTGCAAAAACAAACAGGAAAGGTCAACAGACCCTAACCTAATGCTCGGTTTCTCTGGCTCTGTTGCTGGCGCATAAAAAAGACCACCGCGAAGGTGGCCTTTTACCTGCACTCTCTATCCAGGCGGATTTAAAGATCTAAGGCGAGAATCTTAGATTTACGCTGATAGTTATACAGCTGTTTCTTCTTGTCAGGCAGGGCATCGACCTCGACTATCTGAAAACCATGCTCGAGGAACCAGTGAATGCTGCGGGTCGTCAGGGCAAACAGGCGGGCATAACCGCGTACCTTGGCCTGGCTATGATGTTCTTCAGCAGGATGCTGCCACGATCGGCATCGCGATAATCGGGATGCACCACCAGGCAGGCAAACTCACCGGCATTGTCTTCCTCGAAGGGATACAGTGCCGCGCAGCCGATCACCAGGCCGTCACGCTCGATCAGCATAAACTGTTCGATCTCCATCTCGAGTTGTTCACGGGAGCGACGCACCAAGACCCCGGCCTGCTCCAGCGGGCGAATAAGATCCAACACACCACCGATATCGGCAATGGTAGCCCGGCGCAGCCGCTCGGCGCTCTCGGTCACTATCTGAGTGCCGATACCATCGCGGGAGAATAGCTCTTGTAGCAGGGCACCGTCATCGAGATAACTGACAAAGTGGCAGCGCGCCACCCCATTACGGCAGGCGTCTATGCTGGCCTGTAAGAAGGCCCGCGTACCTACACACCAGTTGTCTTCCTCGGTCAGCTCTGAGAGGATCCGCTGGGCATCGGTCGGCATCAGCTCGGCAATCACCTCGCCATTGCCGTCGAGAATCCCCTCCTTGGCGCTGAAGCCTATCATCTTATCGGCCTTGAGCTTCACCGCAATCTGAGTCGCAACCTCTTCGGCGGTAAGGTTAAAACACTCCCCCGTCACCGATGCCGCCACCGGGCCTAAGAGCACTATGCCGTGATTATCCAGCTGACGTCTGAGGCCCGCCACATCTATGCGTCGTACCTTGCCGCTCAGGCAGTAATCGACGCCGTTGTCGACCCCTAAGGGTTGGGCTATCACGAAGTTACCGCTCACCACGTTGATCTGCGCCCCTTGCATTGGGGTATTGCTCAGGCTCATCGACAAACGCGCGGTAATATCCAGCTGCAGACCGCCAACCACCTGTTTGATCACCTTGAAGGATTCTTCGTCGCTGATGCGCACCCCGTTGTAATATTCGGGTGAGAGATTATGCGCCGCCAGCGCCTCATCGATCTGTGGCCTGGCACCATGCACCAGGACTATCTTGATCCCCAGACTGTGAAGCAGGGCGATATCGTTGATTATGGAGCGAAACTGACTCTGCGCCAGCGCCTCACCGCCCAACATGACCACAAATGTCTTCCCCCTGTGTGCATTCACATAGGAAGCAGAATGACGAAACCCCTCGACTAACTCAGTAGTGCGCACGCGCGTAACCTCAACAATAAATATGTAAAAATATCGCCGCCAGACGAATAACAAAACGATTTTATTGCATTTAAATTCACATTAAAAGCATTTGTTGTCATCTAATGCGATATTTTTTCATCATGGCAAAGCAGTCTGATTAAGCATAGCAGAACAGCTTAAGATCAGTGGCTTAGGTATTAAGCTCGATGGGGAGAGGGAGCGATTAGTTGGCTAATCAAAAAAACAGTAAGCAGGCTGACACGCCGCTAAACGAGAGGCAAAAAAAAGCCCCTGCAATGAGGGGCTTTTCAGAAACATCAACCAAGTATTACTTGATTTTTGATTCCTTGTAGATAACGTGCTGACGGATAACAGGATCAAACTTCTTGATCTCCATCTTTTCAGGCATGTTACGCTTGTTTTTCTCAGTCGTGTAGAAGTGACCTGTTTTAGCGCTAGAAACTAGCTTGATCTTCTCACGGTTACCTTTAGCTTTAGCCATGGTTTATTACACCTTCTCGCCGCGGGCACGAAGTTCTGCAACAACAACTTCGATACCTTTCTTATCGATAATACGCATACCTTTAGTAGATACACGTAGCTGTACGAAACGCTTTTCGTCTTCTAACCAGAAACGGTGGTTCTGTAGGTTAGGTAAAAAACGACGACGAGTCGCGTTCTTAGCGTGCGAACGGTTGTTACCAACCATCGGCTTCTTGCCAGTAACTTGGCATACTCTTGACATGTCAATCTTCTCCAAAAACAATTTAACGCTCGAGCATTAATGTACCTCGAATATGGCCGTCGCCCGAGGCACACAAAGAGGGCGCATTTTATACAGGATCTAAAATCAAAGATCAAGGGATATTCAATCTATCCATCCCCTCTCTGCAAACGAAACTATCTCACGATCGCCTACAACCATATGGTCTAGCAGCGAAACATCTATAGTCGCCAACGCGTATTTCAATCGCTCAGTAATTCGCCTATCAGCATGACTGGGCTCAGCCACCCCGGAAGGATGGTTGTGACACACAATGACAGCTGCGGCTTTTTTCTCAAGCACTAGGCTTACCACTTCTCGTGGATAAACCGAGGCTGAATCTATGGTGCCACGGAACAATTCGACGAACTGAATCACCCTATGCTGACTATCGAGCAATAAGATGGCAAACACTTCGTAGGCACGATCCGCTAATTGTCTCATTAAATAGTCCCGAGTTAAATCAGGATCTGACAAAATCTTTCCTCTTTGTAGATTTTCTTTCGCGATTCGCTTGCTCAACTCGATGGCCGCCTGCAATTGGGCATACTTTACCGGGCCAATTCCCTGAATATCACACAGTTCGCTCAAGGAGGCGCTAAAGAGCGGTCTGAGGCCACCAAAATGACTTAACATCACTCGGGCCAGCGATACGGCACTTTGCCCCTTGAGGCCGTTTCTTAGCAACACGGCCAGTAGTTCGGCGTCAGAGAGCTGGTCGACGCCACTACGCAAGAGTTTTTCGCGCGGTCCTTCTCCCTGGGGCCAATCTTTAATCGCCATAAACACTCCTTGTCACGGCACTCAGTTCCTACTCAGGCTTTAGAGTATGGTCTAGTTTTTAAAAACTTGTATCCTCAATCCAGAGTCGAGTGTGATATGGTTAGCGGGCAAAATGAAATACTGTTAATGATCACCATGAGTCTAACCAATAAAAAGATACTGCTGGGAATTGGCGGAGGCATTGCCGCCTATAAGTCTGCCGATTTGGTCCGCCGCCTGAAAGAGCGTGGCGCGGATGTTCGCGTCGTCATGAGTCAGGGCGCTCAGGCCTTTATCACCCCTATGACCCTGCAAGCCTTGTCGGGCCATCCGGTTGCCACCGACCTACTAGATCCGGCCGCCGAAGCGGCGATGGGCCACATCGAACTCGCCCGCTGGGCAGACTTAGTCTTGATCGCCCCGGCGACCGCTAATCTGATCGCCCGCATCAATGCAGGCATGGCCGATGAGCTGATCACCACTACCTGCCTGGCGACAGAGGCCCCCGTGGTGCTGTGCCCGGCGATGAACCAGCAGATGTATCGCAACGCCGCGACTCAGGACAACCTGGATAACCTCAGAAAACGTGGCCTCACCATCTGGGGACCGGCATCGGGCAACCAGGCCTGTGGCGAGATTGGTCCGGGTCGTATGGAGGAGCCCTTGGTGATCGCCGAGCGCGTCGAACACTTCTTTGCCCCCAAGCTACTTCAGGGTGTGTCACTACTGCTCACGGCAGGCCCCACCCGCGAGGCGATCGATCCCGTGCGGTACATCTCTAACCACAGCTCAGGCAAGATGGGCTTTGCCTTGGCTAGAGCCGCCGCCGAGATGGGCGCCAAGGTGACCCTGGTCTCAGGCCCGGTCAATCTCGAGACGCCGATGAATGTTAATCGCCTCAATGTCAGCTCGACCCAAGAGATGCTCGACGCCGTGATGCAACAGGTGCATCACAGCGATATATTTATCGGCTGCGCCGCGGTTTGCGACTATCGCACCATGGATATTGCCGACGAGAAAATCAAGAAATCTGCCACAGAGATGTCACTTGCGCTCATACGCAATCCTGATATCTTAGCCACGGTCGCGGCCTGTGATACACGCCCCTTTACCGTGGGCTTTGCCGCCGAAACCCAAGATGTAGAGCGATACGCCAAGGATAAGTTAACGCGCAAGAAACTGGATATGATTGCCGCCAACGATGTATCGGATCCTGCATTGGGCTTTAACAGCGACGCCAACGCCCTCAAGGTATTCTGGTCAAACGGCCAATATGAACTCCCAGCGACCGATAAATATACCTTAGCGAAGCAATTACTCACCCTGATCGCACAGCAGATGAAGACAGCATGAAGACGCCCATAGAACTCAAGATCCTCGATTCGCGCATCGGCTCACAGTTCCCCCTGCCCGCCTATGCCACTCCTGGCAGCGCAGGCATGGATCTACGTGCCATGATAGAGACCACTATGGTGATTCAGCCGGGCGAAACCCAGCTAATCCCAACAGGGATCGCCGTGCATGTCGCCGACCCCAGCCTAGCCGCCGTCATCCTGCCACGCTCAGGCCTTGGCCACAAACATGGCATAGTGCTAGGTAATCTGGTTGGTCTGATCGACTCGGACTATCAGGGCCCCCTGATGGTCTCTTGCTGGAACCGCAGCAGCGAGCCCTTCACCTTGGAGATAGGAGATCGCCTGGCCCAGCTAGTGTTTGTGCCCGTAGTACAGGCCGAATTTAAGCTGGTCGATGAGTTCGACACCTCAGATCGAGGCGATGGCGGCTTCGGCCACTCAGGTACTCAATAGCCAGATACGCGAGCACCCGGCACTCACAATCTCGACACGCCACACAGAACAATTAGAGAGCCATGGGCAACACCAGCCCATCGGCTCCTGTAGTAATTAAGTAAAGGACACTTAGATGGCTGCAAGCCCTAAAATCAACCGACGCGAACATATTCTTCAATGTCTGGCCACCATGCTGGAAACCAGCCCAGGCCAGCGCATCACTACGGCAAAACTTGCCGCCGAAGTAGGCGTGTCTGAGGCGGCGCTGTATCGCCACTTCCCCAGCAAGGCGAGAATGTTCGAGGGGCTAATCGACTTTATCGAAGAATCACTGCTGTCGCGCATCAACCTCATCATGGATGAAGAGAAAGACACCATGAGACGTTGCCAGTTGCTATTGCAACTCCTGCTGGTGTTTGCCGAGCGCAACCCAGGGATCTCCCGCGTGCTCAACGGCGATGCGCTGCTAGGGGAAAATGAGCGACTGCGTAACCGTACCGGGCAGATCTTCTCCAAGGTAGAAACTCACCTGAAACAGATCCTGAGAGAAAAGACCCTTAGAGAAGGCAAAGGCTTTGACTTAGACGAGGCCATCCTAGCCAACCTGCTACTGGCGGTAGCCGAAGGCCGCATCGCGCAGTTCGTTCGCAGCGACTTCAAAAACAAGCCCACAGAACACTTCGCAGAGCAGTGGCAGTTTATTCAGCAACAGCTACTTCAGAGTTAACTAATATCAATAAAAACAGCGACCTGTAGATAACGGGTCGCAACGCTTTTTAAGCCAAAAGTATTGCACTACCCAGTCCATTGTTTTACCCTCCCCGTCGCAACAAAACCATAAAAAACCTATAACAGATGTATTTACAAGGATGTTATATGAAACTAATTCAGTCGTTTAGTTTAGCTTGTCTCTGCCTAGTAAGTAGCCAAGTCGCGGCCGTAACTAAAGATCCCGCAGAGCTCTATAGTCGCTCAGCCGAATTTTCAAATGTAAAAATTTCACCTTACGGGGATTACCTCAGCGCCATCACTTCCCATGATGGCAAGCACATGTTGATGATTCTCAATGCTAAAACTAAAAAGGCTATTCACATAGTTCGCTTTCCAGATAATGCACAAGTCGGTTCCTATGAATGGGTTAACAAAGATCGCATCGTTCTCGCGAAGGAATATCTAAAAGGCTGGAGCGATCACCCCGTCTACTATGGTGAGCTCATGGCAGTCAACGCCGATGGCTCAAGACCCGTTTACCTGATAGGTTACAAAGGTGGTGGCCGCCAAACTGGCTCACGCATCAAGAAGAATACACCGATACAAGCCACGGCCTATATTCTCGATCCTATGCCTGAAGATGACCAACATATGCTGGTAAAGGCACTGCCTTGGGGCTCTGGTGGAAGCAATACTGCGGAAAACCTACAGCAAGTCTATCGTATCGACGTCTACTCGGGAGCTCGCAGAAAAGTAGCTACGGCGCCGATTTCCTATGCCAACTTTCTACCAGATCATGACGGTGATATCCGCTTTGTTAGCGGCACCCGAGACTATATCAACTCTCATCTGTACTATCGAAAAGACGGAGAGTGGGTCGACACAGAAAAGCTAAATCTAAACCTAAATGACATTAGCCCTATCGCCTTTGGAAACGACGACAATAGCGTCTATGTGCTCGGCAGCGAGAACGGCCAACCTAAGGGGATCTATTTAGTCGATATCAATAGTGGTACTAAGCAGCTTATTAGCCAGGACAAGGTGGTCGATCCTAGCAATGTTTGGATCAACCGCGTCAACAAGCAGCTCTACGCCGTAGAATATGAAAATGGCTACCCGACCTATGAGTTTGTAGATAAAAGCGAAAAACTAGCCGCGACCCTTAAACAATTGATTGCAGCACTCCCAGGACATCAAGTTCATCTCGTCAGCCAGACCAATAACACGGGAAAACTTGTCATCAAGGCCTTCAACGACAGAAATCCTGGCGATTATTATATTTTCGATACTAAGAGCAAAAAACTCGAATATTTAGCATCACAGAAGAAGTGGCTAGATCCCGATAAGATGGCCGAGATGAAGCCAATCAGTTTCACTGCCAGAGACGGTAAAGTGATCAACGGTTACCTGACATTGCCCTACGGCAAAGAGGCCAAGAACCTTCCGCTAGTCGTCAACCCTCACGGCGGTCCACATGGTCCAAGAGATTGGTGGGGCTTTGACGACCAAAACCAGCTAATAGCCAGTCAAGGTGCGGCCGTGCTGCAGGTCAACTTTCGCGGTTCAGGCGGTTACGGCTCAGCATTTGAGCATGCTGGCCACCAGAAATGGGGCACGGAGATCCAGTACGATATTATCGATGCCACCAAATACGTCATCGAACAAGGCATAGTGGACAAAGAGCGAATCTGTATTGTCGGCGGCAGCTTTGGTGGATACTCTGCGCTACAAAGTCCTATTCTGGCACCGGATCTCTTTAAATGTGCTATCGGCTTCGCCGGTGTCTATGATCTCGAGTTGATGTTCAACGAAGGGGATGTACAAGGGCGCCGCGCGGGTGAGCGTTATCTGAAACAGGTACTGGGCGAGAACGACGCCATGCTGACACAGATGTCACCTAGCAAGAACGTCGACAAACTCAAAGTAAACTTGCTGTTGGTGCATGGCGGTGAAGATGAGCGAGCGCCAATCGAACAGCTCGAAGCGCTGGAAGAAGGGCTCAAGAAACACAACTACCCTTATCAGAAACTGGTCATGGACGATGAAGGCCATGGCTTCTACAACGATGAGCATAGGGCGAAATACTATCGTCAGATGATGAGCTTCCTTAAAGACAATCTGAAGCTGTAACCCCCTAAAAAATCCCAAAAGCCGATTGTCTCAATCGGCTTTTTTATTAATCCCCTAGTAATTCTGGGTATAAATTACCCGCAATTCAGGTTATCCTCCCTGACCCGCCGCCCTATGTTTAGTGGCGCCGGACAGGCTATAATGAATATCTTAAAGGTTAATTTGTTAAAAACATTAGTAAATTAACCTTACTGAATAGACCACTATCTGATGGTGGAGGACACGATGGCATTGAGTGAAGCAGCACAGCAGGTGCAAACCGCATTATTAGAGCGTGGTCTCGAAACGCCTATGGTTCCATGCGGACTGAGCAGCGAGGCGCGCAAAGAGAAGATTGAGCACCATATGCGCGAGATCTTAACCTTGATGTCACTGGATCTACGCGACGATAGCCTGGTGGAGACGCCTAAGCGCATCGCCAAGATGTATGTCGATGAGATCTTCTCGGGCCTGGACTATGAAAACTTCCCTAAGATCACCGTCATCGAGAACAAGATGGGCTTCGATGAGATGGTCAAGGTCAACGACATCAGCCTTACCAGCACCTGTGAACACCACCTGGTGACCATAGACGGCGTGGCTACCGTGGCCTACCTGCCGCGTAAAAACATCATAGGCCTGTCTAAGATCAACCGTATCGTACGTTTCTTTGCCCAGCGTCCCCAGGTGCAGGAGCGACTAACCCAACAGGTTCTGGTGGCACTGCAGACTCTGCTCGAGACCAAAGATGTGGCGGTGAAGATGGATGCGGTGCACTACTGTGTTAAGTCTCGCGGCGTAATGGACTCTACCAGCACCACGACCACCACGGCTCTGGGCGGTATCTTTAAGTCTAACCCAGCCACCCGCGCCGAGTTTCTCAGCAATTAATATCTATTGCTTGTAACTTACTTGTCGCAATAAAAAACGCTGCCTCTGCAGCGTTTTTTTGTTTCTCAACAATTGATACCAATTAGATACCGTATTGGTCGCGATAAGCGCTCACCGCTGCCAACTGCGCTTCCATGCCCGGTTTTTCCGACAGGTAGTTGATCAGATCTTCCAGCTTAATGATAGAAACTATGCGACAACCAAAATCACGCTCGACTTCCTGAATCGCCGACAGCTCACCCTTGCCCTTCTCTTGTCTGTCTAGCGCGATCAACACGCCCGCCAGCTCGGCATTATGGGCCTCGATGATCTCCATCGATTCGCGAATCGCCGTGCCAGCGGTGATCACATCGTCCACCAGCATCACGCGGCCTTTAAGCTCGCTACCCACCAGGCTGCCGCCCTCACCATGATCCTTCTTCTCCTTACGGTTAAAGCAGTAAGGCATATCGATATCATGGTGATCGCACAGCGCCACGGCTGTGGTCGTCGCAATAGGGATCCCCTTGTAGGCAGGGCCAAACAGCAGATCATATTCGATACCCGAATCCACCAGCGCCGCCGCATAGAAGCGACCCAGACGCGCCAGATCGCGCCCGGTATTAAACAGGCCGGCATTAAAGAAGTAAGGGCTAGTGCGGCCTGACTTTAACGTAAATTCGCCGAAACGTAATACCTGACGCTCAAGGGCAAACTCAATAAACTCACGTTGATAGGCTTTCACAATCTCTCCTTTTTAAAATGTAGGGGTACGCTCAATTCGATTTAAAAAAAGGACCCCGTAGGGTCCTAATTAACAAAATAATAATTAACTTAATGCCGCCTTCTGCACATCGACGATCTCACGAATGCCATGCTTGGCCAGATCCAGCAGACTCAGCAGCTCTTCATGGCTAAAGGGTTCGCCCTCGGCGGTGCCCTGGATCTCGATGATCTTACCTGTCTCTGTCATCACCACGTTCATATCGGTTTCGGCGGCGCTGTCTTCGATATACTCGAGATCGCAGATAGGCTCGCCCTTGTAGATACCCACGCTAACAGCGGCAATCAAAAACTTAAGGGGGTTGGTCTTAATCAAGCCCTTTCCACGCGCCCAGTTCAGCGCATCCACCAACGCCACACAGGCGCCGGTAATCGCCGCGGTGCGAGTACCGCCATCGGCCTGAATAACGTCACAATCGATCACGATAGTGTTTTCGCCAAGGGCCTTCATATCTACCGCGGCGCGTAGGGCACGACCGATAAGACGCTGGATCTCCTGGGTACGACCAGACTGCTTACCACGGGCAGCCTCACGATCCATACGGCTGTGAGTCGAACGTGGCAGCATGCCATATTCGGCGGTTACCCAACCCTGGCCCTGGCCCTTAAGGAAACGCGGCACCCCTTCGGTGAAGCTGGCGGTACACAATACCTTGGTCTCGCCAAATTCGATTAATACAGAACCTTCTGCATGGGCTGTGAACTGTCGCGTAATGGTTACCGGACGAGATTGAGCTGGGGTTCTGTCACTTGGGCGCATTGGCATTTCCTGTTTGAAATAGAGATAAGCAGATTTGGCTGCATATTATAGGGGCTTGCGCGCTTCGATGCCATGTTAATCATGACCCAAAGCGTAAAGCGGGGAGAGTTTGCTTTAATCCCACACCTCATCAGACTATAATCCAAGGTCACTGAATCGATTTAAACTATTGGAATTACCCATGATCCAAAGCATGACAGCCTACGCCCGCATCGAGCATAAAGCACAATGGGGCAGCGCCTCCTGGGAGATCCGCTCGGTCAATCAGCGTTACCTGGAAACCTATCTGCGTCTTCCCGAGCAACTGCGCAGCCTGGAGCCCGTCCTCAGAGACCGTCTGCGTAAACGTTTAAATCGCGGCAAGATTGAGGTCAACCTGCGCTACGATCTTGGCGAAGATAAAAACAGCGAGCTGCAACTTAATCAGGCGCTCGCCAGCCAGATCATCCAGGCGGCCAACTGGGTCAAGCAGGAAGCTGGTCAGGGCGAGCTCAACATTGTCGACGTGCTGCGCTGGCCTGGAGTCATGTCCGGCAGCGAGCAGGACATGGATGCCATAGGCAAAGAGCTACTCACCGCCTTCGACAGCGCAGTCGATCAGTTCATCGAGGCCCGTGGCCGTGAGGGGGAAGCGATCAAGGCAATGCTGGAAACCCGCCTGCAGGCGATCGAGGAACAAGTAGCCATCGTTCGCGAGCACATGCCGACCGTGATGCAATGGCAGCGCGACAAGCTCACCAATCGTTTAGCCGAGATTCAGGGCGAACTGGATCCCGCCCGTCTGGAGCAGGAGATGGTACTGCTGGCCCAAAAGATGGACGTCGCCGAAGAGATGGACAGACTCGACGCCCACGTCGCCGAGACCCGCCGCATCCTCAAGAAAGGCGGCGCCCAGGGCCGACGACTCGACTTCATGATGCAGGAGTTCAACCGCGAGTCCAACACCCTGGCCTCTAAGTCCATCAGCTCAGAAGTCACCGCAGCCGCGGTCGAATTGAAAGTACTTATCGAGCAGATGCGAGAGCAGATCCAGAACGTGGAGTAATCACCTCGCACTTAGCAAAAAGCCTCAACTCTGAGGCTTTTTTGTATCTGAATAAACTCATATGCGATATATCTCGAGCGGCTCAACTAAGCTGCTTTCTGGCATCTGGATAAATAATCTCGACGAGTGTCATGGCTGTCTCATGCAGCGCCATTGGCATTAAGCAGGCTTCAAAGGTGACGCCTGGCGTGGTAAAAGATACCTTCCCGATGGGGGGCGACATTCAGCCGGCGTTCATGCCGACTGACCTATAACCAAACGCCAAACCATAAGTAACATCGTAAAATTGGAGACCTCATGTCACAACGGAGTAAATGGCCACAGTTACTAGTGATTGTTATCGCCTTGGCCCTGCTGATCCCCGGACTCAGCCTGCCTATGCTGAGCCTGGACGGCCAGGCGGAAAAATCCAAGTTTGCCCAGACCAGCATAGAGCTGATGACGGAAGACAGCGAAGTGCGCGGCCTGCTGGGATCCGTATCGGCCTTCCTCGGCTTTAACGAACTTGAGGGCCAGGTGGAGATCTATCGCAAACACCGCAGTATCCTGGGGACGGTAGAAGACCTGATGCAGAGCGGTAACCTGCTGGTCGGCATCTTGATCGCCACCTTCTCGGTGATAGTGCCGACCCTCAAGCTGCTGGCGCAGGCCGTGCTGGTTTTCGCGCGTGGCAACACGGCAGCCACGCTGATACGGCTTATCAACGCCATAGGCAAATGGAGCATGGCCGATGTGTTTGTGGTCGCCATCATCGTCAGTTACTTAGCCGGTAATGCCAAAGGGCAGATGGGTGAACTGATAGTGATGCACGCCAAATTGGAGATCGGTTTCTGGTTTTTCACCGGTTACTGCCTGTTCGCCATCGCCTCCAATATGCTGATGACGAGGCCTAAACAGACTGCCGCTTAACGCTGTACTTCTCAGCTTCCGCTTCCCTCCCGATACAGGCTCCGATTGATTAAGATAGGTGTTGTAATAGGTGTTGAGACAGAAGTTAAGTTGAGATAGTAGTTAAGTTGAGATAGAAATTAAGATAGTTGTTGAGATAGCAATCGAGATAAAAAAGCCCCATCTGCGGTATCGAGCAAGACGGGGCTTTTTCATCGTTAGCCGTGCAGACTAGACCCTTAATCCCCACATATCGAAGGTCTCCTGACAGAGCTGCTCCCTGAAGTCGGGATGAGCGATATCAATAAGCGCCCGGGCTCGCTCTCTAAGCGACTTGCCGCGCAGGTTAGCGGCGCCATATTCTGTGACTATGTAGTGCACATGGGCACGGGTGGTGACCACACCGGCTCCGGGAGATAGTACCGAGGCGATTCTCGACACCTTGCCGCCCGCCGCCGTGCTGGGCAGGGCTATTACCGAGCGGCCACCTTCGGAAAGCCCGGCGCCGCGGATAAAGTCCATCTGGCCACCGACCCCGGAATAGATGCGGGTACCGAGCGAGTCGGCGCAGATCTGCCCCGAGATATCCACCTGCAGGGCCGAGTTAATCGCCATCACATTAGGATTCTTGCGAATGATCGAGGTGTCATTGACCTGCTCGATATCCATAAAGACCACAGAGGGATTGTCGTCGACATAGTCATACAATCGCTGACTGCCAAGGGCGAACCCGGTTACCAACTTACCCGGATGCACCTTCTTGCGGCTGTTGTTAATCACCCCCTGTTCAACCAGATTCAGTACGCCATCGGAAAACAGCTCGGTATGCACCCCAAGGTCTTTATGGTCCGTGAGGCAGGAGAGCACGGCATCGGGTATGGCACCAATCCCCATCTGCAGGCAATCGCCATCTCGTACCAGCTCGGCAACATGTCTGCCGATGGCCAGGCTGGTCTCGTCGCTGGCCGCCAGCGGATGTTGCGGCAACGGCGTACTCTGCTCGAACACGGCAGCAAACTTGTCGTAATGGATGAAGCCATCACCGTGGGTACGCGGCATTTGTGGGTTGATATGGGCGATGATCTTACCCGCCACCTGACAGGCCGCTAGCGTGGCCTCTACCGAGATCCCCAACGAGCATATGCCGTGCTTATCCGGCGGCGACACCTGAACAATGGCGGTATCTATGGGCTGCTCGCCCGAGCGGAACAACTTAGGCACCTCGGACAAGAAGATAGGCACATAGTCGGCATCCCCCTGCTGCAACAGCAGACGAGTCGGCAGGCCACCGAAGAAACAGCGATGGCGCAGATGGCCTTTGAGGCGCGGATCGCTGAGGGACTCGGCACACTCGGTATGCAGCTGTAGTAGCGTTAGATCTTGGCGGGTCAGCGCATGCTCTGCCAAGGCATCGAGCAACAACTTGGGGGTCGCGCCCATTGAGTGGGTCCAGAGGGTTTCACCGCTCTCGATCAGGGAAACGGCTTCTCGCGCAGTATTACAGATAATGGGTGGCATCTATCTCACCTATAGTCGGAAAACTGAGTGCAGTGTACGAACTAACTTAAGGATTTGACAGCGGTTATCAAGGTCAATTAGCGGTTCATTGATCTCAAGCAAGCTCTCACGATCACCCCCTTCACCTTTCAGCATCAATGTTTGATGAGGCGCAATAAACTATCAAGTGCACATGCTCACCAATTAATAATAAACAAACACCAAAAATTTAAAATAACAAGACACCAACTAACTTTTAGCCATGAAATTATTATGAAAAGATATGAAAAATTAAGAATCAATATTAAAACTTAAGAAAGATTAAAAACAAAAATCGAAACAATATGAATAAACAAAAATAAACTTACATAACAATTAACCAAAAAACATATTTAGAACAGATTATCAATTACAAGAAAACACAAGAAACAAAGTTTCACCACAGACAGGTCGGAAATATAAACCGTTAACAATCAGAGACATACAAACGCAAAGCTGATTAAAAAATTAAATTAACACAAGTTAAAAAAGCTTTTATGCATAAAAGCATCACGTCACGATAAGACACATTTTAAAATAATGATCACAATTATAAAAATACCTCTTTAGTAATAACTTCCAAGGGCTTTAATTCCCTCATAGAATTTAATTAAAAGATATTTAACAAACGCCACACCAATTATAAATAATTAACCATTAAGGCCAAGATGATGAGTAGATATATTATCGCTGGGTTGATCGTTGGGATATTAAGTTTATCTCACTTCCCCTTGTCGACTCAGGCAAGCCCCTGGAACAAACTCTCAGCACAACAATTGGAACAGCAGCTGACAGAGAAATTTGCACAGGGTAGCTATTCCAAGAAAGGTGCTGACACCTGCCTGATGTGCCATAAAAAAAATGACAAAGTCATGGCATTCTTCACCGGCACACACGCTAACCCCAACACCTCTCAATCGCCAATGGCTGGCCTACAATGCGAGGCTTGTCATGGCCCGCTAGGCAAGCATAACCAAGGCGGTAAAGAACCTATGATCGCCTTTGGCAAGCAGAGCAAACTATCGGCTCAAAGCCAAAACAGCGTCTGCCTGGGTTGCCATAACGACACTAAAAAATTGGCGTGGCACAACAGCAGCCATAATCTCGACGAGATAACCTGCAGCAACTGCCATCAAATTCACACTGCCAAAGATCCTATGCAGGATCGCATGAGCGTCAATGACAGCTGTGCAAGCTGCCACTCACAGCAAGGTGCAGACATGCACAAGCGCTCATCACATCCACTAAAATGGGATCAGATGACCTGCATCGATTGCCATAACCCACATGGCACTCTGAATGACAGCGCACTAAAGCACACCACAGTGAACGACACCTGCTATAGCTGTCACGCAGAAAAACGTGGACCTGTACTGTGGGAGCACGCCCCCGTTACCGAAAACTGCGGAAACTGCCATAACCCCCATGGCAGCGTAAATGAAGCCATGTTGACCCAAAGACCACCTCAACTGTGTCAGCAATGCCACATGGACGATGGCCATGCCAGTCGTGCCGTTCAACAAGGTGGCAGCGATGCCTTTGGCGGTGGCAAAAGCTGTCTTAATTGCCACAGCCAAATCCATGGTTCCAATCATCCCGCCGGCAGCAAACTGCAGCGCTAATTAGGGGGTCACTCACATGAACTGTAAATTAAACCTTATCACCATATCACTGCTGGCCATGTCAGGCAGTATGACAGGCTCAGCATTTGCCGCTGACTTTGGGGTAAACAAGGCCAACACCAGCCTGGTCAACCAACAGATGTTTCAGTGTAAGCGTTGCCCTCAAGTCGACGGTTACACAGGTACTGTTAGGGTCAATGCTGCCTATATCGACAGTGACGATATTCACGCTGGCAATGCATTTTCAACCGATAAAGACGGTGCCAATGCCAGTATTGATGCCGACCTCAACTATCAAAATGCAACAGGCTATAAAGCCCGGTTTCAGGCACACCGTCTGGGACTGGATAATGGTTTCGCCCACCTTGAAGCAGGCAAGCCAGATCAATATGAGTTAGTCGCCGATTTTCAGCAGCTTACTCACTACCAGTCTGATAATGCTCGTAGCCAGCTGTGGTACCAAGACGGCATGCTCACCCCCAGTGAATACACGCAGACCCAAACCCTCTCTTTGCAGCGAAACCAAGCAGGCCTAGGCTTGAACTTTGGGCGAGGCTTTTATCAGGCATATGTTCAATATGAGCATGAAAATAAGACAGGTTACCAAAGCGCCAGCATGGTGACGCCGCGGCCGGTCAATTTCGGTCTCCCTGTCGATGCCGACACAGATAACCTCAACGCGGGCTTGTCGTTATCAGGTAATAACTGGACAACCAACCTCAATTACTTTGTCAGTCACTACAACAACGCTATCGACAACTTAAGCCTGCCCTACCTTTATGACGTCTATGCAGCATCGCCTGACAATGAGGCGCAGCAACTTAATCTGTCGGGCCAATATCTGCTGGGCCGAACCGTGGTGAGTGCTCGCCTGGCGACGGGAAAAATGACTCAGAATGATGACTTAATTCAGATGTCTGGCAACCCGTTGCAACGCTGGGATGGTGAAATCGCCACCTTAGATGGCAAGCTTTCAGTTACCTCGCTATTGAGCAGCAAACTCAGAGTGGGCGCCAGTATCGACTACGCCAAGCGGGATAACAAAGGCTCGGTATGGGAGTTCCCACAATATAAAGTCAACGGACTAACCGGCGCATTTAAACAAAATGCTCCTTTAGACACCGAGCGTCGTGGCCTAAAACTCAACGCCGCTTACCGTTTCAATGGTAACTATCGCCTGCAAGCAGGCTATGACCGCAAAGAGATGGAACGCAGCCACAGCGAGCGGGAACAGACCCATGATGACACCCTTTGGACCAAGCTTAATGTTCGCGCCTTAGACAACCTTAAGATTAGGTTTAAAGCTAGCTTGGACAATCGCGGCGGCAGCGAATATCAAACCCAGGCGCTGACTTCATCGCAGACCAATCCGTTACTACGCAAATACTACCTTGCCGATAGGTCTCGCACCGCTTTTGAAACCCAGCTCAATCACAATCCAGCCTCATGGCTAAATCTAAACATAACTGGCCGTTATGCCTTCGACGATTACAAGAACACCCAGATCGGCCTTACCGAATCGGAAGATTATGGCTACGACATCAACCTGAGCCTGCAGATGAACCCATCGTTATCTGGCTATGCCTTCGTCGGCCAACAATGGATTAGCAGCAAACAAAACGGCAGTCAGGCTTTCTCGACTGCCGATTGGCAAGCCGATATCGAAGATGAGTTCATCAACCTGGGCATGGGCTTTAACTATTCAGGCTTATTGCAAGACAAGCTCAGCATAGGCGGAGACTACCTGTTTGCAAACTCAGATAGCAACACCATGGTGACTCATGCTACCAGCATACCTCAGGGAGATTACTACGCGTTTAACCACAGCCTGAAGCTGCATGCCGACTACGTATTAACAGATGAGATGGCGCTGTCGCTGGCTTACCAGTATGAGCGCTACTACGACACCGATTACGCGCAAATTGATGTCGATACCGTTCCGGGACTGACTACCTTAGGCAACCTGAACCATAACTATAACGCGCACCAAGTGATGTTGTCGTTTAGCTACCAACTGCGTTAATGCAACCAGTGCTAATCATAACTGCAATGAGGATAAAATAATGGAACGCAGAAGTTTCTTAAAAATGAGTGCGGCACTCAGTTGTGCAGCAACAGTTTCAGGCTGTAACTCTGGCTCTAAAGAGGTCGAGGTCACCCCACCTAAACCGCCTGTTGCCAGCGAAAACCTTAACTGGTCAGCTTGCCTGGTTAACTGTGGTTCAAACTGCCCGGTCAAGGTCTACTCTCAGGATGGCGTGATCACCCGCGTCGAATCTGAATTTACCACCACAGACAAATATGGTGACCATGACGTACGTGCCTGCTTGCGCGGCCGCTCACTAAGAAAACGCGTCTACGCCCCCGATCGCCTCAAATATCCAATGAAACGCGTTGGCCCACGTGGCAGTGGTCAGTTCGAACGTATCAGCTGGGATGAGGCACTGGATATCGTGGCGGAAAGACTACAAGGCACCATAGATCAATATGGTAACGAGTCGATTCACTTTACCTATAATTCTGGCGCCCGCTACCATTTCTCGGGCAAGCAATGCCTTTACCGCTTGATGAATCTCAAAGGTGGCTACCTCAACGCTTACGGCGACTACAGTTGGTCACAAATTTATGAGGCAGCGGGACAAACCTATGGTTCTGCCGGCCCTGGTTGGCAAGGCAGTAGTGTGTCAGAGATGCAGAACTCGGATCTGGTGCTGATGGTGGGGTATAACCCCTCAGAGATCCGCATGAGTGGTTCGGGTGAAGCCTACGACTTCTTGATGCAGAAGAAGAAAAACAACTTTAAAACCATCCTAATCGATCCCCGTTATACAGACTCGGCTGTGGGTAAAGAAGATCAATGGATACCGATTCGCCCCGGCACTGACGCCGCGCTATTTGAAGCACTGGCCTTTGAATGGATCACCACCAATAAGGTTAACCAGGCCTTCCTCGACAAGTACTGTGTCGGCTACGACGAAAATAGCATGCCAGACGGTATCGGCTATGAAGAAAGCTACAAAGCTTATATTCTCGACAACGCCACAGTTGGCGATCTTACCCCTGGTATTAAGGCGAAAACCCCTGAGTGGGCGGCATCGATCACAGGGATCGAAGCCCATGTGATCAAAGAACTCGCCCGCAAGTTAGCCGCAGCACGCGCGCCCTTTATCCAAATTGCCGCATCACTCAACCGTCAGGCGGCTGGTGAAAACAACACTCGCGCCGGCTACATGCTCCCTATCTTACTCGGCCAGCTAGGCCTACCTGGGACCAACTGTGGCGGCCTGTGTAAAGGCTCATTCTTGCATGCCCCCTTCATGCCTACTGGGTCAAACCCGGTCAAAAAAGCCATCTCTTTCTTTACCTTCACTCAAGCCATTGAAGACGGTAAAAACATGACGGTACTGGCCGATGGCGTACAAGGGGTAGACCTGGATGAAAACGGCGATGGAAAACTCGGTACAGACATCAAAGCGATCATCAACTATGGCGGTAACGCGCTGATTAACCAGCACTCTGAAGTCCGTAAAACCGAGAAGCTATTGCAGGATGAATCCAAGTGCGAATTCATTCTTGTAGTCGACAACTGGATGACACCGAGTGCCAAGTTTGCCGATATTCTCCTGCCCGATGTGACCTGGCTAGAATCGGAAGACCTTATCTACCAAAGCTATGCCGCCGGTGACACAGCCACCTTAGTGCAGATGAGTAGTGGCGTCGACCCCATGTTCGAAAGCCGTCCAATCTATGAGGTCTGTGTCGATCTCGCCAAGCGCATGGGGGTCGAAGCAGAATTTACCGAAGGCAAGAGCCGTAAAGACTGGCTAGATCAATTCTATGCCGAGTCTCAAGCCGCAACACCTGGCCTGCCAAGCAAGGAGGTCATGCTCAAGCAGGGCATCTATCGTAAATACCTGCCAAACGGCAGCTATATCGTGCTTGAAGATTTCCGTAAAGACCCTGAAGCCAACCCACTTGGCACGCCATCGGGCAAGATTGAGATCTACTCTTCACGTTTGGCCGAAAAAGCCCGTACCTGGAAGCTAAAGGAAGGCGATGTCATCTCCGCCCTACCTAAGTACGTCCCCACCTGGGAAGGCTATGAAGATGCTGAAACGAAAAAGAAATATCCACTACAGCTAACCGGTTACCACACCAAGGGCCGTGCCCATTCTAGCTACCATAACGTGCCCTGGCTGCGTGAAGTGGTACAGGATGCAATCTGGATGAATCCACTGGATGCCAATCAGCGCGGTTTAAAAACCGGCGACAGGGTTCATGTGTTCAATGATCGCGGCACCATCGAAGTCGAAGTCAAAGTGACTCCTCGCATCATGGTCGGTGTCACAGCATTGGGTCAGGGCGCCTGGTTCCAAGGCGGCGGTGACGTCGATAAGGGCGGCTGCCTCAACGTACTCACGACGCAGCGGACTACCCCAATAACCAAAGGTAACCCGCAACACACCAACCTGGTTGAAATCCGTAAGGCTTGATAGGAGTTAACAATGAACAACAATATCCAATACGGCTTTCATGTCGACGCGAGTAAATGCACTGGTTGTAAGACCTGTCAGGTCGCCTGTAAAGACCGCAAAGATCTGCCTGTTGGCATTAACTGGCGCCGCGTCTATGAGTATGGCGGTGGCCAATGGACAGAAAACGGTGATGGTACTGTCACCCAAAATGTATTCGCCTATTACATGTCTATCGGCTGCAACCATTGCTCTGAACCTGTGTGCGTTAAGGCCTGCCCTACCGGCGCCATGCATAAGCGACGCGAAGATGGTTTAGTACATGTAGCCACAGATCTCTGTATCGGTTGTGAAAGCTGTGCCAGAGCATGCCCTTACGACGCACCTCAGATAGATAAAGACCGTAAGGTAATGACTAAGTGTGACGGTTGCTTTGAGCGCTTGGCCGAGGGTAAGCAACCATCATGCGTCGAATCATGCCCTATGCGAGCCATCGACTTTGGGCCAATGGAACAGTTGAAGGCGAAATATCCTGGCGCTATCTCGCCAGATGTCGCACCTCTGCCAGAAAGCAGTATCACGACGCCCAACCTGCTGATCACACCTAACCGTCACTCTCGCCCAAGCGGCGCAACCGATGGCGAAGTGCTGAACTACTCAGAAGTGTAAGATTGATCGGGTGCCAATCAATGTGACTGGCACCCTTTTTCAGTCTCACTCAACGACTCTTCCTGACGATTGAGGTTAAGATGCAACTCCTTAACAAACAAGAGATTCATGAATTCCAGGGTATTGCCCGAATTCTCCACCATGCGCTGTTCTATGACCCCAGCCCAGCCTTTATCCAAGACCTGATCGATCATCGGGTGATTCAGAGCTGGCCCAACTTCACTTGCTCTGATTTGGAGAACCGGGGAAAAACCTTGCTATCGGACTATCTGACTCAGTGGGCACCGACACAACATCAGGCGCTCAAACTGGACTATGGCCAGCTATTTTATGGCCCGGGTGAACCCAGCGCCGCACCTTGGGGATCTGTTTATCTTAGCGAAAGACAGCTGCTCAATGACCAGTCTACTATGGCGCTTAAGTCCTTTTATCAAGAGCAAGGGATTGGCTTCAACCTAGATAACAATCAACCTGTCGATCATATCGGTCTCTTCTTTGCTGTGCTGGATCAGTTGCTGAGTCAATGGGCCCAGGCGGAAGAAAATGAAATCATTAAACACAACTGCTTTCTCTTATTGCAACAACACCTGTTGCCCTGGTCAGGTCGCTGCTTGACCCTGATGCAACAACATGCCCGAACCGATTTCTATCTTGGTATTGCCCTACTGAGCCAAGCCTACCTGGATGGATTGTGCCAGCGCTTACAACTTATCCCAATTTCGGCGCGGCTATACCGCTAGTTTCAACCTCACATAAAGGGCATTGTAATGGCGTTACTCAAGGCTATAGGCAGGCAATGGCAGCAAGGTAAACTTGCCGAAAAAATCGAGCAACAACTCATGGGCGATCCCGAGGTGCTGGCACTGTTTGTCGGTGCCACAAGCGTAACGACTGTAGCCAACCTCATCACAGCCCTTGGATACAAAGAGGTCTACCTTCGCCACAAGACGGAAATACCCGATACCTTGCTGTTAACCCTCTTGTCTGACTGCTTTCGGCTTCTGGTGGCAAAGCAATTAGCCCACGATGAACTGAATCAGGCTGAGGCCTTAATCATGCAGATCACCAAAGTATGGGCGAATAAGCCCTTATCCCCCTCAATGACTGCAGACGAGACTCGTCACTATCAAACACTGCAACAAGGTTTACTCAGACTCGCGGCTCATTTAGATACCGTCCACGCACAGCGAAAGCAACGTAGTAGAAACATGTGAAGCAATCTAAGAAACATGGACGGTACGTTGACCCGATTTATCATAGATAAGTGCACAACTTTGCTTGCTGTGCCAGCAGGCTCTGATACAAGGAGAATTGGTTAGCCGCTCGCTCAAGATTATGATTTTCGTGGTGAATATGAAAATACACATCGCCATTGAGGTGATCGGTTAGGAAACGCACCCCAATCATCAGGCAGATCACCCTGGCGCCTAGCCACAGGCTCTGGCGCTCGATATCACTCATCACCTCGCCCAGCTCGCTGAGATACCCCTGGCAGATGGCGGCAAAGATGGTCTCGCGTACCTCGACCTTAGCCAGGTTGGTCGAGTCTTCGGCCTCTGGCGAGGTAAAGGTGCGCACCATGTCACCGAAGTCATACATCAGGTGTCCCTGCATGCAGGTATCAAGATCGATTATCGCCATGCTGCTCATGTCGCGCTTATCGAACAGCATGTTATTGATCTTAGTGTCGTTGTGACAGACACGTAGTGGCAGCTTGGTCTCTATTTCACTAAGTTCACTCAGCAGATCATCCTGGGACAGAGCAAAGTCCACCCAAGCCTGACAGGCTTTAAGACGCCCCATGCTGTCTTGGGTAACGGCCTGCTGCAGCTGGGCAATTCGCCCGGGCAGGTGATGAAAATTCGGGATAACATCTTCAAGTTGGCTGGCATCGAGATCGCTTAAAGCGCGAGAGAAATGGCCAAAGGCCTTGGCCGCCGACTCGGCCTGGGCCGCATCCTCCACCACCTCTATGCTGTGGCTATAAGGCAGATAGGTAATGGCGCGCCAGAAACCCTGCTCGCTCAATTCCAGCGCCAGCTCACCCTGTGAGTCTGTCACCGGCTGCACCACATTGAGGCGATACTCGCCTGCCTCGTGTTTCGATTGTAGGTGCTGCGCCACCTTCTGGGCGTTGCGCACCAGGGCGTGAGGCTGAGTAAAGACTTCCGTGTTGAGACGCTGCAGCACAAATTCACCCTCTGGCCAGCGCACTAGAAATGTATCATTGATATGACCGTTCCCAAGGGGACTCACTTTGGCCGAAGCGGTTACGCCAAAGCGCGGCAGCACCTGCTGCCTTATAAAATCAATCACCCAGTAACTCCATTAATTTTTGTTTTACCCAATCAATATCTTGCTGATAGGTCACACCTAACCAGGTATCCAAGGTTTGACTCACGAATACCTGTTTAGCATTCGCCTCAATGCTTAAGGCGGCTTGTACCACGGCGGGAAGGTAACATTCGCTGTTCGGTGCCAGCCCAAGCTGAGCGACAAAATCCGCCAATGCCTCCCCCAGGAGATCGAAAATATCCGGGGTAAATCCCCAACAGGTCATCGAGGCCATCGCCTCGGGCGCCAGTTGGCCCAGCCTTCCCTGATGCGAGCCCACCAGATTATCACCTTGCCAGGCAATATTCAGCCATTCTTCAACAGAAATCAGTAGATTATCCTGAGTCACGCAGATGCCGCGATTCACGCCGCCATGATCTGACAATGTCTCTTTGAGGGGATAGGCCACCATTCGCCATTTATCAGGCCGCTGCTGAAAACCTTGGGCCAGCAGTGCAAAGGCCTGATCGCCATAGTAATCGTCGGCATTAATCACCGCCATGGGGCCAGAGACAAGCTTGCGGGCACTCCACAGCGCATGGGCCGTGCCCCAAGGTTTACTACGGGCATTTATCAGCTCGGCAAGCTTATCGCCCTGTACGGTCTCGCGGCAGGACTCAGGCAAGTCTGTCATCTGCTGCACACAGAACTGCAGCGCAAAATCACCAGGTAGATCGGCAAGGCGCGCCTCAAGGCTCGGGATAAGTTCGGAGCGGGTCACTATCACCGCCGCCGAGAAACCCGCCTTGATCGCGCTGGCGATGGAGAGCTGTAACATGGTCTCGCCCTTTGGCCCTAACTCGGCGAGCTGCTTATCGCCGCCGAAACGGCTCCCCAGACCGGCCGCCATGATCACTAGGGTAAGCGGGGCTTCCCCCTGCGCCTGAGAATCAGGCTCGACTAACTTCATCTATATGTAAACCATCTGTGGTGACCACAATCACCGCTAAATAGGAAATCCTGGCATCTGCCTGCCAATGCCCAAAATTATTTGACTAGAGATAGGGCCTGAAGGCCGGCTCTTTGGCCAGCGCCGCCTGACTCCCCTTGAGGCTAAACTCGTAGCCGCATAGGGTCAGGCTACCGCGCATGGCGATATCATTGATGATGGCGGGTGTATCTAAGGGAGAGAAGCGCGCCTGAGTCGAGGTATCGGCCAGCAGGCTAACCGTCATCGGCCGATAGCTCACGCCATTATTAAAGGTCAGGTTTTGACAGCTGCTGTCTCCTTCGGCGCTGGCGAGTGACCATAGCGTCCCAGGTTCTCCCCGCTCCCCCAGCCAGCTGAGCATCAATACCCTGCCCTCGAGTTGTACCTTAAAGCCATCCGGCATGGCCACCTGCTTGATCGCTGCAGCAGGCGCCTGGGCTATCGGCGCCTCGGGTTCAGCCTCACTCGCCACCTGCTCTGTGGCCTCATCGCCACCAAGCCAAAACAGGCTGCCGAGCAAGAGCGATAGACAGCCAAACCCTAACAGGGCGCCACGAGGATGACGCTTGATGGCGGTAAAGCTCAAGCCAAACAGCTTAGTCAGCTGCGCCCCGAGTGAGTGCATCCCCTGAGACAGCTTGTCGTGAGCCTGATAGTCTACCTGGGCTTCATCTGTATAATGGTACGTTCGCGGTTCAGGAGCCCGCTCGAACGCTGGCTCATCCCCTCGCGCCACTTCTTGGCTCTGCTCGGCAGCATGAGCATCTGCACCATGGGCATCTACAACATGGACATCTGCAACATGAGCATAGGCCGGTGAACCTCCCGCCAGGGTCGGCTCAACCCGGGCGCGGCGAGGCGCACTCGCCATCAGCGGGCCGCTATAGCCCAGACTATCGAAGGGAGCGGATGCCTTAGGCTGCGGGCGAGAGACGATATAACCCGTCGCCAACAGACTCAGCATGACGGCTATCCAACTGGGCCAAGCCTGCTCGGCAAAGACCTGACTCGCGGCCAGCAGCAGGGGGCCGGGGATCACAGCCAATGCCTGCAAGCGCTGGGAAGGTATCAGACGCCTGGCCGCACTCAGTACCGTGGCGGCAATCAGCGGCAAGGCCAACAACAGCAGTATGCCATGGCCGGCAAGCAACAAGGAGAAGAGGGAGATGAGGCAGAGTGAGGCGCCACTGATGACAAGAAAACGCAGGCTGGTATCTGTGCCCTGGCGACAGAAAAAGGTATTTAACAACATAAAAAATCTCACTTCACGGCTATCTCAGCAGAGAGTCTACTGGATCTCGCCCTGGATGACGCTTAATTTTGGTTAATTTTCTTATCTCGCCTAAGCCAGCTGTGATGATTCGCCCCCCATGCACCTACTCGGCTAACGCCCATGCGGCCACGCGGCGAGGGACTAAGATTAACTAGCCTAAATTTACCTCAAGCCTGTATAATGTCTGGCTACCTAAAACCATACAGCCTTTGGATAGCAAATACATGACCGCTCGCGGAAACCTCTTTATCATTTCAGCGCCCAGTGGCGCCGGCAAGTCTTCACTTCTTAGCGCCATTTTGCAGGATAAACCCGCCGATATGAAGGTCTCTGTGTCACACACGACACGCCAACCCAGAGTCGGCGAAGTCGACGGCGAGCACTACCATTTCGTCTCGGTCGACGAGTTCAAGGCATTGATCGAAGAGAATGCCTTCTTCGAATGGGCCGAGGTATTCGGTAACTATTATGGTACCTCTAAGGCGGCCATCGAGGTGATGCTGGAAAAGGGCATAGATGTCTTTCTCGACATCGACTGGCAGGGGGCACAGCAAGTTAAAGAGATGATGCCCGAGGCGATTGGCGTATTCATCCTGCCGCCTTCGAAGGCCGAGCTTGAGCGTCGTCTTACGGGACGCGGCCAGGACAGCGCCGAGGTTATTGCCGGACGCATGGCCCAGGCGACGTCGGAGATCTCCCACTACGACGAATACGACTTCATCATTGTGAACGATGATTTCGAACAGGCACAGGTGGATTTAAAGGCAATTATTCGCAGCCAACGCCTCACTCGTGCTAGTCAAATTCATGCTCAAAATGATATGCTTAATGATCTGTTGGCAGACTAACTGTCATCGTGTACAATTTTGCGTCATTTTTTCACCCATAAACACTGGAGTTTCAATACATGGCTCGCGTAACTGTAGAAGACGCCGTAAACCAAATCGGCAACCGTTTTGATATGATCCTGGTTGCAGCGCGTCGTGCTCGCCAAATCGCTGTGCAGGGCAAAGACCCTATGGTTGAAGAAGAGAACGACAAGCCAACGGTTATCGCCCTGCGCGAAATCGAACTTGGCCTGGTTACCGCCGACACACTGGACGCCGATGAGCGTCAGACCGTCCGCGAACGTGAAGCAGCCGAGATTGCTGCCGTTGCCGCCATCGCCGAAGGCCGCAACACTATCTAAGGAGTGAAGCCACTTGTATCTGTTTGAAGGTCTCAAGGAGTCTGCGTCAAGTTACTTAGAAGCTACGCAGGTAGAATTACTCAAGCAGGCCTATCAGGTAGCGCGCGATGCTCATGAAGGGCAGATGCGCACGAGTGGCGAACCCTATATTACCCATCCGGTTGCGGTTGCCCGCATCCTGGCCGATATGCGTCTCGACCACGAGACGCTCATGGCTGCCCTGCTGCACGACACCATAGAAGATACCCCTGTCACCAAAGAAGAGCTTTCCGAGCTGTTTGGTGAGTCGGTGGGCGAGCTGGTAGAGGGCGTCTCCAAGCTAGACAAGCTTAAGTTCAGAGACAAGAAAGAGGCGCAGGCGGAAAACTTCCGCAAGATGATGATGGCCATGACCCAGGATATCCGGGTGATCCTCATCAAGCTGGCCGACCGCACCCATAACATGCGCACCCTAGGCGCCCTGCGTCCCGACAAGCGTCGTCGCATCGCCCGGGAAACCCTGGAAATTTACGCCCCCATCGCCAACCGTCTGGGTATTCACAATATCAAGACTGAGCTGGAAGATCTGGGCTTTCAGGCCTATTACCCCATGCGCTACCGGGTGCTCAAAGAGGTAGTCAAGTCTGCCCGCGGCAACCGTAAAGAGCTGATCCAGAATATCGAAGGCGCCATCAAGACACGTCTCGAGGACACTGGTCTTCAGGGCACGGTCAAGGGCCGCGAGAAAAACCTCTATTCCATCTACAACAAGATGCGCAACAAGGAACTCCAGTTCCAAGAGGTAATGGATATCTACGCGTTTCGGGTGATCGTCGACTCCATCGACACCTGTTATCGCGTCATGGGTGCCATGCACGGCCTGTATAAGCCACGTCCCGGCCGCTTCAAAGATTATATCGCTATCCCCAAGGCAAACGGCTATCAGTCGCTGCATACCTCACTATTTGGGCCTCACGGCGTGCCGGTAGAGATCCAGATACGTACCGAGGATATGGATCAGATGGCCGACAAGGGGGTCGCGGCGCACTGGCTCTACAAGGGGGCCGGTTCTGCGCAGCAAGGCACCACAACCCAGGTTCGTGCCCGTAAATGGATGCAGAGCCTGCTTGAGCTACAACAGAGCGCCAGCACCTCCTTCGAATTCGTCGAGAACTTTAAGACCGAGCTGTTCCCCGAAGAGATCTATGTCTTCACCCCCGAGGGACGCATTCTCGAGCTGCCGGTGGGCGCCACCGCGGTGGACTTCGCCTACGAGGTGCATACCGACGTGGGCAACACCTGTGTCGGCGCGCGGGTCAACCGCCAAGCCTATCCGCTGAGCCAGCCGCTCATCTCAGGCCAGACTATCGAGATCATCACCGCCAAGGGCGCACGGCCCAATGCCGCCTGGCTCAACTTTGTGGTGACGGGTAAGGCACGCGCCAAGATCCGCCAGCTGCTCAAGAGCCTCAAAGAAGATGATGCCGTACTCCTCGGCAAACGACTGCTCAACCATGCCCTGGGCGACATCAAGCTCAAGGATATCCCTCAGGAGCAGATCGACAAGGTGGTCAGCGAAACCAAGCACAGCACCTTAGATTCCCTGCTGGCCGACATCGGCCTTGGCAATGCCATGAGCATAGTGATTGCCCAGCGTCTCAAGGGCGATCGCGTCGAGCAGCACGAACATAAAGAATCCAACATGATGCCGATCCGCGGCGCCGAAGGCATGCTGGTCTCCTTCGCCAACTGTTGTCGCCCCATCCCAGGCGATGCGGTAATTGCCCACGTGAGCCCGGGTAAGGGCCTGGTGGTGCATATGGAGAGCTGCGCCAACATCCGCGGCTATCAGGGCGAGCCTGACAAGTATATTCCTGTGCACTGGGACAACGCCGAGGGCGTCGAATTCCAGGCTAACCTGCGGATCGAGATCGTCAACCATCAGGGCGCTTTGGCCAAGATCACCTCTATCGTGGCGGCCGAGGGCTCGAACATTCATAACCTGAGCACAGAAGAGCGTGACGGCCGGGTATTCTTGATTAACTTACGGATCTCGGTCACCGACCGGGTCCACTTAGCCAACGTGATGCGCCGTATCAGGGTACTGCCGGAAGTGCTGCGCACCTCGCGTAATCGTTAGTTCCACCACTATTAACCTAAGTAGAGAGAGCGTTATGGCAGAGAAGATTATCATTGCAACCGACAAGGCCCCGCAGGCGATCGGCACCTATTCTCAAGCTGTTAAAGTGGGCAGCACAGTCTATCTGTCTGGCCAGATCCCGCTGAATCCTGAGACCATGCAGATGGTCAGCGACGAGTTTGAAGCCCAGGTGGTGCAGGTGTTCGACAACCTGACAGCCGTATGTGAAGCCGCCGGTGGTAGCCTGAAGGATATCGTTAAGCTGAACATCTTCATGACAGATCTGGCTAACTTCGCCACGGTCAATGAGATCATGGGTCGCTACTTCGAGCAGCCATACCCTGCCCGCGCCGCCATCGGCGTTAAGCAGCTGCCGAAAGACTCACTGGTCGAGATGGACGGCGTGATGGAGCTGTAATGTAAGCTCAACCTCCATATCAGAGGGCGCTGCGGCGCCCTTGTTATTTTTTGCTACTTGATTGACATACCATGAGCCCAGAACGCTTCAAACGCATCAACCAGATGCTGGACAACCGCCAGACCGACCTCACTCTCTGTCTCGACAAGGTACATAAGACCAACAATATCGCCGCGGTGATCCGTACCGCCGATGCCGTCGGCATACATCAAATCCATGCCGTCTGGCCCGATATCGAGATGCGTGTGTCGGGAAATACCGCCTCGGGCAGTCAGCAATGGGTCAAGACCATCAAGCATTACCATATGGATGAAGCTGCGGCCCAGTTCAAGGCGGCGGGCATGCAGATTCTAGCCACCAACTTCTCGGAAAATGCCGTCGATTTTCGCGACATCGACTACACCAAGCCGACTGTGGTGATCATGGGTAACGAACGCGACGGCGTCAGCAAAGCAGGCCTGGCCATTGCCGACCAGGAGATCATCATCCCCATGATAGGCATGGTACAGTCGCTCAATGTGTCTGTGGCCTCGGCTCTGGTGATGTATGAGGCTCAGCGTCAACGTGCCCAGGCGGGAATGTATGGCACACGCACCTTAGATGATGCCTACTGCCAGACCATGTTGTTCGAGCAGGGCCACCCTGTGTACGCCAAGGCCTGTCGACGCAAGAAGATCCCCTATCCCGCCATCGACGACCAGGGGCAGATCGTCGCCGACGAGACCTGGTGGCAGCGAATGCGTGCCCCGGATCCCGACGCCGAGCCAGAAACCTAAGCTCGCTACGCGAGATAAGCCAAAAATCGGCCTCCTGCGACACAGTTCCAGCACTCGCCTAACAGACCATTCCTCCTAAGACTATGACAATTGGCCTTTTATTCCGGTAAAACAATTGTCATAGATCACATTCTTCGCCATACTCAAAGACGCGCATAAAAAGTGGCCAGGCGCTCTCATCACAGACAATAGGCCCACTCAATAATGGGGGTTGTTGAGTCTCGCTCCGCCGCAGGCCGGGCGAACCAAGTTGCGTCTCCTTTAACACTAAGAATAACTATGGAATGGCAAGATGGACTCACTATTCAAATCACCGGTCGACATGTTGCAACACTGGGTCGAGCAATATGGCGATAGCACCTACCTGAAACAGCCCATAAACGGCCAGTATGTCAATTTTAGCTGGCGTGAAGTGCAGCAGAAGATGCAACAGATCGCCGGCGCACTGCGCCATCTCGGCCTGGAGCCGGGCGATAAGGTCGCGGTTTTATCCAAGAACTGCGCCGAATGGTTTATTACCGATCTGGCCCTGATGCACGGCGGTTATATCAGCGTGCCCATCTACCCAACGGCCAATGCCGACACCATACGCTACGTGCTGGAACACAGCGAATCCAAGGCGATCTTCATCGGCAAGCTGGACTACTGGGCCGATCAAGAAGCCGGGGTTGGCGGCGACATACTGCGCCTCGCCATGCCTTACGACACCATGCCGGCACAATACCAGTGGGACACCCTACTGAAACTGGGTCACCCCTTGATCGACGCCGAGGCGCCTACGCCCGAGCAGATCATGACCATCATCTACACCTCGGGATCGACCGGCAAGCCTAAGGGGGCGATTCAGACCTTCGCCAGCTTTGAGTGGACCTGCCGCGCCGTGGTGCGGGATCTCAAGACAGATGTCGAAGACAGGCTGCTCTCCTATCTGCCACTGGCTCACATCACCGAGCGGGTCGCCATCGAGGGCTCCTCTTATTACTCCGGCAGCAGCGTCGCCTTCGTCGAAAGCCTCGACAGCTTCGTCGCCGATGTGCAACGAGCAAGACCGACAGTGTTCTTCTCTGTGCCGCGTCTGTGGAGCCTGTTCCAGAAGAATATTATCGACAAGATTGGCTACACTAAGCTCAACTTCCTTCTCAAGGTGCCCATTCTCAACAGCATAGTGAAGAAGAAAATTCATGAAGGACTGGGTCTGCAACACTGTCATCTGCTCGGTTCTGGCTCGGCGCCTATCCCGCCTTCGCTGATTACCTGGTATCACAAGATTGGCCTCAACATCTGTGAAGCCTGGGGCATGACGGAAAACAGCGCCTACTCCATCATCAATCACCCCTTCGACGCCAGCAAGATAGGCACAGTCGGGCGCGCCGTCGAGGGCTGTAGCGTCAAGCAGGGCGACAATGGCGAGTTGATGGTCAAGAGCCCTGGACTGATGAGCGGCTACTACAAGCAGCCGGAAGTCACCCAGGCCAGCTTCGACGAAGATGGCTATTTTCATACCGGCGATCTCTGTTCGATCGACGCCGATGGCTGCGTCACCATCACCGGCCGGGTCAAAGACAACTTCAAGACCGCCAAGGGCAAGTATGTCGCCCCCGTGCCAATCGAGCGTAAGCTGGCTCAGGATCCCCATGTGGAACTGATCTGCATCATAGGCTCTGGCCTGCCCCACCCGGTGGCGCTGGTGCAGCTCTCCGAGGGCGCCGCCCTGCAACCTAAGGAGGAGGTTCGCACCTCACTCAAGGCGACCCTGGACAGCATCAACCCTAACCTGGAGTCCCACGAGACGGTCGACGCCATCATAGTAGTGAGCGAGCCCTGGGATGTGGATAACGACGTGTTGACGCCGACCCTGAAGATTAAGCGCCACGTGCTGGAGCAGAGATTCAGCGCCAAGGTCGATGGTCAACGTGGCGGCGTGGTTCGCTGGGAAGATGAGCTCTAGGGCCTGTTTATCTTTCGCGTTCATTTTTGCAGCATTCTGTATCGATTTTATACAAGGCAGAGTGATTGTAATGTAGTGTGCTACATCAATGAGCGATAACGCAGTAGAAAAATGATACAGACGCTGCCCGCAGGGTTCGTCTTGAGCACGTTCAACTCTTTGTTACTCGGCTTTTATATAGAATAACTATACTCCAAGCCTCCTGCCGCGATTTGAACGTGCTCAATTAGAACAAAATTTGTTCTCAAAAGGTCAACAGGCCCTAGGCTCTGTCGATATCTCGCTAACAGAAAACACGCCATCTGGCGTGTTTTTTATTTTCTCGCCCACGGCGGAGTGAATAAAGTTTAATCGGCAAAAGCAAAATAGGAGTTGCCTAAAACTGTGCAAGCTCTATGCTTGGCGCCCCACTACTATTGAGAGTCAATCATGTTCACCCCGCTAGCCCTTATCGCTGGTCTGCTCATTCTTATTCTTGGTGCCGAATCCCTGGTTCGCGGCGCCAGCGCCCTCGCCCTCAGGCTCGGGGTCACCCCACTGATCATCGGCCTCACCATAGTCGCCTTTGGCACCAGCGCCCCCGAGCTGGCGGTCAGCCTCAAGTCGGCACTGGCCGGAAATTCTGGCATAGCGCTGGGCAATGTGGTCGGCTCAAACATCGCCAACATAGGCCTGATCCTCGGCCTAACCGCTCTGGTGCGTCCCATCGGCGTGCAATCTATGATGGTCAAGCGCGACATCCCTTTGATGCTCTTCGCCAGCCTGCTCTTCTGGGGGCTGATCAGCGATGGCAGCCTAAGTCAGCTCGACGGCGCCCTGCTCTGCTCCATGCTGCTCGCCTATCTGGGCATGAACTACCTGTTCGATAAGCAGCAAGACGACACCGAGACGATGGAGCTTAAGCCCCTCGCTCCGTTACTGGCCGTGGTGCTACTGCTGCTGGGGATCGCCATGTTGGTCGGCGGCGGCATACTCTTTGTCGACGGCGCCGTGACGCTTGCCAGACAGCTGGGGATGAGTGAGCTACTCATCGGCCTGACCATCATCGCCATAGGCACCAGCATGCCAGAGCTTATCACCTCTCTGGTGGCGGCCAGACGCGGCGAGAGTGACATCGCCATCGGCAATCTGGTGGGCTCAAACCTGTTTAATATCTTAGGAATATTGGGGATCACCGCGGTCATTCATCCCATCACGGCCAGCGTGCCCAAACTGGACATGCTGGTGATGGTGTCACTGGCTCTCTTGCTGCTTCCCCTGGCGTGGAGCGGCCTGCGTATCGGCCGACGCGAGGGCGCCTTGCTGCTAGTCTGCTACCTCGTCTACCTGGGTTACCTGATCCTCACCTCGGGTGGCTAGCCGAATAACGCCCAGCTACCGCAAAGCATGCGACAAGATTGCGTTCATGCCGAACTCTGATAGTATATGTATATATTTACAGTGATTGGCTAGATTACTGGTTAAATAGAACAGTAAATCAAATGGGTACAAAGCGTGGATAGACTCGATCTCATGGCGGTGACAGAGTTAAAGGGCGTTGCCGCCAAGATGGCGCAGCGGCTGGAAAAGCTCGGCATCAACACAGTCCAGGATCTGCTGTTTCACCTGCCGCTGCGCTACGAAGATCGTACCCAGATCTATCCTATCGCCTCCCTCTATCCAGGTAGCTACGGCACCATAGAAGGCATCATACAGTCGACCCAGATCGTTCAAGGCCGCAAGCGTATGCTCACCTGCACGGTGCGTGACGACTCTGGCACCATCACGCTGCGCTTCTTTAACTTCTCCGCCGCCATGCGCAACGGCCTCGAAGAGGGCGAGCGCATTCGTGCCTATGGCGAGGTGCGCCGGGGCAAGATCACCGAGAGATCATCCACCCCGAGTACAAGATGCTCCATGGCGAGAGTGACTTTAGCCTCAGCGACACCCTGACCCCCATCTACCCGACCACGGAGGGGCTCAAGCAGGCCAGCTGGCTCCGCCTAACGGATCAGGCCCTAGCACTGTTGGCCCACGGCGCACTGACCGAACTGTTACCGCCTCAACTGAGGCCCAATCAGCTCTCCCTGGTTGAGGCGCTGCAGCTACTGCACAGACCGCCTAGCGAGGTCAGCCCCTTCGCGCTGGAACAAGGTACCCATCCTGCTCAGCAGAGGCTGATCCAGGAGGAGCTGCTGGCCCACAACCTCAGCATGTTACAGCTCAGGGCCCGCAGCAATCATGATAAGGCCATCGCGATGCAGCCCACGGGGCAATTGCTCAACCCCTTCCTCGCCTTCTTGCCCTTCAAGCCCACGGGCGCCCAGCAGCGGGTGGTGGCCGATATCACTGACGATCTCGGTAAAGCGCATCCCATGATGCGCCTGGTGCAGGGGGATGTGGGCTCGGGTAAGACACTGGTGGCGGCGCTGGCCGCCCTGCAGGCGATAGAGAGCGGCTATCAGGTGGCCATGATGGCGCCCACCGAATTGCTCGCCGAGCAGCACGCCAACAACTTTAGCGCCTGGTTTGAGCCTCTGGGCCTCACCGTTGGCTGGCTGGCGGGTAAGCTCAAGGGCAAGGCCCGTACCCAGTCGCTGGCGCAGATCAAGAGCGGCGAGGCCCATATCGTCATAGGCACCCACGCCATCTTTCAGGAGCAGGTCGAGTTCAATCGCCTGGCGCTGATCATCATAGACGAGCAACACAGGTTTGGGGTGCACCAACGCCTGGGCCTGCGAGAGAAAGGGATCAGCCAGGGCTTCCATCCGCACCAGCTGATCATGACGGCAACCCCAATTCCCCGCACATTGGCCATGACCGCCTATGCGGATCTCGATACCTCCATCATCGACGAGTTGCCACCGGGACGCACGCCGGTGACCACGGTCGCCATCTCAGACAACCGCCGCAACCAGGTGATCGATCGCGTGCGCCAGGCCGCCCTGCAAGATGGGCGTCAGGCCTACTGGGTCTGTACCCTGATCGAAGAATCTGAGGTGCTCGAATGCCAAGCCGCCGAAGACACGGCGCAGGAGCTTAAGCAGCTACTGCCCGAGCTTTCCATCGGCTTGGTGCATGGCCGCATGAAACCCGCCGAGAAACAGGCGATCATGGACGCCTTCAAGGCCGGCAGCATACAGCTACTGGTGGCCACCACAGTTATCGAGGTGGGGGTCGATGTGCCCAACGCCAGCCTGATGATCATCGAAAACCCCGAGCGTCTGGGGCTGGCACAGCTGCATCAGCTACGCGGACGTGTCGGTCGTGGCGCCGTGGCCAGCCACTGTGTACTGCTCTACAAGGCGCCACTTTCCCACACCGCCACCCAACGCCTGGGTGTGCTCAGAGACAGCAACGACGGCTTCGTGATCGCCCAGAAAGATCTCGAGATCCGCGGTCCGGGCGAGGTTTTAGGCACCAAGCAGACGGGCATCGCCGACATGAAGATTGCCGACCTGGTCAGGGATCAGGCCCTCATCCCTCACATCCAGAAATTGGCGCAGCATGTGATGCAACAGGTGCCGGAAAATGTTGACGCCATAGTGCTGCGTTGGTTAGGGGAGCGCCAGCAATACGTGCAGGCTTAACTCATAACGACTGCTAACAATTAAATATTTTTTATTTCACCGACCGCCCCTAGACAAGCCCGGTGAATTTTGCAGAATGGAAAGAGGCCTCTGTGGTCACAGGGCTCACTCCAGCCACAATTCAAGGAACTCTCATGCAAGTCAGTCAAGAAGATAGAATTGCCCCACAGGAATCGCGCAGCGGGATCAATGCGCTCAGCATTGCCGTGGTCGTCATATTGCTGCTGCTCGCCGGTGGCGCCTACTACTTCCTCGGTGGCGATGAGCCCGCACCCGAGCCAGAGATGCCCGCCCCAGTGACCCTGCCGGAACCCGAGCCAGAGCAGCCCTTACCGACGGATGCGGCGCTGCCAGAACCCGAAAACCTTGCGCCCGAGCCTGAACCTCAGGTTGAAGAGGCTCCAGTCGAGACGGTGGAGGCCCTGCCGACACTGGCCGAGAGCGATCAATTTGTCCACGACAAGACGGTCGAAGTCGCCAACGGCATGAAGATTGAGCCACTGCTGGTCGAGAAAGATATCGTCAGGCACTTCGTGGTGTTCGTCGACAACCTGGCCCAGGGCGAGCTGGCCCGCAAGGTGAGCCCGCTCAAGGCGCCTAACAGCAAGTTTACCGTCTCCGAGGTGACAGATAAGACCTACCTCAATCCCGACAGCTACCATAGGTATGATCTCTATGCGAACTTTGTCGATAACCTGGACGAGGAACAGCTTTTCAGCACCTATAAAAAGGTGAAGCCTCTGCTAGGCGAGGCCTTTGCCGAGTTAGGTTATCCCGACATGAATTTCGATGACCGCATGATAGAGGCGATCGACGTCATGCTGTCTGCCCCGGTTATCGACGCACCGATTGAGCTGGACAGCGTCAGCGTAAACTATAAATTTGTCGACCCTAAGCTCGAGAGCCTGCCCAATGCCCAGAAGCTGATGATCCGCATGGGACCGGAAAACAGCAAGAAGGTCAAAGCCGCCCTGCGTAAGCTCAAGAAGCAGCTTAAACAGTCTTAAGCCCAAGATCGCCCGCCTCATGGCGGGCGACTTCCTCCTCTATCTTTTCAGTAATCACTAACAGAACAATCACATATTTATGTCACCCGTCAAAGGGTGTACAATAGCCGCCCCACAAATCTCTCTTGTGGCTCAGTTTCTGGTTATGGAAAACATCAGCAAAGCGCTGTATTTAGAGGCAAAGTAGTGCGGTTACACTTTCACATTCATTCTGCGGGCGCTTGGTCTCCCCTATACCAGCAGCTGCGGGATTGGCAGACATGGCCAACGCCGCCGACGGATGCCGAGCAGCTCGCTCAGGCCGCCCCGGCACTCAAGCAAGTGCCCGCCATGCAAAGGCGACGCTTTAGTAAGCTCACCAAGATGCTGTTGGATGTCGCCTTTCAATGCGATGTGCCGCCCCAAAGCCGTACCATCTTTGCCTCCCGCCATGGCGAACTTAACCGCACGGTCGATCTGCTGCAGGACATAGTGCGCCAGCAACCCATTTCGCCCATCGGCTTTAGCCAGTCGGTGCACAACACCGCCAGCGGCATCTTCAGCATACTGACTGACAACCGCGCGCCCTCTACATCGATAGCAGCCGGTGAGTTCACGCTCTCTCAGGCGCTTATCGAGGCCTATGGCCAGCTGGCAGAAGATAACGCGCCGCTGCTGTTGGTCTTCGGCGACGAGCCCGTCTCGGACATCTACAAAGAATTTACCAAGGAGCCAGAGCTGCCAATCGCCCTGGCCCTGCAGCTGTCGCTCGCCAAGGAAACATCTTTAGGCACGCAACTACTCATAGAGACCAGCCCTTCGGCCAGCGAATTGGCCGAGGCACAAGCCATAGGCTTTGGCCAGCTTATCCACGCCATCGCCGCCAAGCAGCCGCTCGAAGGCCGTCTCAACCGCTATCTGCTGCGGATCTGTCATGACTAGCCAGGTGGTTGCCAAGCGTCTGACCGGCATCGCCTATATTCCTCGCTGGCTGGGTGGGGTGAGCTGTTATATCGCCTTCGGACTAGGCGGCCTGCTAAGCTCGCTGACCATATTGCCCCTGCTGAGGTTCTGGCCCGGCGCCAGAGAGGTTCGCATCGCCCGTGTGCAGCGCGCGGTGCACCTGATGTTTCGCGGCTTCGTGCATATGCTCACCTGGGCCGGAGTGATTCGGGTCACCACCCAACATCTTGAAAGACTGGCAAGCGCCCAGGGCAAGGTGATTATCGCCAACCACCCGACGCTGGTCGACGTGGTGGTCTTGATCAGCCTGATGCCTAATGTCGGCTGTATCGTCAAACAAGGCTTGTGGCGCAACCCCTTTCTGCGCGGCGTGGTGTCGGCGGCTGGTTATATTCCCAATCGCGGCGCCGATCTCCTGCTCAAGGATTGCAGTGAGGTACTGGCGCAGGGTACCAATATGATCATCTTCCCCGAGGGCACCCGTACCCTTAAGGGCGAGATAGTCAACGAATTTGCCCGGGGCGCGGCCAATATCGCCCTGCGCACCGATACCGATCTAATCCCCGTGGTATTAAGAACCAATGCCGTCGGCCTAACCAAGCAGGAACCCTGGTATGAGATACCTCGCCAAACCATAGGCATGAATGTCGAAGTAGGCGAAACTATCGAGCATATCAGGTATCATGCTCAAACGGGTGGAGACGCCAAGATGGCCCGTCAGTTGACGCGGGATCTCGAAGAATATTATAAACAACAACTTGATAAAAATTATGAGCTTACAAAACGAAATTAAACAACTCATCATAGATTGCCTGGATCTCGAAGACGTCAGTATCGGAGATATCGATACCGATGCGCCGCTATTTGGCGACGGTCTTGGGCTTGACTCTATCGATGCCCTAGAGCTGGGACTGGCCATCAAGAAGCAGTTCGACGTCAAGATCGAAGCGAACTCAGAAGCCACCAAGGCCCACTTCTACAGCGTTGCCAGCCTGGCAAGCTTCATCGAATCTCAGCGCGGTTAGGAGGCAGCATGCAAAATCGTGAGCAAATTCTTCAGATGCTGACTCAGATCCTGGTGGATGAGTTTGAAATCGATGCCGACGACATCACCCCAGAGGCGTCGCTGTATCAAGAGCTGGATCTCGACAGCATAGATGCGGTGGATCTGGTGATTAAACTACAACAACTCACGGGCAAGAAGATCCAGCCCGACGAGTTTAAAGCCGTACGTACCGTAGACGATGTAGTCACGGCCATCGAAGGCCTAGTGAAGCAGTAATGCGCCTGTTCCTGCAACTAGTCACCGGCTTGGTCGTGCTGGGGTATCCCCTGGCCGTCTATTTCGGCCTGAACTATTTGCCGCCGGGCGTAATAGCCCTCGCCCTGTGCAGCATACTGCTGCTGAGGCTGGCACTACAGAGGCAACAGATAAGGTCTATGATGCTGCCCATAGTCGTGGGCATCTTCCTGACTGCAGGCAGCTATTTGGCGAAACAGAACGCCTGGCTGCTCTACTATCCCGTGGTGATCAACCTGAGCATGTTGGCGCTGTTTGCCTACTCGCTCAAACATGGTCCCACCATGATAGAGCGTCTCGCCAGGTTAAAGGAGCCGGATCTGCCCGATGAGGCGATCCCATACCTGCGTAAGGTCACCCAGATCTGGTGTGGACTGTTTATCTTCAACGGTAGCATGGCACTCTACACCGCCAGCGCCACTAGCCTGGCGACCTGGACCCTCTATAATGGATTTATCGCCTATCTGCTGATCGGTATCTTGCTCGGCGGAGAATGGTTATATCGCACCTTCTGGTTGAAAAAGTCATGACAGCCCTACTCAAACATTGGCTCAAGCATGGGCCGGCGAGCCAGCAGCTTATCAGCTTCAATCACCACGATATCCTGACGGGTGAGGCCTTTACCGCCCAGGTGGCCGCCATCTTCGAGGCCCTGAGCCAACATGAGGCGAAGCGCTGGTTATTGGCCTGCGACAGCAGTGATCTGTTTGCGGTGGGCCTCTGCGCCGGCCTGCTGGCGGGCAAGCAGCTTATCCTGCCCGCCAACACCCAGGGCGGCACCCTGAGCGAGCTCACCCATGAGTTCGATGCCGTGCTGGCAGACCGTCCTCTGTGCGAGGCCAAAGACTATATCGCCCTGCATAAGGATCTTAAACATCCTGGGCCCTGGCCGACCAGCCAGACCTTTGGCGAGCTCATTCTCTACACCTCTGGCTCCAGTGGTCAGCCCAAGGCGATCACTAAAACGCTGGATCAGCTCGATGCCGAGGTGACGGTACTGGAACAGACCTTTGCCAATCACCTGCCCCAATGCAGCGTGATCGCCACCGTCTCCCATCAACACATCTACGGTCTGCTGTTTAAGGTGCTCTGGCCCCTGGCCGCCAGCCGCCCCTTCCTCAGCGATCTGGTGGAGTACCCCGAGACCCTGACCTATTACGCCACCCTGTTCCCTAACCTCTGCCTGATCAGCAGCCCGGCGCAGCTGTCGCGTCTGCCCGATGCCCTGGAGCATCAGCCGCAGCTGCGCGCGCCCAGCCTGATCTTCAGCTCGGGCGGCCCACTGAGCCTTGAGGCCGCCAATGCCATCGCCCACTGCTATGGCAAGCCGCCCATCGAGGTCTTTGGCAGCACGGAAACCGGTGGCATCGCCTATCGTCGTCAGCAAGACAATCAGCAGAGCTGGCGCGCCTTTGCCACCCACGAGATCAAGCAAGATCCCCAGGATGGTGCGCTCTGGCTCAAATCCCCCTACCTGGAAAGCCAAGACTGGCTCAGGTGTGACGACAAGATACAGCTTATCGCCCCCGGCGAGTTTGTGTTGCAGGGACGACTGGACCGCATCGTCAAGATTGAGGAGAAGCGCCTCTCGCTGGTGCAGATGGAAGCCCTGCTGGAGAGCCATCCCTTGGTGGAGCAGGCCGCGCTCGTGGTACTGGAACAACCTAGGGTAAGCCTGGGCGCCGCCATCAGCCTGTCCAACGAGGGCATGGCCCTGTTGTCCCAGGAAGGTAAGTTAGCGGTCAACAACGCCCTCAAACAGCATCTGTTGAGTCAGTTCGAACGAGTCACCCTGCCCAGACGCTGGCGTTATCCTGCCGAGCTGCCACTCAACACCCAGGGCAAGCGTATCCACAAGGATCTGTTGGAGTTGTTTACACATGATTAAGTCAAACCTCCCCCCCATCTTGGCCAAGCGCAGCCTGGAAGATGGTGTCGAATGGCAACTGCGCATCGACGCCGATCTGCCCTATTTCGAGGGCCACTTTCCCGAGCAGGCGGTGCTCCCAGGTGTGACTCAACTGGATTGGGCGGTGCAGCTAGGCGCGGCCGAGTTCGGCTACGCGCCCCAGGTGCAGAGCCTGGAGGTGCTTAAGTTTCAACAGCTGATCCTGCCGGGTAGCGAGGTGCAGCTAAAGGTTAGCCTCAACCGCGCCAAGCATAAGCTCACCTTCGCCTACTATCAGGGCGAGCAGCGCTTCGGATCGGGCCGTATCTGCCTGACGCCTAACGATACAGAGGAGAGAGGCTGATGCAACTGGCATTGGTCATCCCCAACTACAACCATCGCCAGGCGATCAAGGCCACCCTGGCACGCCTGGAACCCTTGGGACTGACCTGTTATCTAATCAACGACGGCAGCGACGACGAGACCCGCCACCTGCTGTGCCAACTCGCGGCGCAGCACGACTGGGTGCGCCTGCTGCATCACCCCTTCAACCGGGGCAAGGGCGCGGCGGTGATGACGGGGCTCAGGGCCGCCTATGCCGATGGTTTTAGTCATGCCTTACAGGTAGACGCCGACGGTCAGCATGATCTCGACGATATCCCTAAGATGATAGAGACGGCCAAGACCCAGCCAGAGGCGCTGATCTCCGGCCTGCCGCAATACGATGAGTCTGTGCCCAAGGGACGCCTCTATGGCCGTTACCTCACCCACTTTTGGGTCTGGGTCGAAACCCTAAGCCTGGATATTCGAGACTCCATGTGCGGTTTTCGCATCTACCCCCTTGCCGCCACTGAGCAGTTATTTCTCACCGAGCCACTAGGCGAGCGCATGGATTTCGATATCGAGGTCCTGGTCAAACTCTACTGGCAGGGCGTCGAGGTTAGACACCTGCCGACGCGGGTGATCTACCCAGAAGATGGCACCAGCCACTTCCAAGGCTTTAAGGACAATGTGCGCATTTCCGCCATGCACAGCAAGCTCTTCTTCGGCATGTTAAGACGTGTTCCTCAGCTGCTGCGCCACAAGCGTAGCCGCCCCAAGGCGGTGAAACACTGGTCTCGCATGGGCGAGCGCGGCAGTTACTGGGGCATTAAGTTGTTGGCCACCAGTTATAAATTAGGTGGCCACTGGCTATGCCGCGCCATCATGTATCCGGTGATCTGCTATTTCTTCGCAACAGGCAGCACGGCGCGGCGTGCCAGCCAGGGCTTCCTACGCCAGGTACAGCGACTCGAGCCCAAGCATCCCGATCTCCAGGGCGAGATAAACTGGCGTCATAGTCTGAAGCACTTTATCGCCTTCGGTAATGCGGCGCTGGATCGTATCGACGCCTGGTGCGATCGCATCAAACTCAGCCAGGTCGACTTCCCCGACCGCGAGGTACTGGCCAAGCCGCTGGCACAGGGCCAGGGCGCCGTGCTGCTGGTCTCTCACCTGGGCAACCTTGAGCTGTGCCGCGCCATCTCGATTCACCAACGCAAGGTGAAGGTCAATGTGATGGTGCTGACCCAGAACGCAGAGAACTTCAACCGGGTGCTCAAACAGCTCAACCCCAATAGCGCGCTGAACCTGATTCAGGTGACCGAACTGGGCCCCAGCACCTCTATGTTACTGCAGCAGAAGATAGAGCAGGGGGAGCTCGTGGTGATCGCCGGCGATCGCACCTCCACCAGCAGCGAGGGGCGGGTACTGTACGCCCCCTTCATGGGTAAGGAAGCGCCTTTCCCACAAGGCCCCTTCATCCTCGCCAGCCTGCTGGATTGTCCGGTTTATTTGATGTTCTGCCTCAGAGAAAACGGCCGCTACCGCGTCCATGTAGAACACTTTGCCGACACCCTCAAGGGGCCGCGTGCCGGTCGCATGGAGAGACTGCAAGAGGCGGTGAATCGCTACGCCGAGCGGCTGGAACACTACGCCCGCCGCACACCGCTGCAATGGTTTAACTTTTTCGATTTTTGGCGCAAGGACGATGAACTCCTGCGCGAGGCCAAGCCTCACACGCCCAATAGGACAGAGAAATAGATGACACAGACGACTCAATCCCCCGCTTTAGACACCCTGGTCGAATTTGGCCAGCGTAACCTCAACCTAGAGGAGGTCGTTGCCATCGCCAAGGGCGCTAAGGCCAAGCTGAAAGAGAGCGCCGACTATCAGGAATATATCCAGAAAGGCGCCCGCTTTATCGACAGCCTGTTGGCCGAAGAAGGCGTTGTCTATGGTGTCACCACAGGCTATGGCGACTCCTGTACCGTCACCGTGGGACTGGATCTGGTCCACGAGCTGCCGTTGCACCTGTCGCGCTTTCACGGCTGCGGCATGGGTAACATACTCTCGGTCATACAGGCCAGGGCAGTGATGGCCTGTCGCTTAAGCTCGCTGGCCGTGGGTAAGTCTGGGGTCAGCTATGAGTTGCTCAAGCGTATCGAGACCCTGCTTAACCTGGGCATCACCCCGGTGATCCCGGAAGAAGGCTCAGTGGGCGCCAGCGGCGATCTCACTCCCCTCTCCTATCTGGCCGCCATGTTAGTGGGCGAGCGCGAGGTGATCTACCAAGGCGAGCGCCGCGCCACCGCAGAGGTATACGGTGAGCTAGACATCACGCCGCTGACCCTGCGCCCCAAGGAGGGGCTGGCACTGATGAACGGTACCGCCGTGATGACGGCGCTGGCCTGCCTGGCCTATGACAGGGCTCAATACCTGAATCGTCTGGCCAGTCGCATCACCGCCATGGCGTCCCTGACTCTCAAGGGTAACTCAAACCATTTCGACGATATCCTGTTTGCGGCCAAGCCACATCCTGGCCAAAACCAGGTAGCGGCCTGGATACGGGAAGATCTCAACCACCACGAGCACCCACGCAACTCAGACCGCCTGCAGGACAGATACTCGATCCGCTGCGCGCCGCACATCATAGGTGTGCTGCAAGATGCACTGCCCTTCATGCGCCAGTTTATCGAGACCGAACTCAATAGCGCCAACGACAACCCTATCGTCGACGGCGAGGGTGAACACGTGCTCCATGGCGGCCACTTCTACGGTGGTCACATCGGCTTCGTGATGGACTCGATGAAAAACGCCATCGCCAATATCGCCGATCTTATCGATCGCCAGATGGCATTGGTGATGGACCCTAAATTTAACAACGGCCTGCCCGCCAACCTCTCGGGTGCTCAGGGCAGCCGCAAGGCGATCAATCACGGCTTCAAGGCGGTGCAGATAGGCGTATCGGCCTGGACGGCCGAGGCGCTGAAAAACACCATGCCTGCCAGCGTCTTCTCACGCTCAACCGAATGCCACAACCAGGACAAGGTGAGCATGGGCACCATAGCCGCCCGCGACTGTATGCGCGTGTTGCAGCTCACCGAGCAGGTGGCCGCCGCGGCGCTGCTGGCTATGAGCCAGGGCATTCACCTACGCATCGCCCAGGGCGAGCTGTGTCATGCCTCGCTCACCAGCTCTGTGGCTAAGACACTCGATCAGGTCAGCGCCGACTTCGAACTGCTCACCGAAGACAGACCCCTGGAGACAGTACTTAGACAGACGGTCGACAAGATCCAGCAGGGTCAGTGGGAAGTGTGTCACTAGGAGGCGCGAGATGAAGGCACTGCTCACCACAGAGATGGAGATGGTCATCCCCTTTCATGATGTCGATTCAATGGGGATCACCTGGCATGGTAACTATCTGAGGTATTTCGAGATCGCCCGCTGTCAGCTGCTGGACGAGATTGACTATGGCTATCGCAAGATGCAGGCCTCCGGCTACGCCTGGCCTATTATCGATCTGCAGATAAAATATGTGCAGGCCAGCACCTTCGAGCAGAGGGTCAAAGTAATAGCCAGCCTGGTGGAATGGGAAAATCGCCTCAAGATCACCTACCAGGTGCGCGATGCCGAGACCAACCAGCGACTGACTAAGGGCTACACGGTTCAGGCGGCGGTCGAGATGGACAACAAGGAGCTCTGCCTAGTTACCCCTGACTGCTTTAGAGACAAGATAGCTCACCTGCTGCCAGACGCGGAGTTAAAGGCATGATGGCGCATCGGCTCATCCGCATGGCTAAGACAGGGCTCTGCCGGCTGATGTTTTGCCTCAGCCTGATGAGTTCCCTGAGCCTAGTGAGTTCTCTGAGCCTAGTGATTTCCCTCAGCTTAGCTAGCTTCGTAACTCATGCGCATCAATCAACCAATTATGAGGCACTTTTTAACGCGCCAGCGGACAATGCAGGCCTCTCGGCGCTGGTGACGCGCCTGGGCGGTGGGGAAGCCGCTAAGGGCGAATTTACCCAGTCGCGCTACCTCAAGGTGCTGAAGAAACCTCTGGTGAGCCATGGCGAGTTTCTCTATCAGGACAAGCTTGGCATCGCCTGGCTGCAAACCAAGCCCTTCCCATCAGGCCTGGTACTGACACAAGACACGCTGGTGCAGATCGACGCCGACGGTAACCGCCAGATCAGCCACGCCGATGAGAACCCTCAGGCCGGGGCCATGGCACAGATGATGCCGAACCTGATGAGCGCCCTGCTAAGTGGCGACCTCGCCCCCCTACAGGCGCAATTTACCCTTCACCTGATGCAGCAAGCCGACTGCTGGCAGCTCGGCCTCGAGCCTATAGAGCCGCTGATAAAACAGGCGATGCCGCGTATCGTGCTCAAAGGCGGCGAACAGCTTGAGTCCCTCAGCCTGTTGGATAGCCGCGGCGATCTCAGCGTGATCGAGTTTAACAGCCTAGCGCAGCGGCCACTGACGGCAGATGAGTTAGCCTACTTCAGGCTCGACTCAGACCCTCGCCCCGCGACAGAGGCGAGATGATCCTCAGACTCAGCGACTGCCTAGGTCGCCTCTCTGCCAATACCCGCCTCCTTATCTGGCTGGCGCTGCTGGCCGCCATGACGCTGTTGGCCGTCCAGGCCCTGAGCCGCGGCGCCACCGTGCAGAGCGACATCCTGGCCATGCTTCCCAAGATCCAGGAAGATCCCCTGACACAGAGGGCAATAGACAGGGTCGAGCAGCAGCTGGCCAATCGTATCTATCTTGGCGTCGTCAGCCCAGATCAGGCCAGCGCCGTCTCCGGGGCTAAGGCGTTACTCGCCTCGCTACAGGCCGCGCCCGAGGCCTTTACCCAGGTTCAAAGCGCCGACATGCAGGGCGCACAGGCCCTCAACCGCTTCTATTTCCCCTATCGCTTTCATCTGCTCACCGCACAGCAGCGAGCCCTGTTAGAGAGTGGACAATTAGCCAAATTAGAGGCTAATACGCTAGCTCAACTCTACAATGCCTTCGGCTACGCCAACAGCCAGTTGCTGAGCCAGGACCCCTTGCTACTCTACCCAGATCTGCTGAAACAGCTCTCGCCCCAGCGTCGTCTCAAGGTCGTCGACGGCATTCTGGTCGGCCAGGAAACGACACCAGGTCCTGATGGGCAGAAGCGCAGTGTTGCCATCGTCATGGCCCAAGGAGTCGGCAGCGCCTTCAACCCTAAGGCGCAGGAACTTCAGCTCGCACGGCTTGAAGAGGCAATAGCCCAGATGCAGCAAGATCTCGGGACAAAACAAAACGTGGACGTGCTGCGCGGCGGCGCCCTGTTTCATGCCGCGGCGGCAACCAAACAGGCGAAACAAGAGGTGTCCAGCCTGGGGCTTGCCTCGCTGATCGGCGTTATCCTGCTGGTATGGCTGGCATTTCGCTCTATCATGCCGCTCACCATCGCCGCCCTGACCATAGCCACCAGCCTGCTGTTTGCCCTAGGCGCTACCCTGTGGATCTTCACCCAGGTTCATCTGCTCACCCTGGTATTCGGCACCAGCCTGATCGGCATCGCCATCGACTACAGCTTTCACTTCTACTGCGAGCGGCTACAGACACAGAAAAACGATGCCAATAAAGATAGGCAGGCCGAGACCAATACCGCCACTAATACCGCGACTAATACCGCGACTACGGCCGTCGCCCGGGTCTTTCCGGCGGCCAGCCTGGCGCTGCTGACCACTGTCATCGCCTACCTGGCCATAGGCTTGACGCCGTTTCCCGGCATGCAGCAGGTCGCGGTATTTTGCGCCGCCGGCCTCCTGGGTGCCTATCTGACGCTGATCTTCGCCTATCCCAAGCTTGCCAACAGCTCTATGACGCCGGGCGAGCGCGCACTAGGCTTAGCGGCGCGTTACCTCAATGCCATGCAGATCATCGCGCGGCCCATGCGCGGCATCAAGGGTGGAGTCATCACCCTTGGCCTGCTGCTTGTGACCGTGATGGGCCTGAATAAGCTTGGGGTAAACGATGATATTCGCGACCTGCAGCAGAGCCCGTTGAGCGTCACCCAGGGTGAGGAGAGGCTGCGCCAGGTGATGAGCGGCGGCACAGATAACCAATTTATCCTGGTAAGAGCCGAGACCCCGGAGGCGCTGCTGACAAGACTTGAGGCACTTACGCCGACGCTCAACTCACTGCAACACCAGGGCGTGCTGGGTAACTCAGTCAATCTGGCCAACTATCTGCCCAGCCAACAGAGTCAAGGAGCCGCCTACGCACTACAGGGACAGATCTACCAAAAGCTGCCCGAGGTGTTAGCGCGTCTGGGGCTGGACAACGAGCTGGCGCCCGCCTTGATGGCGAGCTTCGAGGCCAGCGCCAATGAGACCATCACCCCAGACAATTTCTTCGCCGATAAGGCGGGCGAGCTGTTCGCACCGCTATGGTTGGCACCCGAGTTGTCGTCCAAGTTGTCACCAAAGCTATCACTTGGGCTATCACATGGGCTATCACATGGGCTATCGCGTGAAACTGATACTCAAGCCCAGATAAAGACACCCGATTCAGATGCCTACGGCGCTATTGTCTTATTGGGCGGCATCAAGGACCTTGGCTCCTTAACCCAGGCAATCACCCCCTTAGATGGTGTGAATTTAGTGGACAAGGTGCAGGATATCTCGGATGTGATGGCCAAGTATCGCAGCCTGACCCTGAGCCTGCTGGCGCTGGCACTCCTGATTGCCGGACTCATCTTCTCGCTGCGCTTCGGCCTCAAGATGGCCCTATGGATAACGGCAGTCCCCGCCTTGGCGGCGCTGCTCACCCTGGCAGGCCTGGGATTAGCCGGCTCACCACTCACCCTGTTTCATGCCCTGGCACTGATCTTGGTGTTCGGCATAGGCGTCGACTACAGCCTGTTTTTCGCCGAGAGCCATAGAGGCGAAGGCGTTATGATGGCGGTATTCATGTCCGCCTGCTCGACCCTGATTGCCTTCGGCCTGCTGGCCTTCAGCCAGACGCCGGCCATCCATTATTTCGGCCTGACATTACTCCTGGGGATAGGGCTCACCTTCTTGCTCTCCCCCTTTATTCACACATTAACAAGGATTGATAAGTGACCCCATTCGCGCAAACAGCCGCTCAGACGGACCATTATGATGTGATAGTGATAGGTGCCGGTCCCTCGGGGAGTGTCGCCGCCAGCTTGCTGCATCAACAGGGTAAGCGTGTTTTAGTCATAGAGAAGCAGCACTTCCCACGCTTCTCTATCGGCGAGAGCCTACTCCCCTGCTGTATGCAGGTGATTGAGGAGGCCAACATGCTCGAGGCCGTTAATCAGGCGGGGTATCAATTCAAGAATGGCGCTGCGTTCAACGCCAATGGGCGCTCTACCTACTTCGACTTTACCGACAAGTTCACCCCTGGGCCGGGTACCACCTTTCAGGTCGAACGTGGCGACTTCGACAAGCTGCTGGCCGACACCGCCGAGAGCCAGGGTGTCGAGATCCGTTATGGCCAGCGTGTCGACGCGGTCGATCTGAGCCAACAGCCCAGGCTAACCATCAGCGATGAGCAGGGGCAAAGCTATGCGCTGAGCGCCGACTACCTGCTGGACGCCAGCGGCTTCGGTAGGGTACTCCCCAGGCTACTGGACCTTGAGCGTCCCTCTAACCTGCCCAGCCGCACCGCGATATTTACCCATATCCAGGACAATATCGACAGCGTCGACATGGGCGACTATCAGATCGACCGCAACAAGATCCTGATCAGCGTCCACCCGGATAACCGCGACATCTGGTACTGGCTGATCCCCTTCAGCAATGGCCGTTGCTCGTTAGGGGTAGTGGGAGAGCCTCACCTACTGGGCGAAGATAGCGATCTCGAGACCACAAATCTCGAAACCATATTAATGCGTCTGGTACGCGAAGAACCGCGTCTCAAGCAGCTGCTCAGTCGCGCAGAGATAGTGCGCACTCCCGCCAAGCTCGAGGGCTACTCGGCCAATGTCAGCACCCTGGCCAACGATAAATTTGCCCTGCTGGGCAACGCCGGCGAGTTTCTCGACCCAGTGTTCTCCTCTGGCGTGACTATCGCGATGCAATCAGCCTCGATTGCGGCTAAATGTGTCGTGAAACAACTCAATGGTCAGGCGGTCGACTGGCAGACGGAATATGCCCAGCCGCTGATGCGCGGCGTCGATACCTTCAGAACCTATGTGCAGGCCTGGTATGATGGCCGCTTCCAGGATGTGATCTTCTATCAGGATCCTAACCCTAAGATTAAACAGATGATCTGTTCTATCCTGGCGGGCTACGCCTGGGACGAGAGCAACCCGTTTGTCGCCGAGTCTGAGCGTCGCCTCAACATGGTGGTCGAGCTATGCCGTTAAGGGCGAGTCTCTTCATCTGCATGACGCTCATGCTGAGTGCCTGCGCCCAAAAGCTAGACAGGCAGACCTGTATGGCCCTGGCTCAGGGAGTCGACTATTGTCTGGCCCCCCTGCCAGCATCGACGCCGGTCAGTCAGAGTCAGCTGGTGAAGCTCAAGGTGAAACAGTCCAGGCATCAGCTGCTCAGCCAGCTGGATCTGACACCAGACTCACTTACCTTGGTGGGGCTGGCACCACTGGGCCAGCCACTGTTTACCCTCACCTATGACGGCCAGCAACTCACCAGCGAGCAGAGCGTCTTATTGGGGGAGCAATTTAAGGCCGAGTATCTCCTTGGGTTGCTGCAATTGATATACTGGCAACCGGGCGATGTAAATCGCCATTTACAGGGGGCGACACTGACCGACCACACCTGTGATGCAGCCTATTGCAGAAGATTATATGCTAGCGATGGCGAGACCATAATGGATATCCGCTATAGCCAAGCACAGCCCTGGGCAGCCGAGGTAACGCTGGAGTTTCATCAGGCCCAACTGACGCTGAACATCCAGCCGCTAGAGTAAACAAGCGTTTAATAGCCATAAGAACGGACACTATGACAAAGATAGCTATCACCCACCTAGGATTGTGTACCCCGCTGGGAGACGATCCCCACACAGTCTTGCGCCACCTGCTCGATGGCGATACCCAGGGCATGCGGTGGCGTGACGATCTGATCCCTGACAGCCGGGTACTGGTGGGCATGGTCACCACAGAGTTGCCAGAGATAGCGCCTGACCTACAGAGATTCGACTGTCGTAACAACCAGTTGCTACAGCGCGCCGCGGAGCAGATCGCCCCCGCCGTAGAGGCTGCCAAGACACAATATGGCGCCGATCGTATCGGCATCGTATTGGGCACCAGCACCTCGGGCATCGCCAAGGGCGAGAAGGCGCTGGCCTACCGCGCCGAACACGGGGTGCTGCCAGGCGATTACCTCTATTCCAAGCAGGAGCTGGGTAACAGCTGCGACTTTCTGCAGCATTATTTCGAGCTCTCAGGCCCCTGCTACACGGTTTCTACCGCCTGCTCCTCCAGCGCCAAGGTGTTCGCCAGCGCCAAACGCCTGCTAGAGGCCAACGTCTGCGACATGGTGATCGTCGGCGGCGCCGACAGCCTGTGTAAGTTGACCCTGAACGGCTTCCATTCGCTGGAATCTGTCTCCAAGACCCACTGCCAACCCTTTAGCCGAAACCGCGATGGCATCAATATCGGCGAAGGCGCCGCGCTCTTTACCCTCACCCTAGGCGAGGCCGATTGGATGTTGGCGGGCGTGGGCGAATCCAGCGATGCCCACCATATATCATCGCCCCATCCCGAGGGACAGGGCGCAGTAGCGGCCATAGAGATGGCCCTCAAGGACGCAGAGATAGCACCATCTCAGGTGGGCTACATCAACCTTCACGGTACGGCGACCATGAAAAACGATGCCATGGAGAGCCGCGCCCTGCTTAAGGTATTTGGCGACCAACTGCCGCCGGTAAGCTCTACCAAGCCGCTGACAGGCCATGCCCTCGGCGCTGCCGGTGCCCTGGAGGCGGCCTTCAGCCTGCTGCTCTTATCAGCGTTAAATCAACACCAGGGGCTCCCCCCTCAGGTGGGCGACGGGCTGTGGGATGACGACAATCCGGCGCTGCCCTTCGTATCACAGGGGCAGACTCAAGCGCTCGACTATGTGATGAGTAACTCCTTCGCCTTCGGCGGCAGCAATGCCAGCGTGATCTTCAGCAAAGGAGCCAAGGGCTAATGTCTACACCACTAACACCAGAATCTGAGTCACAGCCAATGTCACAGCTAAATACTCCCCTGGCAGAGATCCCGCTGGATGCCGTGCTGCCCCACCGCGCACCGATGATCTTGATCGACAAGCTGCTCGAGCAGGCACCAGATACCCTGCTGACCGAGGTGAACATAAGCGCAGAAAGTGCCTATTTCGATGATGCCAGCCAGTCTGTGCCCAACTATGTGGGCATAGAATATATGGCGCAGAGCATCGCCGCCCTCGCCGGTCTAGAGGCCAGCGCCAGGGGCGAGCCTATTCGTGTCGGCTTCCTGCTCGGCACGCGCAAATTAACATTCGCGATCCCCGCCTACCGACTCGGTGAACGTTACCAGACCCGGGTCAGCCGCCTCTATCAGGAAGATAACGGTTTGGCGGTGTTTGATTGTAAAATATTCCACAACAATCAACTTGTGGCTGAGGCTAATGTCAATGTATTCCAGCCTCAGGACACCCAGGCCTATATCTTAGAGAGCCAGGCGGGTAAAGAAGAAGAGAAAGCAAGATGAACAAACGTGTATTGATCACAGGTGCCAGTCGCGGCATAGGCAAGGCCATCGCCCTCAAGCTGGCCGGGGCAGGCTATGATATTGCCCTGCATTTCCACAGTAATCAGGCGGCGGCCGATGCGACTCAGGTCGAACTCGAGGCGCTCGGCGCCAAGGTGAGCCGACTGCAGTTCGACGTGGCCGATCGCGCCGGAGTCAAGGCTGCCATTGAGGCCGATATCGCCGCACACGGCGCCTACTACGGCGTGGTGCTGAACGCCGGGATCACTCGGGATACCGCCTTCCCCGCCATGAGCGACGAGGAATGGGACGGGGTGATCCATACCAACCTGGATGGTTTCTACAACGTTATCCATCCCTGCACCATGCCGATGATCCAGTCACGCCAAGGCGGACGCATCATCACCATGGCCTCGGTCTCCGGTATCGCGGGTAACCGTGGTCAGGTCAACTACAGCGCCTCCAAGGCCGGCATCATAGGCGCCACCAAGGCCCTGAGCCTGGAACTGGCCAAGCGTAAGATCACCGTTAACTGCATCGCCCCAGGCCTTATCGAAACCGATATGGTGAGCGAATTCCCTCAGGAGATGGTCAAGGAGCTGGTCCCCATGCGTCGCATGGGCAAGGCCGCTGAAATTGCCGGCCTGGCAAACTTCCTCATGTCTGAGGATGCGGCCTATATCACCCGTCAGGTGATCTCGGTAAACGGTGGCATGATCTGATGAATAACAAGACTCGACGCGTAGTGATCACCGGCGCTGGCGGCGTCACCGCCCTGGGCCACGACTGGCCCAGCATCGCCCAGCGCCTGCAGACGATGCAAAACTGCGTGCAGCGCATGGATGAATGGGACAGGTTCGACGGTCTCAACACCCGCCTAGCTGCGCCTGTCACAGATTTTGAAAAACCGGCCCACTATTCACGCAAGAAGATACGCTCCATGGGGCGCGTCTCCGTCATGGCGGCCTGGGCCAGCGAAAAGGCCCTGATGGATGCCGGCCTGCTAAACGATCCCCTGGTGACCTCCGGAGCCATGGGCATCGCCTACGGCTCCTCAACAGGAAGTACAGACCCCATCATCGCCTTCGGCGACATGCTCAAAGAGGGCGACATGTCGGGGGTCACGGCCACCAGCTATATCCGTATGATGGCCCACACCACCGCAGTCAACGTCGGCGTCTTCTTCGGCCTCAAGGGCCGAGTGCACACCACCAGCAGCGCCTGTACCTCGGGCAGCCAAGGCATAGGCTATGCCTATGAGGCGATCAAATATGGTCAGCAGGATCTCATGCTGGCGGGCGGCGCCGAGGAGCTCTGTCCCACCGAGGCCGTAGTCTTCGACACCCTGTTTGCCACCAGCACCAAGAATGACACCCCAAGCGAAACCCCCAGCCCCTTCGATCGCGACAGAGACGGTTTGGTGATCGGTGAAGGTGCCTGCACCCTGGTGCTGGAAGAGCTGGAACACGCCAAGGCGCGCGGCGCCAAGATCTACGCCGAGCTAGTCGGCTTCGGTACTAATTCCGATGGCCTGCATGTCACTCAGCCTAACGCCGAGACCATGGAGGTGGCGATCCGCCTGGCCCTCAAGGATGCCAACCTAGACGCCGACAAGATAGGCTATGTCAACGCCCACGGTACCGCCACGGATCGCGGCGACATCGCCGAGACCCAAGCCACTCAGGCGGTCTTTGGCGAGCAGATGCCCATCTCCTCCCTCAAGAGCTACACAGGCCATACCCTGGGCGCATGCGGGGCTTTAGAGGCCTGGGTCAGCATTGAGATGATGAATGCCGGCTGGTTTGCCCCCACCCTCAACCTTAATAATGTCGATCCTGCCTGTGGCCAACTGGACTACATCAAGGATGAGGTTCGCCAGCTCGACACAGACTACGTGATGAGCAACAACTTCGCCTTTGGCGGCATCAACACCTCACTGATCTTCAAGCGCTGGCAAGACTAAGGCCCCCAGACCTGACCGCCGCAAGATGACCGCCGCGAAATGACCGCCATTTGGCAATCACACCCGTGGCGGTCACCATCTGCTGGCACAGGCTTTGCTGAGGCTCTGAGTCCTTAATTAGAAGATGGAGCTTAAGATGCAATTTGTGCTCGGTGTCGTCAGCCACGCCAGCGTCGTCAAGATGCTAGAACAACACCTGGAAGACATGTATGCCACCTCGCCGCCTGAGAGCGTGCACGCCTTAGATTTAAACGAATTAAAACAAGATGATATTAGATTCTGGACCCTATGGGAGGGCGACAGAATCTGTGGCTGCGGCGCCATCAAGCGCCTCTCGCCCGAGCATGGCGAGCTCAAGTCGATGCGTGTGGCCAACTACTATCGCCAGCGGGGCATAGGTGCGCAGCTCTTGCACCATCTTCAGGCAGACGCCACCCAAAATGGGATGACGCGCCTTAGCCTGGAGACCGGCAGCATGAGCTTCTTTCTCCCGGCCCGGCGCCTGTATCAGAAGTTTGGCTTCTTGGAGTGCGCCCCCTTCGGCGGTTATCAGGAGGATCCCAACAGCGTCTTCATGAGCAAGCGCCTCTAGCATAAGTCCGACTTGCACTTACAGTTTAATTAGAATAATCTTATTAAAATAAATCTTATAGATATATTCTAATTGTAAGGGCAGATTATGTTTCAATCACTCTTAGCCAAGCTCTCTGGCAGCCATCCTGCCGAACAATGCTGGCAACTGATCGAACAGGGCGTACAGGTCATCGATGTGCGCTCTCCCCAAGAATATGCCGGTGGTCACCTGCCAAATGCGCTCAACGTGCCGCTGGATCAACTGGCCCAGTGGCTGACTCAACACAGCGATAAACAGACCCCTTTCGTGCTCTACTGCGGTGCGGGGATCCGTGCCCAGAAAGGCTGCGACATCCTCAGAGCCAATGGGTTCAATTGCGCCATCAATGGCGGCTCCCTCAAAGATCTGCTCTGTTATCAGCCACAAGGCGCCGTCAATGGCTAACTCCCAAACTTGGCCACAAGCCGAATGCTCAGGCCCTAGTGTCGACGGGCCCGAACGGCTTACCGAGCCAAATTCAATCGAGCTAAAGTCATCCGAGCCAAAGTTAACTAAGCCAGAGTCAATCAACAAACCGCAGACGCCTAGGCCCAGGTACAGCTTTAGCGCCAATCGTACTCAAGGGCGCCACAGGGTTCGCTATGTCGAAACCAGTCAGGCCAGCGAGCAATGCACCCTCTGCGAACTCGCGCAGCACTAGGGCCTGTTTATCTTTCAAGTTTAATTTTTGTTCAATCTAAACGCGTTTTGCGCGAGGCGAGAGCCATGAAGCATAGTTACTCTATGTGAATGGCGAACAACAAAGTGCAGCGCGCGTTTAGATGAACCCGTTGGGCAGCGTTTGTAGGCCATTTCTACGGTGTTATCGCCAGTTTGTGTAGAAGACTACACGACACAGGCTCTGCCTTGTATAAATCACCTTCAAACTGCTGCAAAAACAAACGGCAAAGATCAACAGGCCCTAGTCAGGCCCATCCAAAATCAACCATAAAAAAAGGCGCTCATATACCTGAGCGCCTTAACCTAGAGATGGTTTAAATGTGGTCGACAATGAAAACTGTTAACAGGCAGTACCTTAAGCTACCAGCTGCTCTATGCTCTGCTTGGCCTCGCTGATCCCCTGCTCATTCGCCTCGGGCCCCATGTTGAGGGCTTCGCCGTAAACGGTTTCTACCTCATCGATACCGATGAAACCAAGCACAGTCTTGAGGTAAGGCACCACGTGATCGCTCGCGCCATTCTTGTGCACACCGCCGCGAGTAGTCACCAACACGGCACGCTTGCCTTCTACCAGGCCTTTAGGGCCGTTCTCTGTGTAGGTGAAGGTCACGCCGGCACGGGCGACCAGATCGATCCAGTTTTTCAGCTGAGTTGGGATGCTGAAGTTATACATAGGGGCGGCAATCACGAGTGTGTCATGGGCCTTCAACTCGGCCACCAGCTCGTCAGACAGTGCCAGCACCTCTTGTTGACGCGCCGTCAGCTCATCACCACCACGTAGCCCCATGGCGATCTCGCCATCGAGTACCGGCAGTGGCTGCGCCGCCAGATCCCTTACCGTCACCTCGGCGCCCTGACCCTGCCAATGCTGTTGCAGGTGGTCGATCAGCTTAGCCGATTGTGAATAATCCCCTAAGATGCTTGATTTCAATACCAGTACTTTTGCCATAATCTGCTCCAATTCGAATCTCTGTTACAACCAATTGAGGCCAGTTTATCCGGCATTTAAACGAAAGATAAGCGCATAAAATACGCAAAAGCATTCTAAATAAACGAAAGGTAGGCACTTAAAAAGTGCTAACCCTCGGCTCAGGTGGCGATCGCTACAGGCGACAGAAAATATAATCCGCTGATTAATAAAGGATTGCCATCATATTCAAAGAGCAAGTCTCTCGTATTAGGCTGTCGTTATGATCCCTTAGTCTTCTCTGTTCGTAACGCAATGGAACTCAACCCTCGTTAAGGAGAAGCTGATGAATAAGATCTATCCGGCGCTCATGCTAGGCGCCATGCTGGGTATCACAGCCTGTGACAGTGATGATTCGGATGAGGTAATCAACATGGCGCCCGCGCCTGTCGCCGAAGCACATGTTCGTGTCATTCATGCTGGCATCGACGCCCCCAAGGTCAACGTGATGGCCAACGATACCCAGCTCCTGGGTGATGTCGACTATGGCATATCGAGTGGTTTCTTAACCGTCCCTGCTGGTCTGTATGACATAGATGTCGATGCGCAGATAGCCGACGGTTCCTTACTCGAAGTACTCAGCGCCGACCTAGATCTATCCGCCAACATGGAATATACGGCCGTCGCCCTTGGTAAGGTTAGCGACGACACATTGCAACTTAAGCTCGTGGCCAATGCCAGTGCTGATATCGCCGCAGGTTATGCCCGCGTTCAGGTATTGCATGGTGCATCTGACGTAGGCCTGGTCGATGTGTATGTCACCGCGCCCGGCGCTGATATCAGCAATACTGCCCCTACGCTCTCGGCTAACTACCTCGATGCCAGCACCCAGCTGGAGGTCCCCGCCAGCGACTATCAGATCCGTATCACCGCATCCGGACAGAAGACTCCCGTCTTCGACTCGGGCACTGTGCCCCTGATGGCCGATACTGACTATTTCATCACCGCAATTGCCAATGCCTGGAGCGGGGATGCTCCCGTTGCCTTGTTGGTGGCCCTCGCTGACCAACAGGCACTGCTGCTCGATAAGATGAGTGGCAGCGATGTGCGGGTAATTCATGCGGTCGCAGACGCACCTGCGGTCGATCTCTTTCTCGATGGTGCCAATACGCCGGCTGTCGACATGCTGAGTTTTGCCGCGGTGACCGGCTATCTTAATGTTGCCGATGGCGCCCATACGGTAACCGTCGCAGCCGATGCGGATAATAGCGTGGTGGTCATCGATGAGGCCGCCCTTAGCCTGGATCAGGGACAAGGTTACAGCGTATTGGCAATAGGCTCGCTGGCCGACATGGATATCAAGCCTTGGGTGATCATGGAAGATAGTCGCCGCGTCGCGACCGAGGCTAAGCTCAACATTGCCCATGCCAGTTATTCCGCTGGTAATGTGGATATTTATCTCACCCAGGATGCCGATATCTCGTCCGCTACACCCGCCTTGAGCGATGTTCCCTTCATGGCGGCATCGGGCAGCTTGTCGGTGGACCCAGGAAACTATGTCGTCAGTGTTACCCCAACCGGGAGCAAGACGGTGGCCATAGGTCCACTCGATATTAATCTCGCCGCAGGTGGCATCTATGGCGTGGTCGCTGTCGATGCAGTGGGCGGCGGCACTCCACTTGGCGTGATCCTCATGGATGATTTTGTCACCGCTATGTAGTTTAGCGATTCGCTTCTCGCGACTAAGGCTAAGGCTAAGGCTAAGGCTAAGGCTAAGGCTAAGGCTAAGGATAGGGCTAAGACCAATACAATGACCAAGACCAAGCCAAGCGCCCTTTTTAGGGCTCTTTTTACGGCTTATCCGCACCAGCCAGATCGCCTCTGCCGCTGATGTCGCATCCAAGCAGACAAATTAGGGATTCATCTTCCTTTTCTGGTATTCTATGACGTTATTAAACATGACTCCTATGCATAAAGAATAATGTCCAAACAAGACTCTCTTTGGTTTAAATCCTTACGTTGGATCCAAAAGAAACTCGTGCACACCATAGTAGTGCCTCAGGATCCCTTTGCCGATCTCAACCTGGATTCAGACAGACCCCTGGTCTATGTGATGAAGACAGAATCGATCAGTGACATCGCCGCCCTGAGCGAGGTGACTGAGCGACTTGGCCTGCCCAGCCCCTATCAAAGCCTGGATGTCGAGGGCGAGTCTGCTCCGCGAGTGGTATGCGTCGAAGGCGCCAAGCCCTTGTTTGGCCAGCGCGAAGGCAACGAGTTTTACCTCGACAGCTTCTCTCGCCTGCTGAGCGCCCACAAGAAACACCCTGAGCTGGATATCCAGCTGGTGCCAGTCAGTCTCTACTGGGGTCGCACCCCTGGCAAGGAAGATGACAGCATGAAGGCCGCGGTGCTGGAGCGTGAAAGCCCCACCTGGCTGCGTAAATGCCTGATGATCCTCTTCCTCGGCCGCCACAACTTTGTGCAATTTTCCAATGCCATGTCGCTACGCTACATGGCGGACGAGCATGGCACCGACAAGCGCATCGCCCAGAAGCTGGCGCGCGTGGCTAGGGTGCACTTCAGCCGTCAACGCAAGGTGATGACAGGGCCGGTATTGCCTAACCGCCAGAACCTGTTCCACGCCCTGCTGAAATCCGAGTCGATGAAGAAGGCGATTCTGGAAGAGGCCCAGAGCAAGAAGATCTCCGAGGCCAAGGCCCGCGAGACCGCCATGGAATATCTCGATGAGATCGCCGCCGACTACTCGGACAGCCTGGTGCGTATCGCCGAGCGTTTCCTCACTTGGCTGTGGAACAAGCTCTACAAGGGGATCAACATCAAGGGCGCCGAGCAGATCCGTCAGCTGCACCACGACGGCCACGAGATCGTCTACGTACCTTGTCATCGTAGCCACATGGACTACCTGCTGCTCTCTTACATCCTCTACTATCAGGGCATGGTACCGCCGCATATTGCCGCCGGTATCAACCTTAACTTCTGGCCCGCCGGCCCCATGTTCCGCCGCGGTGGCGCCTTCTTTATTCGTCGCAGTTTCCGCGGCAACAAGCTCTATACCGCGGTATTCCGTGAGTACCTGGATCAGCTCTTTGCCAAGGGCTATTCGGTCGAGTACTTCACCGAGGGCGGCCGTTCCCGCACGGGTCGCCTGCTGGCGCCTAAGACAGGGATGATCGCCATGACGCTGAACAGCGTGCTGCGTGGCGTCGAGCGCCCGGTCACCCTGGTGCCCGTCTACCTGGGATACGACCATGTGATGGAAGTGGCCACCTACCACAAGGAGCTGAGCGGTAAGAAGAAACAGAAAGAGTCTGTCTGGCAGGTGTTTGGTGCCATTCGCAAGCTGGGCAACTTCGGTCAGGGCTATGTCAACTTCGGTGAGCCGATCACCCTGCATACCTACCTCAACGAGCAGATACCAGAGTGGCGCGAGGAGCTGGCCAAGGATCCCGAGCAGAAGCCAAGCTGGCTGACCCCTGTGGTCAATACCCTGGCCAATCGCGTCATGACCCGCATCAACGATGCCGCCGCCGTCAGCTCGATCACCCTGACCAGCCTAGTGCTGCTTGCCTCTGAGCAGAATGCCCTGCAACGCAGCCAGCTGGAAAAGCAGCTGGATCTCTACCTGTCGCTGCTCAAGAGCGTGCCCTACACAGGCTATACCTCTGTGGTCGAAGGCGATGGCGCCAAGCTGATCGCCCAGGGCCTAGAGCTGAAGAAGCTCAAACTCGACAGCGATCCGCTGGGTGACATCATCTCCATCGATGAAGACCTTGCGGTTGCCATGACCTACTATCGCAACAACATCATCCACCTGTTGGTGATCCCGTCCTTGATCGCCAGCTGCCTGACGCGCCAGGATGAGTGCAGTCGCGAAGAGATCATCGCCACGGTGAAAGATTTCTACCCACTGCTGCAGGCCGAGCTGTTTATGGGGATCGACAACCTCGAGACCTATGTGAATCAGCTGCTGGATCAGCTGCTTGCGGAAGGTCTTATCGGCGAAGATAAGCATTTCAGCGTCAAGCCAGAGGGCCTCAACCAGCTGTTGCTGCTGGCCGGCACCATCAGCGAGACCATGCAGCGCTACGCCATCATCTTCAACCTGCTGGCGGCCTCGCCTAAAATTGAGCGTTCGGAGCTGGAGAGCGACAGCCACCAGCTGGCTCAGCGTCTGGGAGCACTGCATGGCATCACGGCGCCAGAGTTCTACGACAAGAAGCTCTACGGCACCCTGAGCGTCAAGCTCAAGGAGCTGGGCTACCTGGCCGATGATAGCCACAGCGAGGATGTACAGCGTATCCGCAGCCGGGCCAACAGCCTGCTGCGTACCTCGGTCAGACAAACCATAGTCGACAGCGTCGCCGCGGAGCATAAAGCCTAATGGCCAATCATATGAACGCGGCCAAACATAAGGCCTCGGATAAGTCGCTGCTGGGCGGCGCCATGATCATCGCCGGCACAGCCGTAGGCGCGGGCATGTTCTCGCTGCCTGTAGTCGGCGCCGGCATGTGGTTTAGCTATTCGCTGCTCATGATGCTGGGCGTCTGGTTCTGCATGCTGATCTCAGGCCTGCTGCTACTGGAAACTAACCTGCACTACGAGCCTGGCGCCAGCTTCGATACCCTCACCCGGGATACCCTGGGTAACTTCTGGCGTATCGTCAACGGCCTCTCAATCGCCTTCGTGCTCTATATTCTGGCCTATGCCTATATCAGTGGCGGCGGCTCTATCGTCAACCACAGCCTGAGCAGCCTAGGTGTCGAGCTGCCCCAGAGTCTCGCCGGTCTGGTGTTTGCAGTGGGCCTGGCGATCATCGTCTTCATCAGCACCAAGGCGGTGGATCGCATCACCACCATAATGCTGGGGGGAATGATCATCACCTTCTTCCTCGCCATTGGGAATCTGCTTATCGAGGTGGAGCCCGCCAAGCTGTTTGTGCCCGACGGTGAAGCCAGCTATCTGCCCTATATGCTGGCCGCCATCCCCTTCGGACTGGTGAGTTTCGGCTATCACGGCAACGTCCCCAGCCTGGTGAAATACTATGGCAAGGATCCAGCGACTATCGTCAAGGCGATCACCCTGGGCACCCTTATCGCCTTCGTGATCTATCTATGTTGGCTGGTCGCAACCATGGGCAACATCAGCCGCAGCGGCTTCGTCGAGGTGATCGCTCAGGGGGGTAACATGGGCGTGTTGGTGGCGGCACTGTCTGATGTGATGGCCAGCGACTGGCTGACCACTATGCTGACCCTGTTTGCCAACCTGGCGGTAGCCTCCTCCTTCCTGGGGGTAACCCTGGGGCTATTCGACTATCTTGCCGACCTGTTTGGCTTCGATGAGTCGCGCAGCGGCCGCCTCAAGACGGCGGCGGTAACCTTTTTGCCGCCGACGCTATTAGGCCTGCTGTTCCCCAATGGTTTTTTGGTAGCCATCGGCTTTGCTGCGCTTGCCGCCACGATTTGGGCCGCCATAGTCCCGGCCCTCATGGCCTATCGCGCCAGGCAGATGTTCCCTGACAGCCAGAGTTTCAGGGTGCCTGGCGGCACTGTGGTTATCGCCATAGTGATCTTCTACGGCCTGCTCACTGCGGCCTGCCACCTGTTGGCCATGGCCGAGCTGCTGCCGGTATACGGTTAGCCCGGATGTCCTGTACAAGTCCCAAAAAAGGCGCTCATTGAGCGCCTTTTCTATTGATAAACACCTTAGTGCTAACCGTGCTAACTTATCTTTCCAGAGCCGGCTTCATGGTATCGGCCACAAGATGGATCACCGCCACCCAGGCCTCTCGTACCTCCCGGGTATAGGCCTCGCCCAGCCCTGTCTTCAACGTATAGAGAAGCGCATTGCCCACTGGGGTAAAGTGAGACTGCCTGACACCATATTCCTTGTGCCGACGGGCCAGCTCATGCAGCTGAGGCACCAAGGCATCGAGATCTTTAAGCCCTTCTACCGCCGCCTTCAACATGGCCATCAGCTTACGCCCCTGGTGACGAATATCCTGCTTAAACAGCGGCCGCAGATTCGGGTCTATCTGAAACAGGGCGTCGTAAAAAATTGCCGCTGCCTGCTCGCTGATCGGCTCGACCTGTTTAAATGAGGTTTGTACAAGATCTATCTGGGTGGACGTCAGGCTCATCGAAGCTCCCTCTTCTCAATAGCTATCTCTTCTCAATAACTCTCCCCACAGCATAGACATAAATGGCAAAACAGGCTTAACTAAATTGATATCACGACAGATTTTTCATTAGGGAAGGTGCGAACAAGTCGTCGCACCTTCCTTTGCAAAGGACTCAAAGATGAAGATTACTAGCTATCAACATGGCGACCCCTGCTGGATCGAACTGGCCAGTCACGAGGCTGCCTCGGGTAAACATTTCTACAGCGCGCTGTTTGACTGGCAGCTCAAGGATATGCCGATCCCCGACGGCGTCTATACCATGTTTGCCATCGATGATGACGACATAGGGGCCATGTACCAGCTGCCGCAAAACATGATCGACGACAAGGTGCCCACCCACTGGAGTATCTATTTCGCCGTCGACGATCTCGACGCCAGCCTGGAGGCCGTTAAGGCAAACGGTGGCCAGGTGATTCTCGGGCCCCACAGCGTGGGCGATGCGGGCAAGATGGCCCAATGCGTGGATCCCGAAGGCGCCAGCTTCTCTCTGTGGCAGGCGGGGGCGCATATTGGCTCCATGCGTATGGGTGAGCCTAATACCCTCTGCTGGGCCGAACTCTGCTGTCGCGATATCAATAAGGCACAGGCCTTCTACACCCAGGTAATGGGCTGGCAGGTGCGGGAGTCTCAGATGGAAAACTTCACCTATTATGAGTGGTTACAGGGCGATCGCGCCGTCGGCGGCATGATGGCCATGACTGAGGAATGGGGCGATACACCGCCACACTGGATGCCCTATATCATGGTAGACAACTGCGATGCCACGGTCGCCAAGGCTACGGAGATAGGCGGCCAGGTATGCGTGCCGCCGACGGATATTCCCGAGGTGGGACGCTTCTCTGTGATTAACGATCCCCAAGGTGGCACACTGTCAGTCATAAGACTCACCATGACTTAAATGTCTAGTAGAAAAGCGCTAATCTTGAGTCGGGATGGGGATCAGGCATTGTTTTAACTCTTTGTTTTGGTTAGTTTCTAAACATTGCGAATGTATTTTGGCAATGTTGTTAACCACTAATCAGGGATGTAAACCATGCTTAAAAAATGGATGCCTATCATGGCGACGACTCTCGTTATCGGCCTTAGCGGTTGTGCGTCAACCCAAGAGTCTGAGACAGAAACTACCGCCGATAACGGCAGTAACAAGGCTAGCCAGCAATGCAAACGAGTTCGCTCGACAGGCTCTAATATCGGCCGCTGTCAGAAATAACCTTATTCCGATAGAAAAAAAGCACTGCCTTAGCAGTGCTTTTTTGTATCCGCTGCAAACACCTAGCCTTCGGCCGAATGCTTCAGGCGACGACCATAGATGAGCAGATAGAGGGCCGGCAGCACAAACAGCGACAGTAGCGGCGCGGTGATCATGCCGCCCACCATAGGCGCGGCGATCTTCTGCATCACATCGTTACCCGAACCTGCCCCCCACATGATAGGCAATAAGCCGAAGAAGATGGTGGCTACCGTCATCGCCTTGGGACGAATGCGCATCACGGCGCCCTCAATAAGGGCCTCCTTGAGGTCCGCCACAAACTCGTAGCCGCCGGTCTCTTGCCTATGCTTGATGGCATTGTTGAGATAGACCAGCATCACCACCCCAAATTCGGCTGCCACCCCGGCCAGCGCGATCATCCCCACCGCCACGGCCACCGACATGTTGAAGTCCAGCGCAAACAGCAACCAGGTGCTGCCCACCAGGGCAAACGGCAGGCTCAGCATGATGATAGAGGCCTGCAGTGGCGAGCCAAAGGTCATCATCAGCAGGATGAAGATCACCCCGAGGGCCATAGGGATCACCTTCTTCAGCTTGGCATCAACCCGCTGCATGTACTCATACTGGCCGGCGAAGCTATAACTGTATCTCGGTGGCACCCTGAGCTCCTGATCCAGCGCCGATTTGGCCTCCTTGATGTACTCACCTATTGAGGTGTCTTGAATGTCCACAAACACCCAGGAGATCAGGCGACCGTTCTCACTCTTGAGCATAGGTGCCCCGTCGGTGATCTCGATATCGGCCAGGTTGCGCAGCGGCAAATAGTGGCCCGACTTAGTGATCACCGGCAGCTCCCTGAGCTTCTCTATGTTGTCTCTCAACGCCCGCGGATAACGCAGGTTGATCGGGTAACGCTCGGCGCCCTGAACCGACTCGCCTATGTCCATGCCGCCGATGGCGTAACGCACCACATCCTGAATATCCGTAAGAGTCATGCCATAGCGCGAGGCCACATCCAGCTTAGGCGTGATGTCCACATAACGACCGCCGCCCACACGTTCGGCGTAGGCCGATTTAGTGTTAGGTAGCTGGCTGAGGATCGCCTCGATGTCGGCCCCCACCTTCTGCAGCTCATTGACGTCGGCGCCGGTGATCTTGATCCCCACAGGGGTCTTGATACCGGTCGAAAGCATATCGATACGGGTCTTGATCGGCTGCACCCAGGCGTTGGTGAGACCTGGCACCTTGACCGTCTTCTGCAGCTGGTCGATCACATCCTGCAGCTCGACGCCCTCACGCCACTCCTCCCTGGGCTTCAGCATTATGGTGGTTTCCAGCATGGTGAGCGGCGCGGGGTCGGTCGCCGTCTCGGCGCGTCCTACCTTACCAAACACCCGCTTCACCTCGGGTACCGTCTTGATCAACCTGTCGGTCTGTTGCAGCACCTCGGCCGCCTTACTGGCACTGATGCCAGGCAGCGCCGTCGGCATATAAAGAAGATCCCCCTCCTCCAGCTCAGGCATAAACTCGCTGCCCATGTTAGTCACCGGATACCAGGCGCTGCCCAGTGCGACAACCGCCAAAAGCAGAGTGATCTTAGGGAAACGCAGCACCAGCTTGAGCGACGGTTTGTAGAGAGCGATCAACACCCGGCTGATGGGGTTGCTGGTCTCCTTGGGGATCTTGCCGCGAATAAAGTAACCCATCAGGATGGGCACTAAGGTGATCGACAGGATCGCCGCCGCGGCCATGGCAAAGGTCTTGGTGTAGGCCAGCGGGCTAAACAGGCGTCCCTCCTGAGCCTCGAGGGCAAACACGGGCACGAAGCTGAGGGTAATGATCAGCAGCGAGAAAAACAGCGCCGGCCCCACCTCGATGGAGGCCTTGGCGACGATATGCCAATGCTCCTTGTTGTCCGGGTCGCGGCGATACTCGTCCTTGAAGTGCTCCAGGTGCTTATGCATGTTCTCGATCATCACGATGGCACCATCCACCACGGCGCCGATGGCGATGGCGATACCGCCGAGACTCATGATGTTGGCGTTAACCCCCATCTTATTCATCACGATAAAGGCGATCAGAATCGACAGCGGCAGGGTGATCACCGCCACCAGGGTCGAGCGAGCGTGCAGTAGGAACAGCAGACACACCAGGCCCACTACCAGCATCTCTTCGATCACCTTGTGGAACAGGTTTTCTACCGACTTGTTGATCAGCTCAGATCTGTCGTAGGTGGGGATGATCTCCACCCCTTGAGGCAGACCCGCCTTGAGCTGTTCAAGCTTGGCCTTGACCGCGTCTATGGTGGCCAGGGCGTTTTCGCCGTAGCGCATCACTATGATGCCGCCCACCACCTCGCCTTCACCGTCGAGCTCGGCAATGCCGCGCCGAGAGGCTGGGCCCTTACGCACTGTGGCCACATCCTTGAGTAGCAGCGCCGTGCCTGACGGACTGGTGACCCCCAGGGGGATCTCCCTGAAATCGTCCAGGGTTTGACGATAACCCTTGGCGCGCACCATATACTCGGCCTCGGCCATCTCGATCACTGAGCCGCCCGCCTCAGTATTGGACTTGTTAATGGCATTCTTCACCGCGGCAATGTCCAGCTTGTAGATGGCCAGCTTGTCGGGTTCGATCACTATCTGGTAGGTCTGCTCCATGCCGCCGACAGTCGCCACCTCGGAGACACCGGCCACACTCTGCAGCTCGAGCTTGAGGTACCAGTCCTGCAGGCTCTTGAGCTGGGAGAGATCCAGGTTACCCGAGCGATCCACCAGGGCATACTCATAGATCCAGCCCACGCCCGAGGCATCGGGCCCCAATGAGGGCTGCAAGCCCTGGGGCAGTCGGCTGCTGACCTGACTCAGGTATTCCAGCACCCGCGAGCGTGCCCAGTAGATGTCGGTGCCATCTTCGAAGATCACATAGACGTATGAGTCGCCGAAGAAGGAGTAGCCCCGCACCGTCTTGGCGCCGGGCACCGCCAGCATGGCGGTAGAAAGCGGGTAGGTCACCTGCTCTTCCACCAACTTAGGCGCCTGACCTGGGTAAGGCGTCTTGATGATCACCTGCACGTCCGACAGATCCGGCAGCGCATCCAGGGGGGTCTTTCTCAGCTCCTGCACGCCCCAGACGGTGATCATCAAGGCGATGATCAGCACCATCAAGCGCTGGGCGATGGAGGCCTCGATAATTTTCTTTAACATAGCGCCCCCTAGTGCTGATGACCGCTGCTAAGACGCATCAGGCTGCCCTTCAGGCTCGCCTCTGAATCGAGCAGGAACTGACCCGAGGTCACCACCTGTTCGCCCTCTCGATACCGCTTAAGATCTCCGCCTTGCCCTGCGACATCATGCCGACGGTGACCTTGCGGGCCAGGAAGCTGCCATCACCCTGCTTGACGATGACGCGGTTCTCTTTGCCCGTCTGGATCAAGGCTTCCTGAGGGATCACCAGCACATCCTCATTCGGACCGCCGTAGATCTCTATCTTGGCCAGGGTATTGGGACGCAGGGCCACCTCGTTATTGGCCAGCACAATACGCACCCTAAGGCTACGGGTCACGGGATCCAATTCGGGATAGATGTAGTCAATCTTGCCCTCTATGCCCTTAAGATCCATGGCCGGCACAGAAACCTCTGTGGGTTGACCAATGGCAAGCCAGCTCTGCTCATTCTCGAACACATCGGCAATCACCCACACCTTAGATAGGTCCACCACAGACATCACCTCTGTGGCTGGCTGAATATACATGCCATCACGCACGGTCAGCGCCTTGACGATACCGTCTGTCTTGGCATAGAAAGGCACCCGATACTGGGTCTGTTTCGTCTTGGCGAGCTGTTTAATCTGCGCCTTGTTCATCCCCAGTAACTCAAGGCGTAGCCCCGCCTTACGTACCAGGTCTTGATAATTGCGGCTCTCCTTTGAGCTCTGCAGACTGCTTAGCGCCAACAGATAGTCATCCTGGGCGTTGATCAGATCCGGCGAGTAGATCTCATACAGCAGCTGCCCCTTGGTGATCTTGTCGCCCACTGAATCTATGGCCAGCTTCTCTATCCAGCCGTTGACTCTGGCGTGCACATGGTTGATCTGGCTCTCGTCATAACCTATCTGACCCACTGTCTGGACAAACTTCCACAGGGTATCTTTCTCAGCCTTAGCCACCTTAAGCGCCAGGGCCTGCTGCATGCTGCCAGAGACATCTATCTCAATCTGCTGTGCATCGGCCGACATCTCCACCTTCTCCAGATTCATGCCACAGATAGGACAGGTACCGGGCACATCGCTAACGATATGGGCATGCATGGGGCAGACATATTTGATCGACGGCTCACCGGTAAGGGGAGCAGGCTTTGCCTGAGCCAAGGGATCGTGTTGGCTGTGATCCATCTCGGCCTGTGCCTTAGTGCTAATCGACTCCTCTTCCTCCTCGGCCACCAGGAACATGTTGCACTTGGGGCAACGACTTCCCGGCTCGTGGCTGGTCTCCTCGGGATGCATGGGGCAGACATAGGTCTTCTGCTCATGCCCGGCCGTCAAACTCTTCTCACTCGTCTCGGTTTCCTGCTCTACCAGGAACATGTTGCACTTGGGGCAACGGCTTCCCGGCTCGTGGCTGGTCTCCTCGGGGTGCATTGGGCAGACATAGGTCTTCTCTCCCGCCGCATGTTGGTGCGCCTCGTGTCCGTGGGCCGTGTTGGCCTCTAGCGCCTGGGTATGGCCCAGCTGCGGAGTCGCCACCATAAAAAGACTCAAAAGATAAGCGAGCTTTTGGCCTCTGTTTTTCGAATTTACCTGACTCATAATGCCTCATCTCCACTCATAAACTAGTGATGCTTGTGGCCGCTATCGGCGCTCGCCACAGGCTCAAGGAACATGCCGCACTTAGGACATGAATCCCCTTTCGCCCCCTTCACTTCTGGATGCATAGGGCAGTGATAGCCTTGCTTAGCCATATCGTGTTGATGCTTATGTTTAGGGCAGTTGTCGCATGACTTACCGGCCTTGGCCGCCTTGGCCTTTTCCAGGTTCATGCCACACTTAGGGCAGGTGTCGCCCTTGGCGCCTTTCACCTCTGGGTGCATAGGACACTCGTAACCGCCAGCCTTGTCGGCTTTAGCATGTTGATGGTGAGGACACTTGTCGCAGTCCTTACCATGGTGTTTGGCCGTGGCATGGTGCGCCGCTGGCTCAAGGTTCATGCCGCACTTAGGGCAGGTATCGCCCTTGGCGCCTTTCACTTCAGGATGCATGGGGCAGTCATAACCTTGTTCGGCCGCCGCAGCATGATGCTGCTCGGCGAAGGCCATTGGGGCCGTGCTCACAAAGATAAACGCAGTTAAAATCAGACTGATCAGGATTTTCATCTATGGACTCCATCAAAGGATGACCGCATAAAGCGCGTAGATATTACGCAACTTAACTCAAAGGTAATTAATATGCGGCTAATATAATTCATTTTTCGTTAAACATCAGTGAAGCTATCGTTGAGGCGCACCCGGCGGATGGAGAGTCTCCAAGACAGCGGGATTAACTACGCCAATACACCTAGTAAAACGTTGATAAACAATAGGTATATCGATTTAGACTCGGACGGCCCGTCTACCAGGCGCCACAGAAGATCAGGCGATCGGCGGTCGGAAGGCTGAGCCTAAAGAGATAGAGTGGAAATGAGGCATTTGAGTGGCCAGGATAGACTCGGAACCGGCTACGCCAGGCCAGGGCGTAACGGTAAACAGCGTGCCTGTCACAGAGATCACCATGCAGTGATTACAATCTCCCTTACAAAATCCTTTGCCTTCACAGCAATGCTGAGCAGCGGGAAGCACATTTTGCTCATCATCGCAGCAGTGAGATTGCATCTTTGCACCGTCATCATGACAGTTATCGCCATTATTCATCTGCATCATAGGCATTTCATCCGCCTGCGCATAGGGGATCATCGCCATGCCATTAGCCAACAACACCTGGCCCAGCAAAGCGAGCAATGTGAAGATGACTAACGTGTGATGCCTAAGCGTTTGACGCATGATGTAACCCTATAATGAGATGATCCAAGTCTATCACGATATCAAGATGAGGCCTTGATAAAACTCACATTTCCAATATATCAAGGTCATCTAAATCGAGCGGCATTACTTCGCCAGCCAGATCTTTTCCATCAACTCCTGATGGTTCATCAGGGTAAGCTCCTGCTGCCGACCATTTTGCGACACCAGGCGCGCCTTAGGTGCATCAATGAAGGCCTCTGCGTCCTGCTGACTCAATATCTCGGGTAACACCAGGCGATAGGCATCATCAGCTTTGACATCTAAGGTTAAATAGAGCGGCTGCGAGGTCACCCAGACACCGGAATCATCGGCGTTATCGGCAAAGATGTCGCGATAGACCAGCTCCACCAGCTGCTTACCCGAATCTAAGGTTAAGACGCTCTGCTGATGACCTAGCTTAACGTCTCCACCTTGCACCTGTATCTCGTCGGGCAGAGTGAGGCTGGCGGCACTGGCGGCGTTAACCATGGCTAGGGCAAGGAAAGCGCTAAGCGTGCTGGTAACGAGTGTGCTGGTAAAGATATGACGTGTTTTCATAATCGACTCCCATCAGGCATAGGCCTGACAAATTGGCAAATTGTTGGCCACGCCATATGAGGTTAGCGGCGCGGCAGATTCGTATTCGAGCTTTGTACGTGCGTGTTACGCGGGTTGAAGACGAACCATTAACCAATGGGAGGGGGTGATAGGGGGGTGAGATCGGCGGTCTGTAGCGACCAACCAGTGGTCACAATCAGACCCGACACAGGCTGAAAGGCCAATGATGGCACGCTGGCACTCAGGTTACCTAGGGTCGAGGCGCAATGGGTCATGCAATCGCCCGGGCCCATTGCGGCGCACAGAGCCTCGCAATCCACCAGCGAGTTGTCGCCGGACATCTTGCATACCTGCCCCTGATGAGACATCTGCATGCCGGTCTTTACGGCTTGGGTGACCTGTGTCATCTCCTGGCTCATGACCTGACTCATTTCCTGAGGCATCGCCATATGATCGCCCTGCATCATAGACATGAGTGCACTGGGCATGGCCATGGCTGGTGTCAGAACAAACTGACCCAGTAGGGCGATGATCAATACAAACTTGCCGAAGATACGTGTCATATAAGCGAGAAAAACGTCATTAATTGAACCGGAATTACCATGATAGACAGGCGCCTTTAAAAAAGGTTCACTGCCTATTAAATTATTTTTCCATTTCGCGAACAATCGTCATATTAGCAATAGATAATAACCCCATAAAATCCAACGAAATCATTACTAAATAGTAAAAGTTGCGACGAACTTGTCATGTCATGGTCTTTACTATAACTTTAGTAAATGCGCATATATTATGAGCGATTTCACAAAATCTTGCTTATGTAAGATAGAGTTAGAGCTAGCTCTCATTTTACGGTTTTAAAGCCAGATCAAGCGGCGTCTTCTGGTTATACTCTCAGCTACAGAGATGCATTAAATATAATAGATATAATAAACATATTATTTTGGAGATAGAGTGATGAACTGGCGTGCACTATTCAAACCTAGCGCGAAATACTCAATATTTGCCCTACTCGTGGTGGGTATTGTAGTCGGTGTTGTGGGCTACTTTGCGACACAACAAACTTTACATGCAACCAGTACAGATGAATTCTGTATGTCTTGCCACAGCAACCACTCTCTGAAAGATGAGGTGATGGCGTCGGCTCACGGCGGCGGACGTGCGGGCGTAACCGTTCAGTGTCAAGACTGTCACTTGCCACACGGCCCGGTTGACTACCTGATCAAGAAGATCATCGTATCTAAAGATCTATACGGCTTCCTCACTATCGACGGCTTCAACACTCAAGAGTGGTTGGATGAAAACCGTAAAGAGCAGGCTGACCTAGCACTTAAATACTTCCGCGCTAACGACAGCGCTAACTGCCAGCACTGTCACACTCGTATCTACGAGAACCAGCCTGAAACCATGAAGAAGATGGCGAAGAGAATGCACGCCAACAACTTCAAGAAAGATGCTGACAAGCGTAAGACTTGTGTAGACTGTCACAAAGGCGTTGCTCACCCTTATCCTAAGGGATAATCCGCCAGCCTGACGGCAATCTAAGATTGCAATCTTGATCGAAAAACGCCTGATGATAATCATCAGGCGTTTTTGTTTTTGCGACCTAAAATGCGCGCCGTGATTGGCGACGCTGATAGACGCTAAGACAAGCTTATACCAATCACAGTAAACATGTGATCAGAAATAGCGCAGGAAAAACGCTTGAGAACAAAGCAGGATTTTTAGATAAGTAGTTATTCTACAATTAAAAATACTAATACAGTTATCGAGCGTTTTAACAAGCTAGAATGATCAATTATTTATTACGATTGGTATTATTTAGGCAGGCTCACATAGGTGCCCTGGAACTGGGCACAGCACTGCTCGCCGCAGTAGAGGCTCACCTCTAGCTTCACCTTGGCCCGCTTACCTTGGCCTAACAGGCTTAGATCTCCCTCCGGCTCATTGACCTTGGGCCAGGTCACCCGCGCCTGAGGCGATTCCCCCACGGGCGCCAGATAACGAATATCCGCCTTGCCCAGGACAATATCCCCTTCGACCCCGGCAAGTCGCTGCTGCAACCAGACCATGCCCCAGCCAGTCAGTGTCATCAGGGTATAGATGCTGCCGGCAAACATGGTGTGATGCAGGTTGATGTTAGGCGCCAGCGGCGCACTCACCGTCAGGGTCTTTTCCTGGTAGGTCTCCGGGGCTATCTGCATGAAGGCGCTGACGGGGATCGTCTCATGCCATGTGCGCTGCAGCTCGCCGAGTAGTTCCTGTATCTGCTGCATCATTATCACACCTGCAGATTAAAGGTGACCGGGCCGTCGTTGATCAGGCTCACCTGCATGTCGGCGGCAAACTCGCCGGTCTGCACGGGCACGCCCTGGGCGGCGCAGTAATCGACAAACGCCTCATAGAGGCGTTTGGCCTGCTCCGGGGTTCCGGCGCCAGAGAAGCTCGGGCGCAGGCCGCGGCCGGTATCCGCCGCCAGGGTAAACTGAGAAACCACCAACAGACTTCCGCCCACCTGCTTGAGATTCAGGTTCATCTTGCCCTGCTCATCGCTAAACACGCGATAGCTCATCACCTTGGTGGCGAGTTTCTCCATCTTAGCCTGGTCGTCTTCACGTTCGACCCCCAGCAAGACCAGGAGGCCCTTATCTATGGCGCCTATGGTCTGGCCATCTACATCGACCTTGGCCTGCTTCACTCTCTGTATTAAGGCAATCACTACCGCTCGACTCCTATTGCTTAACGCTTATCACGGCTACGCCCGTAGCCCTTATGCTTCTAGTTGGCTGACATCACGGGAATGGGTTTAATCAACTGCTCGGCGCTGTTGGGCAGGGCCTGCCCCACCCGCATCAGGGCATCATCTGTCCAGATAAGAAAACGGCGCAGCTCCTCCAGCTCCAGGGTGCCAACAAAGGTCGCCGCCCCCTGCACCTGGATCACCTTGCCCTCCTCCCTCAGGGTAAACTTGGCAAAGTTCAGCTTATCGTTCAGGGTGCCGATCAGCGCCACCAGCTCCTGGGAGCCCACCAGCTTAGGGCTCACCGCGTAGAAACGGCTCGCCAAGATACGGTCTATTCCCTCTGGATTCAGGCTTGGCTGCAGCACAAATTGATGATTCCCCAGCTGCACCCCCACCTTATTCGGCCCCACCTTCTTAGCCAGATAATTCTTGTTGATCAGCGACACCAGCAGGGCATCAGTGGCCAGCTCGTCGCTCATGCCGCTGAAATAGACCCGCTCTGGCACCGGCTGGGGCGTTCGCTCGGTCGCCAACACATTAGTACATACTACAAGCGCCAAAACGGCGATCAGTCTCTTCTTCATGTTATCTGCTTCCTTTAGGCTATGACGCTTTACTTGTCTGTTACTTGTCTTCTTTACCGGCGGCCAGATAACGCCCCATCTGGGTCACCGCCTCGGCGACCGCCAGGCACATCTTACTGTCGGCGAGGGTATGATAGCCACCCTTCACCAGGCGTGACCTCAATAGGCTAGGACCGTGTTCCACCAGAAACTCATCCACCAGACGCTGCGGGCAGACCCAGTCCAGCTCCCCCTGCAGTATGATGGTTGGGCAGGTGAGATCGCCACCTACCTTCTTCATCAGCCGATAGCCGCCAAAATATTGATTGCGAGCATAATGCAGCTCCACTCTCGCCAAGGCTCCGCCCTGCTCGGCCAGGGCCTCGCTTAACTCGAAGCCGGGGACGGCCAGGGCCAGCTCCCAACGGAGCCAACGCCATACACTGCTACGGCGAACCTCGGCATCCTGATGGCTAAATCCGGTCTCGAAATGATCAAATAACTGCTCGAGAGACTCCCCATGTCCGGCGGCAAACTGGCGATACTCACCGGAGAAGATCTGCGCCGCCCCGCCCCGGCCATAGAGCCATTGCATCCCCTCATATGAAGGAATAAACATGCCCCAATAGATCTGTGACAGCACTCGCTCAGGATAGACGCAGCTGTAGAGATACCCCAGGGTCGCGCCAAAGGAGCCGCCGAGCAGGCACCAGGCCTCGACACCCGCCCAATGACGCACGCGCTCGATATCTTTGACCAGGCTGGGAAAGTCATTATTGGCCAGCTCGCCACAGGGCTTGGAACGACCGGCGGCGCGCTGATCCAGCAGGTAGATATGAAAGCCGCGGTCGATAAACAGCCTCAATTCGAGAGGATTACAGCCGGCACCCGGTCCACCATGCAGATAGAGCACGGGAATGCCCTGGGGATCACCATATTGCGCCAGAAACAGCTGGTGCCCCTCGCCGACATCTATCCAATCCTGACGGATCAGCGGATGCGACTTAGCCGGACTCACCGCTTAGACTCGTCGAAATGCTCATCAGGCTCATCATCTGCCAGCTCCTTGTTCACCAGATCCATCAGACGCTTATCCAGATACTCAGGCATGGCCGCGGTGATCTCGGCGCCGATCAGGACGATGATCCAGGAGAGATACACCCAGACGAAGAGGATGGGGATGGTCGCTAGGGCACCATAGATAGCTTCATAGGCGGGAAATTCGGTGAGGTACAGGGCGAAGCCCTTCTTGCCCAGCTCAAACAGCAACGCCGCGACGATGGCGCCAAGCAGGGCGTGGAAAAACTTCACCTTGGTATTGGGCACCACCATGTAGATCAGCAGGAAGGTGGCGACCGAGAAGAACATGGGCAGACGCTCTACCAGGAGCGGCACCACACCGCTGAGATCCGTGCCGCTAAACAGCTTGAGAGACACCACATAAGAGGTGGCCACCAGGCTGGCCCCCATCAACACGGGCCCCAAGGTCAGCACCATCCAGTACATGGAGAAGGAGACCACCATGGAGCGCTTCTCCGTAGTGCGCCAGATGCCATTAAGCGATTTATCGATATTGGAGATCAGTAAGATGGCCACCACGACTAGGGCGCCGATACCCACAGCCGTGCCCTTAGAGGCGTTGGCGACAAACTCGTTGATATACATCTGCACGCTATCCCCGGCAGAGGGGATGAAGTTGTCGTAAATGAAGGTCTCGATATGGCTACGGATCCCCTTAAACACGGGGAAGGCCGACAGCATAGACATGGTCACCGCCACCATAGGCACCAGAGAGAGCAAGGTAACGTAAGCCAGGTGACCCGCCCGCATATTTATCTGGTCTTCCGCGACACGCTGCTTTAGATGTATCATGAACTGCCAGATACCCAGCATGATCGAACGAAGCAGGCTCACATCTATTCTATTTATCACGTTATTCTCTTGATTCAAGTGGGGTTAACTGCGTATCTTGGTACAGTAAGATTACAAGTTTAAAGACACTAGATACAAGTGTAAGGAATAAATTGATGTCCCAACAAGGTTCGGCTGGCAACGTGATTGCCGCCATCGCAAGCTTCTTCTTCCCAGGCCTGGGCCAATTAGTACAAGGACGCATCCTGGCGGCACTCCTGTTTTGTGTCGTCACCATAGTGGGCTATGCCCTGTGGTGGTTGATCGTCCCTGCCATCATAGGCGGTATCGCTCACCTGTGGAGCATCATAGACGCCGCTAAATTCAAGGCCGACTAACCGTCTAACAAGGAAATCGTCAGGATGAAAAAACTCATCACAGCAGCGGCCCTGGGTGCCGTCGTCATGCTCAGCGGCTGTCAGAGCGCCTACTATGGTGCCATGGAGAAGGTGGGCTACCATAAGCGCGACATCATGGTGGATCGCGTGAACGCCGCCAAAGAGTCTCAAGAAGAAGCCCAGGAGCAGTTCAGCTCGGCACTGGAAGAGATGCAGGCGCTGCTGAACCACGACGGTGGCGATCTGCAGAGCGCCTACGAGAAGGCCAGAGACGAATATGAATCTTCTCAGGAAGCCGCCGACGAGGTGAGCGACCGCATCGACAAGGTAGAAGATGTCGCCGAGGCGCTATTTGACGAATGGCAGGCGGAAATTAGCGAGATCAGCAAGGCCAGCCTACGCCGCAACAGCGAAACCAAGCTGCGCGAGACCCGTCGCTCCTACGAGCAGCTGGTACGCACCATGCGCCGCGCCGAGAGCAAGATGCCGCCTATCCTGACGGCCATGAAAGACAACATGCTCTACCTCAAGCACAACCTCAACGCCCAGGCCATAGGCGCCATCAAGGGCGAGTTTGCCAGCCTGCAAACCGATATCTCCAGCCTGATCAAAGAGATGAACAAGTCGATTGCCGAATCCAACCGCTTCATCCAATCGATGGAAGGCAACCAGTAATATTCCGCCTAAAAGCGCCTAGGATTGCCTGGGCGCCTTCGCTTTAAACCTTTACTAATAATCTAGAAAATCCTGCTTTGTGCTCGAGCGTTTTTCCGGCGCTATTTCTGATCACATGTTTACTGTGATTGGTATAACAACCGGATATAGATCTCCTTCCCCCTATCGAATCGGCTCGATTTCGCGAGTCAGCGCACAAAACCACGAACCGCCACGAACTAACCACGCCAGCAGCGCCTCTTACTAATACATTCAATGACTTGGCAAGCCAGTATGAGCCTTATCGAATCCCTTACCCTCGCCTTAGCCTTACTCTATAGTGTCAGCCTGCTCTACTGGAGCGGCAAACGCTGGGGCGCCGTCGTCAGTGGCGCCGCCCTAATGGGCGCCGCGCTGGTGACCCTCTATTGGCCACTGTTTATCGCCCTGCTGTTGGCTGGCGGACTATTGGCCCTGGGCCACAGGGTTAGACCCGAGCTGCTCAAGGGAGATGTACGCGCCAACACGCTCAGGGAATGGATACAGCACCTGCTGGCACTCTCCATGCTGTTGGTCGGCCTTCAGTATGGGGCCAATGCCATCATGCTTAAGCTAGGCATTACGCCCTACCTGATACGCCCCGACGTGGGCGACGCCTTCCTGCCTATCGCCGGGGCCATAGAGCTTAAGGCGATCATCACACTGGGTATCTGGGATCAAAACCACCCGGCCGCCGCCGTGATGCTCACTGTGGTGATCCTCACCGGATTGCTGTGCAAACGCGCCTTCTGCGGCTGGGCCTGCCCACTGGGGCTCGCCGGGGAGTACCTCTACCGACTCAGGAAACGCTTCATCAAGCAGGAATTGCTGCCACCGGCCTGGCTCGACTGGCCGCTGCGTATGCTGAAATACCTGCTGCTGGCGGGCCTGCTCTATATCGTGCTCGGCATGCCGTCAGCCTCGATTCCCCACTACCTCGAGGGTAACTATCATAAGATCGCCGATCTCAAGATGGCGCTCTTCTTCATCACCCCTGGGCTTATCACCCTGGCCTGCTTCGTCGTCATATTGCTGCTCGCCGCCTGGCGCCGCCAGGGATTCTGTCGCTACATCTGCCCCTACGGTGCCCTGCTCGGCCTCACCAGCTTCTTGAGTCCGTTTAAGATCCGCCGCAGCACTCAGCACTGCCTCATCGAGGCCAAGGGGATGAATTGCGACAAATGCACCCGCGCCTGCCCAGCCAACATCAAGGTACATGTGCAAGGAACGGTGCGCTCGGACGAGTGCCAGGCCTGCATGCGCTGCGTCTCAGCCTGCCCTAAGCCAAAGGCGCTGCATCTCAGTACCCGCAACGGTATCAAGCTGTCGGCCCGCGGACTGACCATCATGCTGTTACTGCTGCTGTTTATTATCCCGCTGATTGCCTATGTTGGTGGGTTCTGGGTCAGCCAGACGCCGACCGAGATCAGGATGTATTTGATACAGCATTTGGGGTCAATAGGGCATTGATGGCCTTGGAATAAAGGCTGTATATTTGCCATTTGTTGCGGCCCGCGGCGTTGTCATTTAGTGAGGTAATCTGAAGGTCACACCTTCGCTGCAGCCTATCACCAACGGTGGGGTTTAGGTATTTGCTACTAATTGAGTCAGTTTGAAGCTCGCGCCTTCATCGCTACCAATTGCCTGCCGCAGGCTTTATGTGCAAACACTTCTGCGACGCGCCGCAAGCACCTCCCTGTGGGCTCTACGCCAGCATCCATGCTGGCGAAGGCCGCAGCCGTGTTTACACCAGTATCTAACGTCTCTTCGATTTGGCTTTGTTTTTAAGGCTGAGAGATTTGGCTTTTTGGATCATTTTGAATTTATGATATATGTTTGAAGACCTTATCTTCGCTGTAACCTCACACCTGCGATGTACCCATGTGCAAACTTCTCTTAGCAAAAGTGCATAGCACATGACTTCATCAGTTTGTTATCAAACATGTCAGTCGTCGTTTTGCATTACTGGGGCAATAATTAAATAGAGCATAAAGCTGGCCCAACTAACAAAAAATGTGGCGAATAACCAAATGGCTTTTTCTTTCCTTCCTACTCTTTTTGACTTGCCAATAACAACCAAGGGCACGAGCCAAATTATCAATACTAAAAGAAGGGGAAACCAGCTAATAAAAAAGTTTACATATATTGAATTATCTTCCTGCATTTATGATTCTTCCATGTCTTAAGATACTTGTTAGCGCAAAAGCCGAATATAACAATCTTTAAGTCCTAATGCACTCCAAAACGAAAACAGTAAGGATTTGAATTTTATAACAATGTAAGTATTGTTTTTCAATTCAAAAGTTACCACAACCAAGACAAGAGAAGCTTGATTTATTACTGAGAAGAGGCGAGATCTCCAACGCCTTCTGATACAAGCAAGGCTGGCACCGGGAAGGCAACAGATAACGCTAAATCGAAGAGATGGATAACTCGGTGTAAACACATTTGTGACCTTCCGAGGCATGGATGCCGAGGTAGAGCTCACAGGGATGTGCTCGTAGCGTGTCACAAATTTGTTTGCACTTGGGCCTGCCGCAGGCAATAGATTGACCACCAAGCCATGGTGTCAAATAACTCACCTGAACAAACGTATAAGCCAGAAGCTTAGTTGCTTAAATTCATCACCTCGAACGACAACAAATAATGCTTAATCGAAGAGACGTTTAAATAGGGGTGTAAGCACGCTTTTGGCTCTCGGCGGCATGGACGCCGCCGTGAAGCCCACATGGATGTGCTTGTGGCGTGCCAAAAGAGTGCTTGCACATCCCCCGCCGGGCAGGCGATAGGTTGACCATGAAGCCATAGAAACAAACAATCCCACTAAACACCAGTTCAGGTCGACGCTAAGAAACGAAACGCCTATGGCTCTCCAGCTGCACCTGCCGCAGGCAATAGATTGACCACCAAGCCATGGTGTCAAATAACTCGGCTTAACAAGCCTAGCAGTCAGAAGCTCAATAGCTAAAGTCCTTCACATCCCCCGCCGGGAAGACGACTTAAAGCGGTGAAGGTACACTCCCAATGAGCAGGATGTGTATCGCCCTCAAATATAATGAAAATGCCCGATCACCTCTCACCTTCACTACTGGTAAAATATAAAACAATCAGCAAGTTCCAAAGTAACAGCCGAACTCAGCGCACTGGTGCGACGCCGGTGTTCAAACCGCGAAGAAGCGATTGCCACCTCACGCCCACAAACGGAATAGATAGAAGATGTATGACATTTCGATAGTCCTCTTTGATGAATTTACCGACATAGATTTCTTCCTGATGCGCGACATTCTTGGCCGAACCCAGTCGGATTGGCACGTACGGGTACTTGGCACCAAGGCATTTCACACCTCCACTTTGGGCCTCACAGTGCCAACCGATGGTCATGTTAGTGAAGCCAACAGTGCCGATGTCGTCCTCTTCACCAGCGGCTATAAGGGTGTCCCTGCCGCATTAGAAGATGAGGCATTTATGACGGCTCTCAGCCTCAACCCCGACAAGCAACTCATAGGCTCCATGTGCGCGGGCTCGTTCATCTTATCCAAACTTGGCCTGCTGGATGGCATTAAGGCGACGACCCACCCGGATGCCAAACCGGGTCTGGTGTCTATGGGCGTCGATGTACAAGACAAGCCTCTGGTGGTTGAGGGCAATATCGCGACGGCGGGTGGTTGTCTATCGGCACTCTATCTTACCGGCTGGCTGGCCGAACGACTGTATGGCGAGTCAAAACGCCGCGAGATCCACAGACAGCTGATTCCCGCGGGGCAGGCTGAGATCTTCGAGCCTCTGATCAAAGCCGCCATCGCGGATGCCGTCGAGAGTACCGTCAAGAGTGCCGTCGAGGGCGCCAAGCAAAGATAACTCCCTTAGCGCCAGCCTAGGCGAGCAGCTCATCAGATTATCTTTAACGGCAAATCTGCCATTTATCAGTATTTGGGCTGCAAATACTGCAGCGGCGTGCTGCCAGTGTGTTGCTTGAAGAAGGCGATGAAGGCGCTGTCGCTGGAGAAGGCCAGACGATAGGCGACATCGTTCACCTGATGACCGCTGGCGAGCAGGGCGATCGCCTGTTGCAGTCGCCACTGCTGGCGCCAGTTTTGGTACGCCATGCCCGTCTGACGAACAAAGATGCGGCTGATGGTCTTGCTGCTGGCACCGAGTCGCTTTCCAAGCTGCTTGAGGGTCGGCACCTCACAAGGGGCGGCTTGCAGATTGCTCAGCCAAGCCTGCAGGCGTCGGTCACTTGGCATAGGCAGCACCAGATGGCTCTCCTTTGCCTGCACCAGCTCCTCGAAGAAGAGGCGGTAGGTGTTCACCATGGACGTCGATGCTTTATCCCAGGGCCAGAAGGCCATGCGCTCCACCAGCGCCTTCAACAGGGGATTGACCTCGAAGATCCGGATACGATTGTCTATGGCCTGAGTCAGGTGCGGCGCAAAGTAGAGCGAGCGGTAATCTACCACACGATTCATCACCACGCTGTGGCGACACGCCGGCGGGATCCAGGCGGCGCGAGTCGGCGGTAACACACAGTGAAGCCCCGACAGCGTGATGGTCATGCAGCCCTGCGGCGCGTAGAGCAACTGCGCCTTGGCGTGACTGTGCATGCCCGAGTCATGCTGCCCCAGACGCGCAGCGATGCCCACCACCTCGGCATCTAACGCATCGGGATTAAACTCACAGGTTTCATCGATAAATGCCACAAGTCCTCATTTCGATATTTTTTGTCTTAATCATATTATTTGGACTATAGCAGAGGCCGTTAGACTGCACATCCTTTTGATTTCAGCGAGTCTAAGCCATGAACACCACGCCTTCTATCCCCCTGATGGTGCTCCTCATGATGTTTCCTCAGATAGTGGAAACCCTCTATAGCCCGGCGCTTCCCTACATTGCCGCCGGCTTCGGTGTGCCGCTGGCACTGGCCGGGCAGACGCTGTCTATCTATTTCCTGGCCTTCGCCGCTGGCGTGGTGTGCTGGGGCATACTGTGTGACTACTTTGGCAGGCGCCGCACCATGCTAATCGGTCTGATGCTGTATGGCATCGCCGCCTTTGCCGCCCTGTGGGTGCCGAGTTTCGAGTGGCTGCTGGCAATGCGCGCCCTCAGCGCCTTTGGCGCCGCAGTGGGCTCAGTGGTCACCCAGACCATGCTCAGGGACAGCTTCGATGGTCCCTCTCTGGCTAAGGTGTTCACCTACATGGGGATGGGGATCGCCATTAGCCCTGTGGTCGGCATGTTCTCTGGCGGCCTGCTGGCCAGCCTGGGCGGTTACCGGGCGGTGTTTCTCTGCCTGTGCCTGCTGGCGCTGCTGCTCGGCGCCGTCTGCCTGAGCGCACTCCCCGAGACTCAGCCCAAAACTCAGCCCGAGCCCCAGCCTGCCAGTCGACAAACAAGGCCATTATGGTCACTCACCCTGCGGATGGCGACAGATAGCAAGATCTGGCACAGCGCCGCCTTAGTGGCGGGCTTCAACGTCTTGCTGTTTAGCTACTATCTGCAGGGGCCGTTTCTGTTTCAGCGTCTGGAGCTGAGCACCCAGGCATTTGGCTATAGCGGTTTGGTACTTGCCGCAGGCACACTGGTCGGCAGTTTGCTGAATAAAGCCTTGTTGCGGCGGGCCCTGCCTCAACCCCGGCTACTGCAACTGGCCAGCCTGTTGGCACTCATAGGCGCCTTTGGGGTTTACCTCTTCGAGACTCAACTGGGCTTCTTGCTGCCGATGGTGCTGATAGTGACCGCCTTCGGTATCGCCATTCCCAACATCCTCAGCCAGGCCTTGGTCGATTATCGGGCTCAGGCTGGGGCCGCAGGCGCCCTATTCGGCCTGACCTATTATCTGATGATCGCACTCGGTCTGGCACTGGTGAGCCAGAGCGAACAGCTGGGTGGCCCGTTAGTGATCACCGCCCTGCTGCTCGGCCTGGGCATCTGGGGCAAAGGCCTAAAAGCCTGAACCTAGCTTGAAGTAGATGGCATTGTCATCACCGCTTCTCGCCAGGTCGACGCCCATGTGGATACCGTAGCGGCGGGCAATCTGATAACGAAAGCCTACGCCGTAGGCGTTGACCGAATCTTGGTTGTCGTGGCCGGAGTCGTTGGCGGTTTGGCCATAGCCGTAGAAGCCAGACACAGTCCACCTGTGATCGAAGTGATACATAACTTGAGACTGCACGCTCGCCACTTTATCGCCCTGATACCGAAACGCCGACACGCCGCGCAGGTTAACGAAGGGTCTGGCCGTGGGGGTCAACTCATTGTCATCGCCATAGAGGGCATCAAAGCTTGCCGCGGCGGCAAAGGTCCAGTGATCCGACATTGGCACGTACACCTCACCACTGACATTGAGGGTCTGATAGTTAGTATCGGAGCCCAGATGCTCATCAAACACCATGTACTCACTCGTCAGCTGATAACCTTTCTTAGGGAAGAACATGTTGTCCCGGGTATCGTACTCGACCACCAGCCCCAGGCCTGAGGTGGTACTCGTGTCTCCGAGGCGATTTTGCAAGATCCAATCGACGATGGGATCGGAGGAGGACACGCTCGACTCACTCCAGATCTGCTTAACCCCAAGCATCAAGGGCGTATTGGCCACCCTAAACTGCGCCTTCTGCAGCGCGAATAGCGCCTTGGTCTGGGTATCGAACTGAATTGCATGCTCGGGCGGCAGGAGCCCACCCAGACGCGTGTAGATATCCAGGTTGGCATTGGCAACACCCGCAATGCCGGTATAGCGAATGCTGTCTTTCAACCAGGAGTGACGATGACCGGCAAACGCCAGCCAGGTGCCATTTTCGGTGCCCGCAGCACCGACCAGTGTCATGGCGGCCGGAACCAGCTGGGCACCGCCCTCTATTGATTCGCGGGCCTTTTGCATGCGTAATGCCTTCTCCTCCTCGGTTTCATGGAGAAACAGGCCCACCAAGCCTCCCCCCACGCCGATGGCGGGTTCGGTGATCACCACGGGAATAGGCAGAAAGCCGTAGGCGTTCTCGGCAAGATGACGACCAAGGTCCAGCTGACCATCCTGCTCATCGAAGAAGTAGCTGCTATCGGCGACGGCCTGTGACGATGCCATGAGCAAGGCACAGTAAAGTAGTTTTCTTATCATGGTTGTAACTCACTAAATTATTTGAAAAAGAACTCTGCTCTTCACCACTGATGATGTGGCACTAAGCACTAAGCACTAAGTACTATGCTCAAAGCAGATGCAGCACCGCCGAGACGACAATCATCATCAACATGCTCGATGTGATGTAGGAAAGGGTCAGTGCATAAAAGGTATCGTCGAGGGCTCGCTGTCGATAACCCGCGGCCATCTCAATCCCTCTTTGCCGATGAGCGGCGACCCGACCCATCAACTTAGCTGGCTGGTCTAGGTTGAAAATCCAAAAGGCGAGCCAAAATGAGAGCAGCTGGGAGATCAGCACCACACAGAAGCCAATCAGGGAGATCTGGATGCCGCTCACCCTTATGGCATCGAGCATGTGCGGCCCGTAATAGAGGCCGGTGACCGCGGTAAACGCCAGTAGCGACAGGTTACGCAGATAACTGCTGGTATTCTCGGGCAGTAGCTCCAGCGGGTTGACCCTGTGGCAGGCCCAGCCCACAGCGATACCCGAGACTAGGCTACTCAGCCCCATGCTGAAATAGAGATACAGGCCGCCGATATCCAGATGCCAGAGGCTGATGAGATAGGCCACCACCAGGCCCAGCCCGAAGAGCGCCTGGTTGCCCCCGTGATGGGGGAGATCCTGGCCAACATCTTGTTTTATGGCCTGTATGTCGTCGGAGCACCCAGTGATCTGCAAGATATCATCGCGGTTTACCACTAGCTCTGGGGTGATCTCCAGGGCCTGCTCGTCTCTGAACACGGCCGTGATACATACGGCTCTCTGACCACCTCGGTTGATCGCCGTTTTAATTTGGTGCAGCGACCGGCCGACAAGCTGTCCATGCATCAAGATCAAATGGTTCTCTTCGCTGCGATCAGGTTCAAGATCGCAGGGCAGCTCAGTGCCTAAGAGGTTGTCATCGAAGTAAAACAAGGCATTGTGGCATCCGGTAATCGTAAGCACATCGCCTGCAACAATGGGCGCATCCTCGACCGGCTTAGCACCTGTGGTGGCTCGCGTTAGCGCAAAGAGAGTATCGATAGAGGGCTCATTGAGCTGCGCCAGAGTCTTGCCCACGACGGTACTGTCGGTATTGACCCGAAAGACACGTCTGACGATATTACTGCTGGTATCGATAGCATGACGTGTGGCCGTGTCCCCCAACGCTCGCGCCGTGGCGGCTGGCAGCAGCCAGGCGATCATCAACACAGGTCCCAACACACCGAATATGACGGTGGCTATATAGCCTAAATGCACCTGGTGCTGGGCAAGCTGCTTAGCCGTTTCCGTCAATCCCGGCAGTCCACCGATCACCTCGCCGGCCTCGCTGAGAATTTCCGGGTGGACAAAACTTCCAGCCGTCATGCCTATGGCCATGAATAGATTCAGATCAAACAGCCAGCTGGCAAGGGCCAGGGTCATTATGGCGATCAGGCTCATCGACATACTGGCCACCAATATCGATCTTCGGCGCAGCTTGAGCGTGTTGATGAGACGGTATCCCCCCTGGTACCCCACCAGATACATGAAGATCCCGAAGAAGACCCATCTGATGGACGGCGCGACCTCGCCCCCCGCCTGACCTATGAGCATGCCCACCAGCAAGGTGCCGGCTATGCAGCCCAGACGAAACCGCCCCAGCCTGATCTTACCCACCAGATAACCCAAGATCAGGGTGATCAAAATGGTTAAATAGGCAGATATATTCAAAATGTCTTGTAATGCTTCCATCGTCTGGTCACTTCTAAATCGATAAGGTGTGCAAGGTGCATAGGGGAAGCACCTCGATTACCGATAGATTTTATGCGCGACGATTAGAGACAGATAATCACCTATGAAGGATGAAACCCTTCATAAAGCGCAAGACGCGGTTTAAACAGACTAAACAAACAGTAGGAAATGTCGGTTTTGCCAAGCACAGGGGGAGGAAGGCAGGCTAAAAGTGAGGGCCTGCCAGAAAGAATATCAATAAAGGCTAACTGTTAGCGTTATCAAGCGCCTTCAGGTAATCAGTGATGCACTTGGCGATGGTCTGCTTGATCAGCATCACCTGCTTCGAATGTTGGCTCCATAAAGACACGGGCACGAGCACCGCCTCTTTCATCTGCTCAACCTTAACCTCAACAATATCATCGGAATAATACTCAGAAAACGCTATGGTGCGAGGCAGTAGTGCCCAACCCATCCCCTCCTGCAGCATCCGGATGATCAGCGTCTGCTGATCCACCACCTCATAGTGAGAAGAGAACACCACGCGATCGGCCATGTCATCGTCGAGCATAGATTTCAGCACAAACTGACGCGCCGTCTTCATGGCCGTCATGGTTTCACTCGGTGGCAACTTAGCCAGTTCATTGTTCTTACTGGTAAAAGGCACAAAAGCCATGCTGCGCATCGCCACAGAATCTATGCTGTTGACCACCTTGCCCTCGAACACATTCACCAGACCGAAATGAATCGAACCATCCTGGATCCCTTTCTTAATTTCGGCTTTCGAACGAACCAGAAGGTTCACTCCCATGGTGGGAAAATCTTGCATCAGCGCCTTGCGTATCGCCGTCAGCACCTGCTGGGGAATAAAGCTCGCGTAGGCAATGGTGATAGACTCCAGGCCACCATAAGACAAACTCAAGGCCATACGGTCGAAGGTACGTGTCTGTTCTATGGCTTGCTTCGCATAGTGATACAGCAAGGTGGCGTCCTGCGTCGGCTCAACGGATCGACCAATCCGCTCAAACAGGGTGATGGCCAGTTGGTCTTCGAGGTTAGTGATCACCTGGCCAATGGTGGTGCGATGTTTATCCAGCTTTACTGCGGCCTTACTAAAAGACTTAAACTCATAAACCGTAACAAAGGCAAGAAGTTGTTCTAAGCTGAAGTTCATCATCTACTCCCTTAAAATAGCCGACACCTATGGCCTGAAAAAGGCCTGATCATTGCGCTAAGCTAGCATATCCCATCAGGTTTGTTGATCTAATTTGATGGGTTTAATCCATCAAACACGATTACCGCTCCCCCCGCCACCGCACTAACATCTCTAGCCTAGAGAAGAAACCTTAGCTTCACATCGAGGCAAAACACCGCTTTCACCACATAAGGCTAATTACAGATGAACATCATGCCCCACGAAATAGCATTAGGCGATGTCTATTTCCCGCCATTATTGCTTGTTGGCGTAATGGCTTACGTCCTTACCAACGTTTTTAGCGCGATTGGTATCAGGCTCGGCTGGCACAAATATATTGCGGCGCCGGCGCTCACAGAACTGGCCATCACCATCATTTTAGTTGGCGTGATTAGCCAGTTTATTTCCATTTTCTAAATAGGTATCAAGATGTTTAAAAAATACTCCCTCACACTGCTGATTCTGGCGGCCGCCACTGCGACCCTGTATAGCCAATATCAGACCTATCTGGAAAACCCTTGGACCAGAGATGGACAGGTCCGTGCCCACGTCATTCAGGTGACACCGAGAGTCACGGGACAGATCATCAAGATGCAGGTGGAAGACAACGCCCAGGTCAAACGCGGCGATCTCCTGTTTGAAATCGATCCCAGCCTCTACCAGGCCAGCCTGAACAAGGCGATCGCCAATGAGAAACAGGCGGCGACACTCCTGAGTAAGGCGCAAAATGAGGCCCGTCGTGCGGTGAATCTCGAAAAGCTCACCCCAGGGGCGCAGTCTGAACTGACGCTCAACAACCTGCAGAATGCCATCGAAACGGCCAAGGCTAATCTATTGATGGCCAAGGCTCAGGTGGAAGAGGCCAGATTAAACCTGCGCTATACCAAGGTCACCGCCCCGACAGATGGCTATATTACCAACCTTAACTATCGCGTCGGCTCACAGGTGATCGCCAACAACCCTGTGGTGGCCTTGATCGATGAGACCAGCTTCTGGATTGAAGGCTTCTTCAAAGAGACAGATCTCGAGGATGTCGACGTCCATGACAAGGCAGAAGTCACCCTGCTGATGCACGGCAAAGAGATGCTGCAAGGCGAGGTACAGAGCATAGGCTATGGTATCGCCAAGGCCGACGGCAGCACTGGCAACGCCCTATTGCCTAACGTGAACCCCAGTTTTCAATGGATCCGTCTGGCGCAGCGCATACCGGTCAAGATTAAACTCGATCACCTTCCCCAGGACGTTCAGCTCAGGGTCGGCATGACCGCATCGGTAAAACTCCACAAACACTAAGGTGGACAGATATGCTCAGCTCATCCATTAAAGAGGCGATCAAAGTCTCCCTCGCGGTCACCCTGGCTCTCGCGCTGGCGTTGTGGTTCCAATGGGAGAAGCCCTATTGGGCGGCCATCACTGTAATCGCGATATCGGCCAGCGAGTCTTTCGGCCACGGCCTTCGCCAGGGTAAGCTGCGTCTGTTGGGTACGCTTGCCGGTATCTGCTATGCGCTGCTGCTGATAGGTCTCTTCTCTCAGGAGCGCTTGCTGTTCATCGTATTTTTCCATCTGTTTTTGGGATTCTGCGTCTTCTTCGGTGACAACAAACGCTATGGCTATGCCTTCACCATGTCATTTGCCGTCTTTGCCATCGTTGCCATGATGGGCGGCAGCAATGGCACCGCCTCCTTTGATATCGCTATCCTAAGAATCCAAGAAACCCTGCTGGGCGTCTTGGCCTACTCGGTGGTGTTTCGTTTTCTGTGGCCGACAACCACAGAATCCCTGTTCTTCGACACCCTGGAGACAGTGACTAAACAGTTTCGTCAGGCCCAGAAACACTTGAGTCAGGCATTGGCAGATGGGCAGCGGCTGGATACTCAAGCGGCTTACTTAGATAACCAACACCATATCGACAGGCTAGATGAACTCTTGGCCCTGTCGGTTCTCTTGCGCCATGAAAAAGCCAAATGGCAGAGCATTGTGGGCGCCTGTGATGGCATACAAGCGCATCTGAGCCGACTGGTGAGCGAAATAGACAAACAGGAGAGTGCTCAGTCGCCAGATGGGCAACCTGTGCCACTAAGCCCTCAACAGCTAGGCCCTGAACCGCTAAGTCCTGAACAGCAAGTCTCAGAGCAAATAATCCAGGAGCAGGCTAGTCTTGAACCGCTAAGCCTTGAACAGCTAAGCAATGAACTTAAGCAGCTCGAGGCCGCTATCCGCGAGGACCAATCAAAATGCCAGGCGCTGGCAGACTATTGGGCCAAACAGCGTCCAGCCATAGTGGCAGACAAGGCGCCTCGCTATAAGGCGCTTAAGCCAAGGTTAACCAATGCCTTGACCGCAATGGCGATCTCTTCAACCTGTTTCGGCCTATGGATCTACTTTGCGATACCGGGTGGGCCGATATTTCCGCTCATAGGGGCGGCCTTAGCCAACGCCGCTGTGTACTTGCCGAGCAGCCTGATTCGGCCGGCAAAGATGGCGTGTCTCGCCTGGGGCGCACTGTTTCTGGCCGAATACTGCTTAATCTTGACCCAGATGACAGAGCTGTGGCAGTTGCTAGCCTTCTACGGTATCAACATGCTGTTGATCTATGGTTGCTTCAATAAACCCTCCCATGCGGTGATTCGGCTACTGGGCGGAAACCTACTGCTGATCATGACCATGAACGCACTCCATGGCACGCCCCAATATGAGATCGTCACCCCCATATTGATGCTGGTGATCGTGTTGATCGGCTTAACCGTGACCCGGTTTTACATGCGCCTGCTGAAAGAGAAACCGCTATAAGGCCGGCAAGCCGTCGCGATAGCACTTGCGGCTGGGTTCCTCCAGGGAGCACAGCCGCAAAATTTTTTCATACTTTTGAGAAATTTTCCGCCACACCACTAGGCTCGCCCCTCGGCAGCCAGACCAGTCCCGCCAGAAAACAAAGGCAAAACAAGATACAAAACAGACAATTAAATAAAAACCGCTCGTTTCTTACGCCTTCTGACATTGAAGGGTTTCATCCTTCAAAGGCGATTACTTAATTGTCACATCTGCTCATAAAATCCCCTCATCGAATGAAGAAACCGATAACAGATTGAGCAGCTCAACCCTGTGTCGAACCACTTCAACAAATAACAAAGAGCCCTACATCAGGGTTCGGCCAGTTAAACCAAGACTGGGCAAACGAAAAGGGTTTCCAGAATGCAAAAGCTTCAATTTCGTACCATCAAGATGACTTCGGGCAAGACAGCCATGCTTAAGGCGATTCCTTTAGCGCTGGCCCTCTCTTTTGGCAACTCGGCCTACGCCGATGCCGAAGCCCCACAGGCGGCGCAAACCGCAGCAGCCGATGCGTCACAGTCGATACTGGAGCGTTATGGCATCACAGACGAGCTGCTCAAGCTAGGCCTCAGCTCTCTCACCTACGGCGATCAGCAGGTTGAGCACGTTAAACGTTCCATCGAGGTCGATGGCGAGAACCATGAGTCAGAGGTCTTTCTGGTGCAAAGCACAGATAACCGCGGCAACATAGATCTGCGCATCAAGTATGATCAGGCTAAGCTCGACGAAGAAGAAGATGTGATTGCTAAGATAGAGGCGATCACCAAGATTGAGTATCGCCTAAAAGATTACATGGACAGCTATGACAAATCGTCATTAAAGGTCAATGAAATCAGCCCAAATCATGTCGAGATTAGCTTTAACTACTCAAAATATGGTTTGCCACAAGATATCGCCTATTTTCGTTTTATGCATGTCACCCTGACCCTGATCGACGGCAAGCCCAGCACCATGCAGATCACCAACAAGGGCGAGTCCTTCGAGTATGATGACTATCACGTGGCCGACTATGTACAGGACATCAGCTTCGATACCCTGGTCAATGGCAAGACGGTCGTGAAGGAAAAGACGATTCAGGCCAAAGGGCAGAAAGGCAAAAAATCTGTGAATTACATGGCCAAGCTGAAGCCTGTCGCCTTCTACGACGACATGCTAGGGGTACTGGTGATGGATCAAGAGCTACTGAGCACTGTCTCAGATCCGCGCATTCGCGAAGAGAAGGTCGACCTGGACAGGCTCTTCCCCATCCTGGGTGACTTCGTACGCCAGCGCGGTATTGATGTCCCCCTGCCTTTCGGTTTCTCGGTGGCCTATCGCAACCAGGATATGGATGTCGGCTTCAGCAGTTTCGACATCATGGGATTGAATCTGGACGAGTTTTTTGACCCGGAAAGTTCGATCGGTACAGTGAATGCCGAAAGCTATTCACTGCGCGCCGACGTCAACATATTACCCTTCTGGAACGTGTTCGGCTACGTTGGCAAGGTCAATGTCGATGCCGTGGTCGATGCCCACTATACCGGCAAGATGAAGGATGTGTTCGAAGACAAACTGGGGGTAGTCGGCGGCAAGTTGGCTTGTGCCGCAGTGGCGAGCAAGGGGGTGGATATCTGCTCGCCGGGTGAGCTTAACGTACCGCTGCACCTCGAATACGACTTAGTCGGCGTGGGCACCACCCTGTCGGTAGGCTATAAAGAGTTCTTCGCCTCGGTGACCGCGAGCTACAGTAAGACGCGCCTGGAAGGCAACGACCAGTGGGGCGATGGCATCTTAACCATTCAACCTATGTTGGGTTATCAGTTCCTCGACTATCGTGCACAGGTCTTTGTCGGTGCCGAGTACCAGGGACTCAAGCCGACGATGGAAGGCAACTTAGGTTACATAGACGCCCTGGGACGCGACTTTACTTACAATGTCGGTGTCGAACTCAACAAATGGGCCTACCTGGTAGGTTTCAACAAGCAGATAGGTAAAAATCTCAACTTGACCGCCCTGTACAACAAAGGCGAAACCAGAAGCGCCTTCACCCTCAACCTGGGTTATCGCTTCTAACCTGCACCGCTCCAAAAACGACTCAATCTGTTAGATTGGGTCGTTTTTTTATGCCTAGCATTTGGCAACATCTGCAGTGTCATGACTCTCCAACCAAGCTCGGCATCCAGACTCGCAAGAAGGACGCAAACTCTTGATTTGCCGTGCTATCAAGCCCTCCAGTTAAGTGAGGATTCGATCCTTCATAGCCGATTATTGAATGGTCAAAAATCAAACTAACATAGCCCCATCAAATGAGCCCAGCTCACCCAAATCCCGATAGATGGAGTCTAAAATGACCATATTTTCTCGCTCGACCATAGCCGTATTGGTATCACTGTCGTTAGCCGCCTGTGGCGGTGATGACCAATCTGGTGGCAACCCGCCGATCCCCGAAAAACCGGCACCTGTCGAGCCGCTACCCGCCCAGCAGATAAATGTGCAGATCGGCCAGCAGCAGATCACCGCGATGAAAGAATCTGTTGTGGTTGACGATCTTCAGGGCGAGGCGGCGCGCGTCGAGCTCGAGGCCTTCAAGGGCATCTCCTATGCCAGTGCCGCTCGTTTCGAACATAGCCAGCTCAATAGCCTGGACACGGTGACAGATGCCACCGAGTTCGGCGATGCCTGCCCGCAGAACCGCACCACAGAACAGGCTCAGTCGGAAGATTGCCTGAATCTCAATATCTGGCGCCCGGAAAATACGCTAGCCGAAGCGGCACTGCCCGTTTATGTGTTTATTCACGGCGGCGATTTTGAGGTCGGCTCTGGCGCCTCACCTCTGGTGCAGGGCGACAATGTGGTCGCTCAGGGCGCGCTGGATGGTAAGCCATTTATTGCCGTCACGCTTAACTATCGTCTTGGACTCTTAGGCAGTCATTGGGTCGACGGCACTAAGACCCCAGAGGGAGGCAACTTCGGCCTTGGCGATCAGAAACGCGCGCTGGAGTGGGTAAACCAAAACATCGACCTCTTTGGCGGCGATCCCGACAACGTCACCTTGATTGGTCAGGACGCGGGCGCCATGTCAGTGGGCATCTTACAGCAGAGCCAAACCCAGGAGAACATTGCCGGCACCTATTTCCGACGCGCCATCATGCAGAGCAACAGCTATGGATTCGACTACAAATCCTATGGCCAGGCACAAACCTTTAACGACAAGTTGGCCGACTACAGTGCAGCGCTGTACCAAACCGAAAACCTAGCGGAACTCAGCCTTACCGAGCTGCTGGCCGTTCAAGCCAAAGCGACCAGACTTGTGTCGACGGTCGGCGCCTGGTCAGGCATAGACTGTATCGACACCAGCGATCTGATTGGTAGCGGCCTATGTTTTGCCAACAAGCTAGACAGCGAGATGACACCACAGCATCACCTGAAGCCATTTGCGCCCTACATAGAGTATCGCGCCCCGGGATTCCTCAAGCCTGAAATTGGCGGCTACCACCTGACCACTCAGCCCGCAAAAACCGAGTACACAGTACCTACGGTCGTCGGCTTTAACAGTAACGACAGTGCCACAGCCAGCTTCTTGCCGAGCCTCACCTCACTGATCCCAACCGTCATTGAGCTGATCAAAGAGATGAATGAGGCGCCAGAGGGGATAGAGCCGTCGGCGCAGGCCATTCAAACCTGGCTGGCGTCTCAAGACAACCTGGAGCGACTCCAGCAGCGCTTGCAACAGCTCACGCCTGAACAAGTTGCCGCACAGCTAGACCTTGGCGATACGCTGCCTGGCAGCGCCTACGAGGCCATAGTGAAATTCTTCTTTGGTTTAGGCAATGGTGAGCTGGCTAACAAGTTGTTTGCATTGACCGATTACGCCCCTAACGACGAGGGTGAACTCTCTGGCGCCGTCGCCAACATGGCGCAGTTTAATCAACTGACCAACGACATACTGTTCAGCGGCCCGGTTCACGTTAAGGCGAAGCAGAGCAGCGTTCAGGGCCTGGTGGCCACCAGCTTGTATCAGTTTGCCTATAAGCCGAGCTTCAATAGCTGGACCGTATACAACGAAGGGGAAAGCATCTACCCAGGCGATCTGGTTAAGTCAGTCAGTTGCATGGGCAAGATATGCAGTGGTACAGAGCTGCCCTTCATCTTCAACAAGCCATACAACTTGGCCGGCAGCCAGGTAAAACCAAGCAGCAAAGATCAGCAGCTGATGAACACTCTGTCACGTGTCTGGTTTAGCGATGAGCTATTCGCCGACTATCAATACGATACGGCCACTGACAGGGTATTGACCATTCAGGCCGACGGTGAGATCTCCCCTATCACCGACTGGGATGCACAGCAAAATAGCGCTCAGGATCCCGAACTAAGAGGCGGTCGTCTGAGCGGCCTGGAAGACTTAGGCCTGATCATGAGTTACTTCGATAAATAAGCCTTGAATCCCCGTCACCAAGGCCGACTGGTTAACCGCTAGCCGGCCTTTTTCTCAACGAGGTACTCAAACTATGAGTAGATTTCCCCTAAGCCGCCAATTGATGGCGTTACTGCTATGCCTTTACAGCCTGGTACTCACCGGGTGTGCCGGTAGCTACCCAGAGGTCGAGCCAGGTTTTGAATCGAATTGGCAGGCCCAGCCCCATCAGGCACAGGTATATCTGATCCCCAGCGCGAGCGAGGCGTTGGCGCGTCGCATAGAGGCAATTCGCCACGCCCAACAGAGTATCGACATCACCTACTTCTCCTGGAATAAAGATCTCTCCGGCCTGATGCTGCTCAATGAGTTGAAACTGGCGGCGGATAGGGGCGTTCAGGTACGCATCGTCTTAGATGATCTCCTGGTTTTCAACGAAACCTGGCTGGCTGAGCTGGCACAACACCCGGCAATCGAGCTGCGCATCTTCAATCCCTTCAACTCCCGTAAGACGGGGTGGCTCGGGCGCAGCCTGGACTTTCAGCGCCATAAGCCGCAGCTGGACAATCGCCTGCATGAGAAGTACTTCAACGTCGATGGTCAGTTGATGATCTTAGGTGGACGCAACATTGGCGACGACTATTTTGGCTATAGCCAGGAGGCGAACTTCTTCGATCTGGATGTGGTGTTCAGAGGCGATATTATTCAGCCGTTTATGGCCAACTATCAACAACTGTGGACCAGCGAGCTAGTAACTCCAATAGAAGCGCTTATCCACACCCGAAAGCACAAGCACTACCACGACTTTAACCGAGCTTGGCAGCGCAGCCAGGAGAAGCAAGCTCCTGTTCTGGAGGCGATCTCGCAATCCCTGGCGAACTTAGCCCCCATGCACTTTATCCATGCCAGGGTCACTCCGGTATTCGACTCGCTGGATAAGGTAAAAGACAACAAGCCCTATTTCAGGACCCGGGTGGAACGCCTGATGAGCCAAACCCTGGTCAATGCCAATAAGGCTGTGATTTCAACACCATACATGATACCGACACAGCATAAGTTCAAGATTATAGAGACCCTGACCGAACATGATGCCGCGGTAACCCTGATCACCAACTCATCGGCATCGAACGATTCTGCCTTCATTCCCGCCTACTTTGAGCAATACCGCCCAGAGCTGCTGGCCATGGGGGTCGATCTGTATGAATTTAGGGACGACGCGATAAATAGGGATCATCTCTATCATGTGGCCACCTACTACCACAACAAGACCTTCATCTTTGACGACAAACTCGCTTACATAGGTTCGTCCAATTTCGACCCGCGTTCGGACTTTCTCAACATCGAGTTTGGCGTGGTCATCGACAGCCCAGAGTTTGCTCAGGCCTTGACCCAATACCTGCTGGCCAAGAGGGAAGATCTCTATTGGCATGTCACCCTGGCTCCCGACGGCAGCATAAACTGGCGATCGGGCGAGGAGTCCCACGACGCCTCACCAAACTATGGTGGTTGGCACAAGCTGCCCGACTGGATTATCAGACAGCTCGATGGCGAATTTGAGCTCTAACCCTCTCCACTACCCACACTTGCCGGGGACACTCCACCGAGATCCTCCCCGGCAGGCCAGTTCCGCCCATGCTCGTGCATGCGTCAGGCGCGGCACTGTGAGCCTTTATTAAAGGCTAACGCCTGTCGCTTAACCCCCACGGCGTTACTCCCTACGCTTTACACCCTACGCTTTACTCCCTGTACGCAATTACCTGTACTCAATGCCTGGCGCCTACCCCGGCCCTTGACGCCTAGCGCCTAGATCCAGGCTCTCCAACTCCCCCTGGCTTCCTAACGTGAGTCTCCCATCGGTTGCGAGTCGCCACTGGCGCCTTCTTCTGCACCTGACGACTAGCGACTATCCGCTAGCAATCAGCAATAGGCGAGTGGCTGCCGGTGCTTGGTGCTTGGGTTTGGGTTTTAGGTTGAGTATTCTGCGATTGCAGCTCAGGGCTAAATCTCTCTCTTCTCTCCTCTCTCCTCTCGCCTTCCTCATGATCCGCCGCCCTCGTACTCATGGTCGGCTCATAAACTGAGGGCTTCTCGCTAAGAGGGCAGTGAAGACAAGTCACAGTTATAGCGCTGCTTAAGAGATTGCCGCCAGAGAGAACTGCGCCAAGGCCATAGAGCATAGCCTCTAGCTCGAAAGCACTCGGTGCAAATGCATTAAATCGAAAGGCGCTAAATAGAAAGGCGCTAAATAGAAAAGCATTAAGTCGAAAGGCGCTAAATCAAAAAGCATCGAGTCGAGAGATTCACGGGCCAGCACTCACAGGCATAGCACTCACAGGCATAGCACTCCAAAAACGGCAATGAACTGCACCAGACCTCCATGATCAATGAAGGCAATATTAGGAAAGAGAAGACGGCGCGATAGCTCCACGACAGGCGGCTAAGCCGCATAGCAGAGTGAAACCAGCGGGGATAAGGCAATCCGTTGAGGGAGTAGACAAGACAAACAAAAAGCCCGCACGACGGCGGGCTTAAACTGTTATGACGATTTATCGTCTATGACGACTTATATTCTGTAACGGCTTATATTCTATGACGACTTGTATTCTATGACTCGGGCGACATAGTTAAATTCCCCTGAATCGCCATGGTAGTCACGAAACAGATCCACCGAGAAAAATCTTGGTCTGTCACGCTCCACACGCTCGGCTATCTTATGTCCCAGCTCATCGATATCTTTCTCGCCATACACATAGAACTTAGCCGTTTTCTCGAGTCCATCGGCTTTGGCCTGCTGACGCGTGACATAGATGTCACTGTAGGTCTCGGTGATAAAACCCCGGTACTCGACCATTTCAAAGCTGGCCTCTTCATCTATCGTGATAAAGAGCTCGGCCTCCTCGGTAACCGTCACCAGTTGTTTCATCTCCTCGGCCAACTGCGCGTTACTGAGACGATCCACATCCTGAGCAAGTGCACCTGTACTCAGTGCAATCATCGTCAGCGATAAGAGTGTTTTCTTCATATTTTAACCTTCATCTTTTAACCTTCATCTTGGGGGTCATATTTAATCAATTGCTTCCTAGGGAACTTCGGTCGTCCAGAGTTCATCCTTGCTCACCTTGTCATAGCCATACTGATACAAGGCCTGCATGTACTCGAAATCGAACATATCTTTCGTGGCTTTCGGGGCGTCAAACTCATCGTCTATATAGGCAAACTCCAGGTCTAAGCCGCTCATTTCACTGAAATAAAGCATACGGTAAAGATCGCCTTTCGCCTGCTGAATCGTCATGCTGGAGAGGCTTCTACGCAGCAACTGAACGCCTCTATCTTCGATGCTCTTATAAGGCATCTTCAGCATGCCATTGCGGATGACATGTACCTGAGGGGCCTCAGATAGGCCGAGCGCCTGGTTCAGCTTGTGATAGTCGATGTTGACCACCTCGAAAAACATCTGCACCGTCAGCCCACCATCGACATGCAGCTCTTCGAGACGCTCATTTTGATCTTCTACTTCGATAAACTGAGGTGGAAATACCCCAGGAATAGACGAGCTGGCCGCCAGAATCTGATGGATCAGGTGCACCTTATTTGGCAGGTGACTCTCGGCAATACGCCCCAGGTTCCACACCACCAGCTCTTCCGAATCGAAATGCGTGGTGCCGATAAACAGGCGACGACCGGCCTGATGTTGCAGGGCTATCTGCTCAATCATCTCTGGGGTGTATACCTGTTCGATGAACTCAAACATCTGCTCACCATTGGTAAAGGCATCCTTAATCAGGGTATTAAGTAGGTTGCGCTTCCCCAGGATCATCTTGTCGTTAATGCCAAGCATCACCTCTTTGAGACGCGGGATCTCGTCACCACCAACAAATACAAAGGGCGCGATGAGCGAACCAGCACTGATCCCTGTAATCACTGTGTAATCCTGCAACTGCTGGCTGTCGTACAGACCATTGATAATGCCGGCACCGAAAGCCCCATTGGCACCGCCACCCGACAGCGCGAGAATATTCAATCTGTCGCCCTGGACCTTAAGGGGGGTCGATCCATCCTGGGCATTAAAGAGAAAATCCGAGGCATCATCGCCCCAGACTCTATAGGGTTCGTCGGCCTGGTGCTGAGTCTCGGCCGCCAGGGTCACGGTACGATAGTTTTCTTTAGTGACGCGAGTTTCCAGCGTATGCGTTGAGCTGCACGCCGCGAGAAACAGGGTCAAAAATACAGTAATGGGTAGACGCCTCATGACGCACTCCTCTTCACATCTTGTTAGGATTATTCCGGTTAACGACGAACAGGCAGAGCAAGTTCGCCACGCAAGTTGATTGCCCCTATCGCCATTCATCGACAGGCAGGGGCACTCTCTATTGGCGACAGTTTAATCAACTAACAGGATCTGCATTAATCCCATTTGCAGGATCTCGCCCTACAAATCTAGGTAGGAAGCAAGGCGGAATCCTTGCTCGCAGATCTAGGCTGTTTTTAGGGGAGTGCTCGATAAGGCAGGGAGCCCTTTGGCTTTTAATTGAATTTATGGGGTGTATTTGAAGGCCTTAGCTTCATTGCAACTTAAAGCCTACGGTGGTGAAGAATTAAGGACATTGACACATCCACGGGCGGCACCCGCGGTAGGCAATCGATAACTTTGAATCAGCTAACGCCAGATACAAAAAACCCCGGCCATCTGCATGGTCGGGGTTTTAGGGCTAATCGGCTGCACCTAAAAGGTGCGGGCCAAGTTAAGCGTCTTTCGAGGCGCGGCTGGCACGCTTACGATCGTTCTCGGTCAGGTGACGCTTACGCACACGGATGCTCAGCGGAGTCACTTCTACCAATTCGTCGTCATCGATGAACTCGAGCGCCTGCTCAAGAGTCATCTGAATGTGCGGTGTCAGTACCTGAGCTTCGTCGGTACCCGAGGCACGCATGTTAGTCAGCTGCTTACCTTTCAGACAGTTAACCGTTAGGTCGTTAGCGCGAGAGTGGATACCCACTACCTGGCCTTCATAAACCTCGGCGGCGTGACCGATCATCAGACGACCACGGTCTTGCAGACCGAACAGGGCGAAGGTCAATGCCTTACCGGTAGCGTTAGAGATCAACACACCGTTTTGACGCTGACCGATCTCACCGCCCTTCACAGGACCATAATGGTCGAATGAGTGGTAGATAAGACCCGTTCCTGAGGTGGCTGTCATGAACTCGGTTTGGAAACCGATCAGGCCACGGCTAGGAATGATGAAGTCGATACGGATACGACCCTTGCCATCTGGCTGCATGTCACGCATATCAGCTTTACGGGTACCTAGCTTCTCGATAACCGCACCTTGATGCTCTTCTTCAACGTCTACGGTTAGGGTTTCGTATGGCTCGCACTTCTCGCCGTCGATCTCTTTAACGATAACTTCTGGACGTGATACGGCCAGCTCGTAGCCTTCACGACGCATGTTTTCGATCAGGATAGACAGGTGAAGCTCACCACGGCCTGATACGCGGAAACGATCCGGGCTCTCGGTCTCTTCGACGCGCAGTGCCACGTTGTGTACCAGCTCCTGTTGCAGACGCTCAAGGATGTTACGCGAGGTCACATACTTACCTTCTTTACCCGCGAACGGAGAGGTGTTTACCTGGAAGGTCATGGTCAGTGTTGGCTCGTCAACAGACAGAGGTGGCAAGGCTTCGGCGTTGCCCACGGCACAGATGGTGTCGGAGATCTTCAGCTCGCCCAGACCGGTAATAGCCACGATGTCGCCGGCGTTTGCCTCCTCAACTTCGTGACGGTCCAGACCCATGTAGCCGAGTACCTGGCCGATCTTGCCGTTACGTGTGGTGCCATCGGCCGCCACTACGGTAACCTGCTGGTTAACCTTAACGCTACCGCGCTTGATACGGCCTACGCCGATAACGCCCACGTATGAGTTGTAGTCCAGCTGAGAGATCTGCATCTGGAAAGCACCTTCGGCATCGGCATCAGGTGAAGACACTTCTCGACGATAGTCTCGAACAGTGGCGTCATGTCGGTGCCAGTCTCTTCAGGATCTAGGGTAGCGAAGCCGTTCAGTGCAGAGGCATAAACGATTGGGAAGTCCAGCTGCTCATCGGTAGCACCCAGGTTGTCGAACAGATCGAATACCTGATCGATAACCCAATCAGGGCGAGCGCCCGGACGGTCGATCTTGTTGATCACTACGATAGGCTTAAGGCCTTGAGCGAAGGCTTTCTTAGTCACGAAACGTGTCTGTGGCATTGGACCATCGACCGCATCAACTAGCAGTAGCACACAGTCAACCATAGAAAGTACACGCTCAACCTCGCCACCGAAGTCGGCGTGGCCAGGGGTATCAACGATGTTGATACGGTAGTCGTTCCACTTGATGGCAGTATTCTTCGCCAGAATCGTGATTCCACGTTCCTTTTCAAGATCGTTGGAATCCATCACCCGCTCAGCGGCCTCTCCTCGAGTCTCAAGGGTTCCAGACTGTGCCAGCAGCTTATCAACCAGGGTCGTCTTACCATGGTCAACGTGTGCAATAATGGCGATGTTACGTAAATTCTCTAACACGGATAAACCTCTTACCATCGAAAAAATAGGGTATTGATAACAGCCCTAATAATAGCTGTTGCAATAAAAAACGTGCCATTCTACTCTAGCGAGGGGCTCTCGCACAGGATTATTTTTTAGTCAGCTATGAATAGTCATGTTTATATTGGTGCGCACCATCTTGGTGAGCGCACCATTAAGAGGCAATCAATGCACCTTTATGGTGCAATATCGAGATTTCCGCCACCCGCCTGCTTTATCGTTCCCATAAAAATCAATACTTTAAACTTTTGGCACGAGTCTCGCTTTACTCATGCCAGAACCGCGTTGGTCGCAACGCTGAATGATATAAGAAGGGCATCCCCTCTACTCTACTCGGAGACTTTAGAATGTCAGTTGAATCAGTTTTACAACAACTAGAAGAACTTGAAGTTAAGTTTGTTGATTTGCGTTTTACCGATACTAAAGGTAAAGAGCAGCACGTATCTATTCCTGCTCACCAGGTTGATGCCGATTTCTTTGAAGACGGTAAAATGTTCGACGGTTCATCTATTGCTGGTTGGAAAGGCATTAACGAATCAGACATGGTACTGATGCCAGACCCAACGACCTTCGTACTAGACCCGTTCACCGAAGAAACCACTGCCCTGATCCGCTGTGACATTCTTGAGCCAGGCACTATGACTGGTTACGACCGCGACCCACGCTCTATCGCTAAGAAAGCCGAAGAGTACCTGATCTCTACCGGCATCGCCGATACCGTACTCATTGGTCCTGAGCCAGAGTTCTTCCTGTTTGACGACGTTAAGTTCGGCACCGACATGTCTGGCTGTTTCGTTAAGCTAGACGCCAAAGAAGCGGCTTGGAACTCAGGCACTCACTACGAAGACGGCAACACAGGTCACCGTCCATTCGTGAAAGGCGGTTACTTCCCAGTAGCACCGGTTGACTCTTCACAAGATCTCCGTAGCGCCATGTGTCTAGTACTGGAAGAGATGGGTCAGGTAGTTGAGGCTCACCACCACGAGGTGGCGACTGCCGGTCAGAACGAGATCGCGACTCGCTTCAACAAGCTGACTGAAAAAGCCGACGAAATCCAAATCCTTAAGTATGTGGTTCACAACATGGCCCACGCTTACGGTAAGACTGCGACCTTCATGCCTAAGCCAATCGTTGGCGACAACGGTAGCGGCATGCACGTTCACCAATCACTGGCTAAAGACGGTGTTAACCTCTTCTCTGGTGACAAGTATGCGGGTCTGAGTGAAACTGCACTTTACTACATCGGCGGTATCATCAAGCACGCTCGCGCGCTGAACGCCTTCACTAACCCAAGCACCAACTCATACAAGCGTCTTGTGCCTCACTTCGAAGCACCAGTAATGCTGGCCTACTCGGCACGTAACCGCTCTGCGTCTATCCGTATCCCAGTAGTGCCAAGCCCTAAGGCTCGTCGTATCGAGACTCGCTTCCCAGATCCAACGGCTAACCCATACCTGGCGTTCGCTGCACTGCTGATGGCTGGTCTTGACGGTATCCAGAACAAGATCCACCCAGGCGAAGCCATGGACAAAGATCTGTACGATCTGCCAGCCGAAGAAGCGGCTGAGATCCCACAGGTTGCGACTTCACTGGAAAATGCGCTGGAGAACCTGGATGCAGACCGTGAGTTCCTGACTAAGGGCGGCGTATTCTCTGATGACTTCATCGACTCTTATATCGCCCTGAAGACAGCAGAAGCTGAAACCGTTTCTCGCACTACTCACCCAGCTGAATTCGAGCTTTACTACAGCCTGTAATCCTTGCCTGTAAGTCCGCTTATAGCTTGAAGAAGCCGCCACTTAGGCGGCTTTTTTATGTCTGTGACTGACGCTCCTGCCCCCAGAACGCTCCGGCAAAGACTTCATCGATGCTTGCCATGTATCGCACCGATGACAGCAGAAGCAGAGAAAGTGGCACGCACCACTCACCCAGCTGAGTTCGAGCTTTACTAAAACCTGTAACTCTTGCCTGTCATCCTTGCCTGTAAGTTCGCTCACAGCTTGAAGAAGCCGCCGCTTAGGCGGCTTTTTTATATCTGTGATTGACAGTCCTGCCCCCAGAATGCTCCGGCAAAGACTTCATCGATGCTTGCCATGTATCGCATCGATGACAGCAGAAACTGAGACCGTTTCTCGCACTACTCACCCAGCTGAGTTCGAACTTTACTAAAACCTGTAACTCTTGCCTGTCATCCTTGCCTTTAAGTTCTGCTCACAGCTTGAGGAAGCCGCCGCTTAAGGCGGCTTTTTTATGTCTGTTAATCAGAGGGCTAAGCCTAATTTAAGCGCCTGACGACGGGCATAAAATTGATTTATCTTTATGGCCAAACTGCTATCATGATCACGCCGAATCACTTACCTTAGAATCCCATTATGTCTAGCCGCGATCCCTTCCAGTCTTACACCTGGCACAGCGATATTTTTAGCTGTCAGAGCAATGATATCAGCAGCTTCTATACCCGCCTGGCCGAACAGGCGAGTCGCCTTGGGCTACAGGCGCGCAAGCTGGGCGATGCCGGGCCACATCCGCTGGAACTGTATCAGTCACCGGCGCAGAAGGCAGATCAGCCCTCTATTCTGATCAGTGCAGGTTTCCATGGCGAGGAGGCCGCCGGCCCCTGGGGACTGCTCTACTTCCTCAACGAACTGGAGCCTGAGCTATTTAGCCAGATCAACCTCAGCCTGCTGCCTCTGGTAAACCCTACCGGTTTCAAGCGCGGCCACAGGTTCAACAAGCTGGGACAGAACCCTAATCGCGGCTTCGTGTTAGAAAACGGCCGCGGCGTCAGCAATCAAGACACCTCGAGTGAGGGCGAGATCCTCCTGGCCCACTCTCAGCTGCTGGCCGCCGCCAGTAAAGATGGCATCCTCACCTGCCACGAAGATGTGCTGCTGACAGACACCTACATCTACTCCTTCGAGGCCAACCAGCACCCCGGCCAATTCAGCCGTGAGCTGCGTGACGCCCTGGGGCACTATTTCCCTATCGCCCAGGATGGCTTGATCGACGACTGCCCGGTCAAAGATGGCATCATCTTCAACCACTTCGACCTCTCCTTCGAGGCCTTCCTGGTACGGCTGGGCGCCAGCGTCGGCGTGTGTAGCGAAACCCCTGGCCAACAAGGTTTCGACCAGCGCATCCTGGCCAATGCCGCCATCATCAAACGCTTCGTCGAGTTGAGTCTGGCGAGGCGCTAGAAACATAGGCTATACACTAAGATCTGACGCCCATAAAAAAGCCAGGCACTAGGCCTGGCTTCTTGTCAGCACTCAGGGCTTTCCACTAACGGCAGAAGGGGACTAGGGCCTCCAATAGCCGCTGCATGTCCTGCTCACCATTGTAAATATGCGGCGAGATACGCATCCCCTGCTTACGCACATCCAGGCTGATATCGGCCTGAGTCAGCGCCTCGACCACCTGTTGCTGCGCCGCGCCAAAATTCAAGATGGCTGTGCCGCTGCAGCGAGCAGAGTCTGAGGGCGACACCAGAGCCTCGCCCACTTGATTCCAGATACGCTGCAGCTGCATCAGGTTATGCTGGCGCACCTTGTTCGCCCCCAGCTCGGCGAAATAGCCAATGCTGTGGGCCGCGATGGCGTAGGGTGCCACCGAAGGCGTGCCGCCCCAAAACTTGAGCGCCGAGTCGTGATAGCGAAAGTGATAAATATCGAACTCGAAGGGGTTCTCATGGCTAAACCAGCCCACGTCCTGGGGCGAGCAATGCGCCAGCTGCTCGGCATTGACCCAGAGATAGGCCGCCCCCGGCCCGCCGCAGAGCCATTTAACGCTGGAACCCAGTATGAAGTCTGGCTCAAGCACACTAAGATCCAGAGGTAATACCCCGGCGGCCTGGGCCACATCCACCACAGACAAGGCCCCCAACTGACGCACCTTAGGCACCAGATAATCCAGCGGCGCCTGCTGCCCGGTATTAGAATAGGCATGGCTGATAAACACCAGATCGATATCGTCGGTCAGATAGGCCTGCCACACCTCGGGCAGACTCACATCCAGCTCCGCGGGAATGAAACGTATCTGCGCCTCGGGCAGCGCCTGTTGCAGGGCAAATCCCATGCTGGGAAAGTCGTTCTCGCTCATCAGGATCACGGCGCCAGGATGTCTCAACCTAGGCAGGGACTGCACCAGCTTGGTCAATCCGCTGGAGAGGTTAACCTGAGGACAAAACAGCCTGGCCTCACTGTTAAACAGCCTGGCCAGCTGGGCACGAAAATCCTCTACCACAGACAGCCAATCCCCCCAGGGCTCGCGCCCCGAACCCTGCCAGGGCAGGAAGAAGCGCTCATCGAACGCCTGACGCAGACTCTTAAGTGGCCTGCCCACCGAGTGATTTAACAGGTAGACCGACTTGGGCATCTCAAAATCATTCTGGTACATGCTCTACCCCTCTAGGCTGGCGCGCAGCCTGGCGATATCGTCGAAACGGGTACGAATGTCATCTCGCTTGGCGGCGGCGCGTCTGTCTCTGAGCTTCTCCAGCGCCCCCAATAACACAGGCAGCGGCGGGCCGCTGGCGGTAACCTTATCGATATGCTGACTCTCCATCTGCTTAGCGGGCTGGGCGATATATTTCTCTACCAGCTGATCATGATGCTGTATCGCCCCTTGGCCGTGGGCCTCACACACCCGCAGGAACCGCGCCAGATTCTCCCGATACCAAGGCTGCTCCCGCATGTCCATCGCACCGAGAAAATCATCCATCAGGCTGGTGCGGCGCATGCAGTCGCGCAGGATGCGCTGATCTTCCGGCATCATGTAGAGGAACTTGTCTACCAACAGCTGAGAGTAGGCCGACTCGTTGGCGAAGCAGAGCCCCAGCTGCAGGTCGATCACGTTTATACCGGCAAAGTCACCGGCGTTGGCACCCCGATAGACCTGCTGGCCGACGCGATAGGGCTTGTAATAGGGACGCACGCTGTTGAAAAACGCCTGGGTATCGAGGCGATCGAACAAGATCTGATTGGAGGCGATCACCTGCTCCAGCGCCACGCGAGCCACCTCCAGCAGTTCGGCGGTCATGGGATGGGAAATTCCCAGCGGCTGGATCTTCAACAAGGCATCGGCGGCACGCTTGTAGGCGAGGATCCCCTTGGTGTTGTAGTCGACAAACAGCTTCTCGTCGTCCAGATCGGTAAAGCGTTTGTAGAGGCCGTTAACCGCACGGTTGTGAGTGGTCAGATGCGCCGTGGCAAAGCGCGGCGTCACGCCGATGGAGGCACCTATGTGCATCGCCAGCGCCGATGCCTCAAGCAGGGGCGAACTGGTCTCGCGGCTGGGCTCGGTGATCTCATGGCGACGGCAGGCGGCCATGTAGAGGCCCACGTTGCCCAGCAGATCGAAGGCGGCATCGAATCCTTCGTCGGTATTGCCCTCATCCAGCAGCGCCTTGATCAAGCTTCGGCCCTCGGCCTCCAGCCGCGCCTTTAGCTCATCGCCTATCCCCTCCACGTTGGCGGGATCGCTCTGCAGCATGTAGAGGCGCTCCAGCGCCGAGTTAATCTCGACAAACTCCTGCCTGATCCAGTGATCGAAGGCCGCGACATCTTGACTCATAGGGTAACTATCTCTTGGTTATTTTAATTATGACTCAATAAGCTACCACTAAGCCATTAGGGCAAACCTGCAATATCACCTACACAAAAAGAGATTTTTTGGTGGATTCCGATAAAAATAATCACTTTAATAATGCTATCCGACAAATTACCTCAATACCTATCGAGCGGCAGCGACAAGAGAGCACACAGATGAAACTGGACAGTAAAGACAAGCAGATCTTAAGCATACTGCAGGAGGAGGGGCGACTGCCCGTGGCCGAGCTGGCCAATCGCCTCAACCTCTCAGACACCCCCTGCCTCAGGCGTATCAAGAAGCTGGAACAGGCGGGCTTTATTCAGGGCTATAGCGCCAGGCTCGACCCTAAGTCGCTGTCACTCAATGTGATCGTCTACGCCTTCGTGCGCCTCACCGAGAACTCCGCCGCCTATGGCGAGCAGTTCGAGCAGGAGATGAGCCGCCTGCCCCAGGTGCAGGAGTGTTCGGTGATCACCGGCGCCCACGACTATCTGCTGAAGATCGTCGCCCACGATCTGCTGGAATATGAAGGCTTCGTCAAACACTCCCTCGGCGGCCTCAAGTGTATCGCCAGCATAGAGTCGACCGTGGTGCTGAAACAAACCTTCTCCCGCCATCAACTACCAGTCGTATGAGACTGGTGATTTTTATAGCGAAAGCGACTAATCTGTAGCAAACACCAGGTATAAAAGGAATGCAAATGCGCCCGATATTGCTGTTTACCCTGCTGTTACTGACCCTTGGGGCTCAGGCAGCCATCTACAAATGGGTCGACAAGGATGGCAAGGTTCACTACTCGGATACCCCGGTAGAAAACTCCACCCAGGTCGAGTTTAAGGAAAATACCGAAAACCAGATCAAGCTGCCGCCTCCCGTGGTACGTGAGTCCTCGGCGCCCGCCAAGGCCGAGCCTAAGGAGCTGTATAAGCTGACCATCTCCAGCCCCAGCGAAGAGGAGACCCTTCGCGACAATAACGGCAATATCACAGTGATCGGTGCCATCAGCCCAGATCTTGCCCCCGGCCATGGGCTGGTGCTGGTAATGGATGGTAAGGTCGTCAGCCAGCCTCAGGCCAGCCCGGTATTTAACCTGGAGAATGTGGATCGCGGTGAGCATAAGTTTGAAATCAGGGCCTTGGCACAAAACGGCAAACAACTTGCATCGACCCCTCCTAGAACCGTATTTCTTCACCGGGCCAGTGTATATGCGATTCCTAGGGCAACCCCTCGCGGGGGCGGTTAAAAATTTATACCATAATTTTTAACAACTTAGGAAATCACATCCCCAAATCCCCCCGGTGAAGACAGCTTGCAGCGTGCACCAAATTGGTGCACCATTATGGTGCAACCTACTTTCCGGGAGCCGTAAATGAACACAGACCCTCTGCTCAATCACCTGGTGACGGCCGTACTCGTCGTCTCAGATGATCTCAAGCTGTGCTATGCCAATAGCGCGGCCGAGCAACTGCTTGGGTTAGGCAGTCACCGCCTCACGGAGCACAGCCTACAAGACTGCTGCCAGCTGCTCAGCATAGATCATCAGCTGCTGCGCAGCGCCATTCGCGAACACCAAGGGCTCACGGTCAACACCACCAACCTGATCACCCTTGACGGACAGCATCACACGGTCGACATGACCCTGACCCCGCTGGAGGTCGAGCCGGATCAACCCGAGCAGGGCGTACTCGAGCTGCGTCAGGTGGATCAGCAGCGAAGGATACACCAGCAGCTCACCCTAGATGCCCAACAGCAGGCGGCCCAGTATCTGGTGCGCAATCTGGCCCATGAGATCAAGAACCCCCTGGGCGGCCTCAGAGGCGCGGCGCAGCTGCTGTCACGTGAGCTGGAAGACGCCGACCAGCGCGAATTTACCGACCTCATCATAGAGCAGGCCGATCGGCTGCGAAACCTGGTCGACAGACTGCTCGGCCCGCAGAAACCCACGGAGCACAGCCTGCACAACATACATGCGGTGATCCAGAAGGTGCTCAAGCTGGTGAGTGTCACCCTGCCGGACAATATCCACCTAATCCAAGACTATGACCCCTCAATCCCGGATATCGAGATGGATCAGGAGCAGCTGCAACAGGCGGTGCTCAACATAGTACAGAACGCCATTCAGGCGCTGGAGACAGAGGAAGAAGGCGGCGAGATCCGCATCAAGACCCGCACTCAGCACCAGGTCACCATAGGCACCACACGCCATAAACTGGTGCTGGCGCTCTCCATCATAGACGACGGCCCGGGGATCAAGCCCGAGCTGATGGATACCCTCTTCTACCCTATGGTCACGGGCAGGGAGCAGGGATCCGGACTTGGGCTCTCCATCGCCCATAACTTTGCCAGACTCCACGGCGGACGCATCGACTGCGCCTCGGTGCCGGGCAAGACAGAATTTACCATATTACTGCCGCTCAAGAGCTAGCGTAGGTGACCTTAGAGCATTCAACTTAAGAGAGTAGGTGTATGACAGAAAAAGTTTGGGTTCTCGATGATGATAGTTCGATACGTTGGGTCGTCGAACGGGCGCTCAAGGGCGCCAAGATAAGCTGTGCCAGCTTCGCCGCCGCCGAATCCCTGTGGCAGGCACTGGATCAGGCTCAACCTCAGGTGATCATCTCAGATATCCGCATGCCGGGCACAGATGGCCTGACCTTGCTGGATCGCCTGCAGCTGCACTATCCCCATATTCCGGTGATCATCATGACGGCTCATTCCGATCTCGACAGCGCCGTCAGCGCCTATCAGGCGGGGGCCTTCGAGTATCTGCCTAAACCGTTCGACATCGACGAGGCCATCGGCCTGGTGGAGCGTGCCCTGAGCCACGCCAAGGAGCAGTCGCCCAAGGCCGCCAGCCAGCCCGAGGTTAAGGCCCCGGAGATCATCGGCGAGGCGCCAGCCATGCAGGAGGTGTTTCGCGCCATCGGCCGCCTGTCACGTTCCTCCATCAGCGTGTTGATCAACGGTCAATCGGGCACGGGTAAGGAGCTGGTCGCCGGTGCCCTACATAAACACAGCCCACGCAAGGACAAACCCTTCATCGCCCTGAACATGGCGGCGATCCCCAAGGAGCTGATCGAATCCGAGCTGTTCGGCCATGAAAAGGGCGCCTTCACCGGCGCCGCCAACGTGCGTCAGGGCCGCTTCGAGCAGGCCGACGGCGGCACGCTGTTTCTCGACGAGATCGGCGACATGCCGCTGGATGTGCAGACCAGGCTGCTGAGGGTGCTGGCCGATGGCCAGTTCTATCGTATCGGCGGCCACTCGCCGGTGCAGGTGGATGTGCGCATCATAGCCGCGACCCACCAGAATCTGGAGTCACTGGTGGCCAAGGGCGATTTTCGTGAGGATCTCTTCCACCGCCTCAACGTGATCCGGGTGCATCTGCCGCCGCTGTCCCAGCGTCGGGAGGATATTCCCCAGCTCGCACGCCACTTCCTGGCCACCGCCGCCAAGGAGATCAGCGTCGAGCCTAAGATACTCACCAAGGCCACTGCCGACACCCTGGCCAGCCTGCCCTGGCCCGGTAACGTGCGTCAGCTGGAAAACACCTGTCGCTGGCTGATGGTGATGGCCTCGGGCCAGGAGATTCTGCCCCAGGATCTGCCCCCCGAGCTGCTGACCCCGAGCACCAGCCAAGACAGCACGTCACAGTCGGGCGGCGGAGGCTGGCAGGAGGCGCTGACCCTATGGATAGATCAACGCCTGAGTGAGGGAGAGAGCGATCTACTGACTCAGATACAGCCTGCGTTTGAGAAGATATTGCTAGAGACGGCGCTGAAACACACCAAGGGACACAAACAGGAAGCAGCTAAGCGCCTGGGCTGGGGTCGTAATACCCTGACGCGTAAGCTGAAAGAACTCGAGATGGATTGAGTGAAAGCACCCAGCCTTAGGCTGGGTGCTTTGACGCCTCTTCCGAAGGCGTATTGTTTGCGCTAACAACAACACTCTCAGACTGACACTCGGATTCGATGACTTCACGAGGCATAGCCGCCTGCCATAAAGCCCCTACCCATAAACTTTGATTCGCTTTCATTTACCTTGCCCTCATTTTGCCAACTGGATCAAAGTAATCTTATAGCGACTATTAGTAAAATGAATAAATAGTATCCCGTGAATGCCATATTAGAATGAACATACCAATCAAAACCTTACATTATTTTCTCACCTTGGTTGAGACGGGAAACTTTACCCGGGCAGCGGAAAAGTCCTTCATCACCCAGCCCACCCTGAGCAAGATCATTCAGCGCCTGGAGGATAATCTGGGCCAGCAGCTGCTGCACAGGAATAACCAGAAGATAGAGCTGACCCAGGCGGGTATCCTGCTGGAGCACAGCGCGCGGGAGATCCTGGGCCAGTGGCACAGGCTACAGGAAGACCTCACCAACCTGAGCGGTCTCAAGTCGGGTCACCTGCGCCTTGGGGTCTGCCCCATGATGAGCAGCCTGATCATCGACCTGCTCACCGCCTTTCGTCAGCAATACCCGGGAATAGAGCTACAGATGTACGAGTATGGCGGCTTCGGCTGTGAGCAGGCGCTGCTCAACAACAGCCTGGATATCGCCTTCACCGCCCTGCCCACCACACACGATGTCGAGCTGGCCAACCGCGCCCTCACCCGCTATCCGCTGCTGGCCTGCCTACCCAAGGACCATGCCCTGGCCCAGCAAGAGGCCGTGACCTGGCAGGACTTCGAGGCCTACCCCTTCATCCTCTACAACGAGGACTTCTCCCTGGCCAAGCTGATCACCCGCCTGAGCCACAAGGCGGGCGTGCAGCTCAACATCGCCTTTCGCAGCGGCCAGTGGGACTTTCTGGCGACCATGGTGGAGGCCCAGATGGGGGTCGCCATACTGCCCGAACCTATCTGCCACAAGTTGCAGGGCAGTGAGTTGGTCTTCAAGCCTATTCGCCCCAACCTCACCTGGGACCTGGCGCTGATCTGGCGTAAAGACTTGCCCCTGACACCGGCGGCCCAGGCGCTTTTGGATCTCAGCGAGCAGGCCCATCTGCACCCCTGATATGGGTTAAAATTTACCGGATTTTCAGCCGAAAAAGGCTGACAATAAGTTATCTAACACTGATAACTGGGCCACGGGCAGATAGAATCACTGGCAATCGTGCTGGCGGGTCCCACTTGCACAACAAAGGTGCAATTTTTTTCAGCGAGGATTCAAACGCCCGCCTCTGTCCCAGATGCACGGTGACAGTAAGCACGCCATTTTGTTTAAAACAATCAACCACCTAAGCTTAGTTTAACTGGTACTAAAGTACCGTTAAAAAGCCTTGCCGCCTCACTTTGCAGCCGTTAGCTTTCCTTAAGAGGTCTGACGTCAGACGTCTGACCTCTACAGCTGAGTAATTAAAACTCAGTAGAAAAACCTGAGTAGTAAAACCTAAAACAACATCAACAAGAAAAGAGAAATAAGCCAATGAAGATCTACCAAAAGCTCATGATGCTGGGTCTGTTTGCTGTCAGCCCATTGACTTATGCCACCTCCGGACTCGTGTTTATCCATGGCACCGGGCATCAGACAGATGCGCTGTCGGACTATTGGACGCGGGAATTTGTCGACTCGGTGCGCCAGGGGGCTGCCTCGCCCGATAACTATCTGGTGATCAACTGCGACTTCGACCAATACATGTGGGATGACGCCGCCGCGGGCTGTCTGGCGGGGCAACTCACCCAGTTTATCGACAGTAAAAACATTAACGACCTCACCCTGTTGACCCACTCCAACGGCGGCAACGTGGTGCGCTGGATCCTCTCCAATCCCACCTGGGACAGTCGCTATCCCAAGATCATCAACGCCACCTCCAGGGTGATCGCCCTGGCGCCTTCCAGCGGCGGCACGCCACTGGCCGATGCCGTCACCCAGGGCAATGTGTTCGAGACCTCACTGGGTTGGCTGCTGGGCTATGGCAGCGATGCGGTGAAACAGCAGCAGGTCAGCTGGATGAGCAGCTATAACAACAGCTGGCTCTATGGCACCTCGGGTCGCCCGGCGCTGCCCTCACCCTTCGAGGTCGTGGTGGGTTCAGATGTCGACTCAGCCTTCTGGGACAGCGACAGCTACTGCGCCGGCTATCAGTATCAGGTCGCACTGGAGACCACTCAGAACTGGCTGGACGACTGCTCGGACGGCTTCCTGGAGTGCCAGTCACAATCGGCGGCGGGCAGCGTCTGGTTTAAAGATATCCAGCGCACCGCCGGCAAGGAGCCCCTGAGTCATCAGCAGAGCCGCCGCGCCTGCTTTAATCTCGACACCCTGATCCGCGACCATATCTAGGAGCCATAAGATGAAACCATCAATCAAAATGGCGAGTGTGTTCGCCCTTTCCGCCCTGCTGAGTGCCTGTCAAAACGATGAGACCCCAGCAGACAATGCCCCAGAGGCCAGCGCCATGACAGTTACCCAGGTGACTCTGCTGGCACCCACCTCGGGGGATCTCACCATAGACACCCTGGCGGCCACCGAGCTGCCACCGGTAAATGGTAATCGCGGCGGCGTCAGCTTCAGCGCCCCCATCACCAGCGCAGCCCAGCTAGTGGCGCCCACCCAGCTGGAGCAGAGCAGCAGCGACCAGTATTGGCGCACCGTCTCGGGCGCCGAGCTCAACAAGGGGATTAACCTCGCCGTGAGCCAGAGCGACAGCGTGATCCGCGTGGCGCCCCGGGGCGATGCCAGCTCGGGCGCCCTGCGCCACAGCCCGGCCATCTCACCGGATCAGCTACGCCTTTACAAGGTCAACAAGCAGACGGTAGATAAGTCGGCCTCGCTGATCCAATCCATGAGTGATCCTCAGGCGATGGCGACCGCGGGTATCGTCGACGACTCCAGCGCCTTGAAGCTGTCACAACAGGCGACGCCAGGCATCTATCAGCTGCAAGTTGTTCAGCCCCTCAGTGCCAACGACAGCTATCTGATCAACGTCAAGGAGAAGGGTAGCCCCTACCAGCTGGCGCTGTCGGCGCCAAAGCGTCTCAGTAGCAAGGCACCGCAGCTGGCCTTCGATCTTAAGCTGAGCAACAGCGACATCGACCTTAGCCCCACCGCGACCCTCAAGCAGAGCGATGGCCGCTATCACAGGTTAGCCGTGGTCAAACAGGGCGATACCTGGCAGGCGCAGGTGCCGGACGAGCTGGCCATACCCAGCAGCAACTTAGGCCTGAGCGAGATCCAGGTCGACATAGAGACCCGGGTCAATAACCTGCCACTGATCCGCACCGTCAAGACCGCCTTCAAGCAGTATGTTCCCGCCGCCAAGCTGGCGGACGAGGCCAGCATCTACTGGCAGGATAGCAAGCCTACCCAGGCGGTGTTCGACCTGCAGGTCGCCAGCCCGGGACGCTACCAGGTCTCTGCCGTGTTAGTGGGCACAGATGCTCAGGGTAAGCAGGCCAACATCCTGCGCGCCGAGACGGCCCAATGGCTCGACGCAGATGGTCAGGTCACCCTGAGCTTCGATGCCGAGCAGCTCGAGGCCTCTGGCCTTGGTGCGCCCTACGCCATCAAGGCGCTGGAGCTTAAAGATCAGGGCCAGATGGCTCGCCTGAGTTACCTGGGCGAGGCCGCCACCCTCTAAAAGGAAAACTGCGCACCATATCCAGTCGCATAAAAAAGGGCGCCCTTATGATTCACAGCGGGCGCCCTTTCTATTGGTATCAGCAAAGCCTACAGCTGGGTATGGGGCTTCACCCTGTCAAAGTCGGCCAGTATGGCGTAGGCACAGGGGATGATAAACAGCACCAGCAGGGTCGAGGCGAAGATACCAAACACAATAGACACCACCAGGGGCTGCACCACCTGGGCCTGCAAGCTGGTTTCCAGCAGCAGAGGCAAGAGGCCCGCCGCCGTGGTCAGCGAGGTGAGGAATACCGCCCTGAAACGCTCGCGACTGGCACTCACCACCGCCTGATGCACACTGTCTCCCTCATCCACATGGTGGCGTATGTACTGCACCAGCAGGATAGAGTCGTTCACCACTATGCCCGCCAGCGAGATGAAGCCCATGATGGAGGGCATGGAGAGGTTATAGCCCAGCAGCAGATGACCCCAGAGCACGCCGATCAGCGCCAGCGGGATCGCCAGCATCACCACCGCGGGTTCCAGATAACTCCTGAACTGAAAACTCAAGATGGCAAACAGGCCAAACAGGCCGATAAGGAAGCCTTTTCCCATAGAGCTGCCGGTCTTGGCCGTCTCCTTGGCCGACCCCTCGAAGTCCACCCTCACCCCAGGGTAGCGCTGCTGCATCTGGGGGAGCCACTCCCGGCTGATCGCGGCTATGGTCTCGTTGGCATTGGCGCGCTGATTGTCCACATCGGCCATCACAGTCACGCTGCGCAGGCCATCGATGCGCTGGATGCGTACATAGGAGCGCTGATCTTGCAAAAGGGCGATGGACGAAAGCGGCAGCTGACTGCCGTCAGCCAGCATGATGGGGAAGTTGGCCAAGGCCTGCAGATCCCCGGCATGCAGCTTGTTCAGCCGCACCTCGATCTCGATATTTTCAGGTCCCACCTGCACCTCGTCGGCCAGCTGGCCAAAGTAGGCGCTGCGCAACTGAGCCGCCACCAGTTGGCCATCGATACCGAAACTCTCGGCGCCGGGACGCAGACTCACCTTGATCTCCTCCTTGCCCGGGCGCATGTCGTCGAGTATGCCGCTGATGCCGTCAAACTGCCCCAGGTAGCTCTGCAAAGAGACCGAGGCCTGCTTGAGCATATCCAGGTCGTCGCCCTGCAGACGGATCTCGATATCCCGCCCGGCCGGCCCCATGGTTGGCTGCTTGAACACCATAGAGAGCGGCATGGCCAGCTCCCCGGTCTCCAGGCGCCAATCGCGAATAAACGCCTCGATGAGGGTGTTGCGGGTCTCCGCCGACAAGAGATCCAGCCTGACGGTCGCCACATGGGGGCCACTCTCGCCGGCATCGGCGTTAAAGTTGTATTGGGCCGTGATATCCCGGATCAGTTCGTGCTCATCCTCCACCTCGTGGGTGTATCTGTCGCCGACCCGTTTGGCGCTGGCGATTAGGGTCTCGACCACCTTCTGGGTCTGACTCAGGGAGCTGCCCGGCGGCAGTATGATGCGCGCCTCGGCGATATCACCATCTAAGTCGGGGAAAGGCACAAACTTGAGCGCGCCGCCCACCACCAAGGAGACAGAGACCAGCAGCAGGCCTATAGTGGCGCCGACACTCACATAGCGCCAGCGCACCATAAAGGTCACCAGCCTGACCAAGTGATCGTTACGAAATGCCTCGAAGCGAGTCAGAAACTTCGCCTTAAGCTCGCCGATGCGATTGGGCTTTCCTTCCGGTTTGGCATGGGTAAGCGAATGATTCAGGTGATTGGGCAGGATCAGGAAGGCCTCGAACAGACTGATGGTCAGCACCATGATCAGCACGGTCGGGATGGCCGACAGCACGGCGCCCATCTGGCCATCCAGCCCCAAGAGCGCGCTGAAGATCAACACTGTCGTCAGGAAGGAGGAGACCACGCCGGGAGCGACCTTCTGTACGCCCTTGACCACCGCCTCATGGGGCGCCATTCCCCTGTCGATATGGGAGGCGATCGACTCGGCAATCACTATGGCGTCATCCATCATGATACCGATCGCCATCAGCAGCCCCACCAGGCTCATGAGGTTAATAGACACCCCAAACAGGCTCATCAGGTAGAGTCCGCCCATGAAGGCGACCGGCAGGCCCGCCGACACCCAGAAGGAGTAGCGCAGGGAGAAGAACAGCCACATGCTGAGGAAGACTAGGATGATCCCCTGCCAGCCATTGGTGATCATCATCTTCAGCCTGTCTTGCAGCACGGAGGAGAGATCATTGGTCATGGTCAGGCGCACACCATCCGGCGCGCGGGCCTGCTCCAGCTCGATAAACTCGCTCACCCTGGCCTTGATGCGCAGCGCATCGTCAGCCTTGTTCTTCTGCACCTTGATCAGCGCCGCATTGCTGCCGTTGAACTGAATATGCTCCTCATCCAGCTCGAATCTGTCGCTGATGGTGGCGATATTGCCCAGGCGCACCACGCTGCCGTCGGGGTTGGAGGCGACGATGATCTTGGCCAGCGAGGCCGGGGTGACCTTACGCTCATCGAACCTGAGCAGGATATTCTTATCCTTGAGCTCGATATTCCCCGCCGGCATCTTCACGTTCTGGCGGCCGACCTTGTCGGCGATCTCGGCGGCGGTCAGCCCCAGCCTGCGCATATCCGCCTGATTGAGCTCGATGCGCAGCTGATGGTCCGAGAAACCGGCGATAGAGACCAGGCTCACGCCAGCGTCTATCTTGAGGCGGCGCTTCACATCTTCGGCATAGCTTTTCAGGTGTGGCCAGCTAGTGTCGGCAACGATGGCGATATCCACCACTGGCTCGGCCCAGTCCAGCTCCTTGACGATGGGCGGCTCGATCTGCGCCGGAAAGTTGTTAATCGCGTTGATCTGGGTCTGCACATCCACCAACATACGTCCCAGATCGGCCTTAGGTTCCAGCTTGAGGCGCATGGAGGCGACCCCCTCCTGGGCGTCACACTTGACCTCTTCGATATTGGCCAAACCATCGACGGCGTCCTCCATCCGCAGGCAGATGCTCTCCTCCACCTCGACCGGCGAGGCGCCAGGATAGACCACGGTGGCCATCACATAGGGCGGGGCAAACTCAGGAAAGGTCTCGCGCTTGATGCTGCCCATGTTGACGACACCCAGCAGCAGGAAGGCCAACATCAGCAGGTTAGCCAGGGTGGGATGTCGGGTGATGTAAGCGATCACAGCGGCGCCCCTCCCTTAGCGGTGACGGGCTTAAGAGACATGCCGGGAATGGCCGGGATCAGGTCGTTGAGCACTAAGGTATCGCCCGCCTTCATATCTCCGCTGATGGCCACCAGCTGCTGGTGACGGAACAGCACCTCGACCGGCTTGATCACCAGCTTGTGCTCGGCGTCCATCAGATAGATATGATCGCCTCGCAGCGCCCGCTCGGGGATCACTAAGTGTGGCTTGGGTTTACCGCTGATCACCGCGCTGACAAACATCCCCTTGGTCAGCGGCGGACGCAGCAGGAGATCCATCTGATTAAAGTCCTGCTCCACCTCCAGATAGACGCCTATGGTGGCCTGATTAGGATTGACCGTCTCGGCGACCCGGGTCACCTTGGCTGGCCAGCTAAAGCTATGATTACCGGCCTGAAAACTGACCTCGGCCTGTAGGCCAAACTCATCGATAGAGGGCATGCTCCTGGGCTGTGATGCCTGCACCAGGCTGCTGACCAGGGCGCGCATGTCCTGCAAGGATAACTCCGCCTTGATCTCGGCGGTGCCCAGCCTGTGGGCTACCAGCATCACGGCGCCGGCGGCCACCACCTGATCTTGCTCAATGTTGATGTCCGACACCCGCGCATCGAAAGGCAGCACCACCTTGGTCTGATTCAGGCGACGTTCGGCGTCTTGTAGCTGCGCCATATCGACACTCAGCTGCGCCTCACTCACCTTGCGATCGTCCGGAAGCAGCTTGAGTGAGCTCTGCAGATCTTCCACCAGCTTGGTCTGGGCCAGCAGCGACTGCTTCTGGTTTTCCAGCTCAGAACTCGACACCAGATTGCGCTTCTTCAGGGTCAGCTTGCGCTGATACTCCTGTTCGGCAAGCACCAGCTTCTGCTGCTCTATCTTCAGGCTGGTGTTGAGGTTTTTCTCCTGCTGATCCAGGCGGGTCAGCTGCGCCTGGGTGGCGTGCATGCTGGCCTGGGCCTGGGCGACCTTGAGTTGGTACTCCAGGGGATCGATCTCAAGCACCAGCGTGCCCTTTGGTAGCATGCGCCCGGTTTCCAGCTGGGGATGACGATATAACACCTTGCCACCCACCTCGGCCACCGCCTGCCACACATGCTTGGGCTCGACCCGGCCAAAGCCTGTCACCCTGGGGGCGATCGCCTGCTGGGTTAAGGGCGTCACCTCAACCGCCCTGGCCTTATCATAGCCCGCGACTAGTGAAGGTGAGGGTTTCAGCAGTACCGCAAGCAAGATGGCCAGCACACCCACGCCCACACCGACCAATAGATAGCGTTTCTTGTTATTCATCACTCTCATCCTTCACTTCCATCAGGCCACGCTGCAACAGACGGGTATTTTGCTCGGCAAGCCGCTGTAAAAACGTCGGCGTGATCTCAATACCGACTCTTTGCAGTAGGTTTTCGGGCACGATAAAGGGAAACACCATCATGGCGAAAAAACTCAGCTGGGCACACTGTGCATCCACATCGTCCTTCAACATGCCCTTCTCCTTTAATCGTTGAAATATGGCGATATTCTCGAAGTTAACCACCTCATAGAAGGCCTTGGTCACCTCGGCATTTTCCGGCAGGCTCTGATCCAGCCCGGCGAGGCGTAGCATCAGGCGGGGAAAGTGCGGATGCTTGCTCATGACGCTGTAGTAGGTCTGCAGCAAGTCCGCCGGACTCTCCTGGCGCACCTCTCTCCTCGCCTTGTGGAGCTGGGCCATCACGGGCATCGCCGTCTCGTGGATCATGGCAGAGAACAGGCGCTCCTTGGAGCCGAAGTAATAGCGGATCAAGCCCGGATCTGTACCGGCCAAGCTGGCGATCTCCCGAATCGATACCTGGGCATAGGGGCGTTCGATAAACAGATTTCTCGCCGCCAGGATCAGCTTATCGCGATTTTGAGTGTCGCCACTGGGACGGCCGACACGACTCTTAGCTTCTGCCATAAAAATTCCTCTGTTGAGGAATTAATACTAGAAGAATAGCCTTTGAATTGGCAGGGAAATAATTCCCCTAAAGACGGGGTTGTGTAGAATTTTCGGCGGCGAAGTCTGGCCTCACCGCCGGATATCGACTAGATGGGATCTTGGTGGATCAGCACTTCCACATGCTCGAACAGCCTCCTCACCCTCGCCTCGGCGGCATCGGCGATGGCGTGAGCCTCCACCAGTGGTAGCCTGCCATCCAACTCCAGATGACACTGCACGAAGGTGGTCTTGCCCGAGGTACGAGTACGCAGATCGTGAAAGCCATTGATGCGGGGATCTTTCTCTATCGCTTGGACGATCTTGAGCTTGGTATCGGCATCCAACTCCCGGTCCAGCAGCGACTGCGCCGAGCGATAGCCTAAGTCCACGGCCTGCTGGCCGATAAACAGGGCAATCAAGATGGCGAACAGGCCGTCGGCCCACCACCAGCCAATCTGCGACAGGACAAGTGCCAGCAGCACGGCGCTGTTAAGAAACAGATCCGACTTATAGTGCAGCGCATCGGCCTCCACCACAGTGCTTGCCGTCTTCTCCAGGGCGCGTCTTTGCAGCAAGACCAACGCCAGGGTCAACACTATGGCAATCGCCGACACCACCACTCCCACCATGGCGTGATTGACCGGGGTTGGGTTGATCAACCTGTCACCGCCATGCAATAACAGCAGCAGCGCCGAGCCCAGAATAAAGGCCGACTGCGCCAGGGCCGCCAGGGGCTCGGCCTTACCATGACCGTATCTATGGTCTTGATCCGCGGGCACTATGGCATAGCGAATGGCGATGAAGTTGACTATGGATGCCAGGGCGTCGGCGAAGGAGTCGGTGAGGGATGCCAGCATACTGGCGGAGCCTGAATAGAACCAGGCCGCCAGTTTGATCACTATCAGGGTAAGCGCGGTCGCCACGGCGGCGCGGCTGGCCAGCTTTACCCAAAAATCGTATTGGGAAGTGTCGGTCATAGGGTCATATTACAGCTAATAATTAGCAGGGGAAGAATATGACCCATTGTAACTTAGTTATGCCCTATCGGCGATCACCTTTACGTCCACCGCGCTTGGCGAAATTCTCTTTAAATTTCGCCTGCTGCTCTGGGGTAAGCATTTGATAGATCTCGCGTTGCATCTTCATGCGCTCTACTGCGGCCTGGGCCCTGAGCTCGCTGCGCTGCGCCATCATGGACTTAAGATCGGCCTCGTTGAAGCTGTCTGAGGTGATCATATCCAGCATCTGCTGCTTGTGCGCGGCGCGCACCTCGTTTGAAGGACGCTTGGCCTGCATCGCCTCGCGGTGAGACTGCATCATCTCCTTCATCTGGCTACGCTGGGCGTCGGTGAGATCCAGGCCGCGAAACATCTTATGCATATCGCCGTGATGGCCTCTGTGCTCGCCACGCATCTCATGACGACAACCGCCATCATCCGGGCCCGCCGCATACACAGCCGGTGCTAACAGGGCCGCACTGGTCATTAACGCCAATAATCCTGATTTTAGGGTCATCTTATTCATAATCTGCCTCTTACGCTTATTGCGGATAGTTAGTTCGCTCTGGGAAGAGCTTCGACACTAACAGTGTACGCCCCCCTATGTAATGCAGGGTTTTCCTAAGGTAAACCTCTGTAAAGTTTGCCCAAAGAGTGAGAATCTGCTGTCCATCACGCCTTTACCTAGACTTACATTCTTAGACTGCAATTGACATCTAAAAGGGTATACTCAAGCTGTTATAGGTGTAGAGAGACGTACCATGAGCCAAATTCTGTTAATCGATGACGATCTAGGGCTAGCGGAACTGCTAGCGCAACTGCTTGAACTTGAAGGGTTTAATCTAACCCTGGCTCACGATGGCGCAGCCGGACTCGCTCTGGCGCTGGAGCAGCAGTTCGATCTCATCCTGCTCGATGTCATGTTGCCCAAGCTCAACGGCTTCGAGGTACTCAAGGCGCTGCGGGCCAAGAAGCAGACGCCGGTGCTCATGCTCACCGCCCGCGGCGACGAGATAGACAGGGTCGTGGGCCTCGAAATCGGCGCCGACGACTACCTGCCCAAGCCCTTCAACGACAGGGAACTGGTGGCGCGTATCAAGGCGATCATTCGTCGCACCGGCCATCAAGTCGATGAACAGCAGCCCGGCATACTGGAGTTTGCCGACATCAAGCTGGATCCCAGTCGTCAGGAAGTGGTCTGCCAGGATCAACTGCTGATCCTCACGGGCACCGAATTCAGCCTGCTCTACCATATGATCCAGCACAGCGGCGAGGTGCTAAGCAAAGACAACCTCAGCGAAAATGTGCTGGGCAAGAAGCTAATGCCCTTCGATCGCAGCCTGGATATGCACCTGTCTAATTTACGTAAGAAGCTGCCGGAACGCACCGACGGACGCCCCAGGGTCAAGACCCTGAGAGGCAAGGGCTATATCTGGCTAACCTGATGAAAATTAGCAGTCTTCCCAATCGCATCTTCATCAAGCTGCTGCTGAGTTTCTGGCTCTGTAGCAGCCTGATCATCGCCATCGTCGGCCTGCTGCCGCTTCTGCAGCAGAATCACGATCAGGCCCCTATTCCGCCCGACCTGCAGGGGCTGCTCGAACGAGTCGTTGAACACCTACAGGAACACCCCGAACTGCTGACCACCAAGCGCGACAAGCGCTGGCACAGACTCAAGGAGATGGGCAACAAGCCGGTGCGCTTCTATGTGGCGGACGAACAGGGCCAACTGATCAACAATCAGCGGGTCTCAAGGGGCATACGGCGCTTCATGCTGATGGCCGACGAGGCGGGACACCCCATCAGCCACCAGTTTAAGAGCGAGCTGCTGTTTGGCCCCGAACCTTTCGAGATCAAGGGTAAACGCTACACCCTCTATGGTCGTCTCGCCGAGATGCACCCCAGGCCCTGGTTCTTCTTCTTCGCCGAAAACATCGCTCTCACCCTGACCCTGGCGATCTTGCTCTCGGGCCTGCTGTGTGGCCTGCTGGCCTGGCACCTGGGTAAACCCCTGCGCGCCCTTAAACAGAGCGCCGAGGCAGTCGCCAGCGGCGATCTCAGCCACAGGGCCGATGCCAGCACCACGGCGCGTAAAGATGAGATTGGCCAGTTGGCTCAATCCTTCAACGCCATGGCCGATGCCATCGAGTCCATGGTCAACAGTCAGCAGCGCCTGATCAGCGATATCTCCCACGAACTCAGGACGCCGCTGACCCGGCTGCAGCTAGCCCTCGCCCTCACTCGCAAGAAGGGCCAGACCTCGACCGAGATAGAGCGTATCGGCTATGAGGCGGAGCAACTCGAGGCGATGATCGCCGAGCTGCTGGAGCTGTCGCGGGTGAAGCTGGATGTTCACGAGCACAAGCATAAGTTGTCATTGGCCGAGACCCTGGGACAGGTTTTAGACGACGCCGAGTTCGAGGCGGAGCAGCAACAGAAATCTCTGCTGATCGACATAGACGACAGCCTGATGCTGATGCTCAATCCCCGCCCTCTCGCCAGGGCGGTGGAGAACCTGCTGCGTAACGCCATCCGCTACGCCGAGCGGGAAGTCAGCATACGTGCCTACGCCGAGCCCGAGCGGGTGATCCTCAGCATCAGGGATGATGGTCCAGGCATAGAGAATGAGGCGGATCTGCAGGCGATCTTCGAGCCCTTCTATCGCCCGCAATCGGCGCGAGAGAGGGAATCCGGCGGCTGGGGGCTAGGGCTGGCGATCGCCAAGGCGGCCATACAGGCCCACCAGGGGCAGATAGTGGCCCACAACGCCGCCCCTCACGGACTCGAAGTGATTATCAGGCTGCCGCGTTAGTTTGCTGCGGCTCTCTCTGCGCCAGCCAGACTGAAAAGGTTTGCTTAGTGGGAATGCGTCTGTCTGAGTGTCCCATCAGCTGGGCCATCGCATAACTAAATTGATAGTAGGTTTGCACGTCGTCACAGCACTTAAGGCCATCATCGCTATTGATCATGGTGCCGCGAATATAATTTTTAAGCAGTTCGTAGCGATCAAAGCCAGGACGATCGCCAACGGCTGAGATCATGCCCTGATTCCACTGACAATATTGTGCAAATAGATCATTAAATCTATCGCGATACACCTCTGAGGCCTGCTGCAATAACTCTTGATTGGGCATCATGCGCTCTATCACGAAGCGCTTCTGCGCCAAAACATCATACAAACGCTGACAGTGATGGAACAGATAGCATTCAAAGGGATCGGTATCGCCTTGCTGTTCACTCTCGGCCGCATTGAGCCAACCTTGGTATTGGGCACAGGCAACCGCCACCACCAAGTCTGCCTCTGTGGTGAAATGATTATAGATAGTTCCCTTGGAGATCTGGCTGGCCGCAACGAGATGAGAACGGCACAGATCGAAACTCTGATGCCCCCTAAGGCAGCGCTGCGCCACCTCAACAAGATAATCTGTTCTTTGCTCCCAGCTACTCATATCGACCTCATCACACTTTACGAAACATCTTAATTGCAACTTCACAATCAAACGATAACAGTGTTCTCTAACCAGGGATATTGAGTAATACTGATACCACTATGAACAAAGCCAATAGCCCATGTTAAAGATCGAATTGCTAGAGAGCTTCATCGCCGTCGCGGAATCGGGCAACCTGTCGAAAGCCGCCGACAAGATCTGTCGCACCCAGTCGGCCCTCAGCCTGCAAATCAAGAAGCTCGAGGAGAGCGTGGGGCAGGAGCTGTTGATCAGAGACAACAAGGGCGTCACACTCACCGAGTCCGGTGAGACCCTGCTGAACTACGCCTACAAGATGTTGCAGCTCAACTCGCAGGCGCTGGATGACCTCAAGGAGTGTCAGAACCGCGAAATCATCCGCCTAGGCGTGCCGACCGACTATATCAAGCGTTATCTGAACAGCTGCCTGCTGGAGTTTATTCGCGAATTTACCTGTATCGAGCTGGTGATCGACACAGATGTCAGCGGCAACCTGTATAAACGACTGCAGCAGGGAGAGTTCGACCTTATCGTCGCGACCCACTGGCAGCCACCGGCCAACGGTGAATTGCTGTTTGAACGCAAGTTTCATTGGGTTGCAGCTAAAGAGGGTAACGCCCACAAACGCGAAACCATTCCCATGGCGCTCTACCCGGAAAACTGTCCGATACGGGCTCAGGTGTTTGCCAACCACCAGCTCACCATGAGGCCGATCAACGTGTTGCTCTCAACCCCATCACCGCAGGCACTGTGCATGGCAGTGGAGAACGATCTCACCATAGCCCCCATCGCCGAGTTCAGGGTCAACGACAGGATGCAGATTTTGGATCCAGTTGAACACCAGCTACCCGTACTGCCAGTGTTTAACGAGTCCCTCTATCTCAATCCCGATACCCAGACCGACGCCACACTGCAGCTGATCACCCTGATCAAGGCCAACGTCAACAACCTAGCCGAGAGTTATCCTGGCTAAGTCGCGGCGCACAATCACGGCTGTGCCAGTCGGCACAGCTGCTATACGCGAGTTAACCTAAGGTAAATTTATCCACTACTGCCAGCAGCTTCTGATTCGAGGCTGACAATTTAAGCGTCTCATCACGACTCGCCGAACCGCTATCTTCTAACACCACTACCATGTCACGTATCTCGGCCATATTGCGACTCACCTCCGCCGACACCATGCTTTGCTCTTCAGCTGCGGTGGCAATTTGAGTATTAAGATCGCTCACCGTCTCCACCGACTGAATCACCTCATCGAGATTGGTTGTCACATTGTTGGTCCAGTGATTGGTTTTCTCGCAGGTTTCCTTAGTTTGCACCATGGTAATGACCGTCGCATCGATCCCCTTGAGCAGCTGACTCAATGTTGATTCTATCTCGGCGGTGCTCGATTGAGTTCTGGCCGCCAATGCCCTCACCTCATCGGCAACCACAGCAAATCCGCGCCCCTGTTCACCAGCCCTTGCGGCCTCTATGGCGGCATTTAACGCCAATAGGTTAGTCTGATCGGCGATGTCGCCAATCACCTGTAGCACCTTAGTGATCGTTGCTGCGTCATGGGCAATATTACTGATGCTACTCTCGGTCGCCTCGACATCTTCTATCAATCGCTTAACCGTCTCACGAGTATTAGCCACTATCTGTTTGGTGTCATTGATCTGCGAACTTGCCAAGGTCGCCACCTGTGAACCCTGCGAGGTATTGCCAGCCACATCGTTTGCCGTAGCGCTCATCTCCTCGACGGCGGCCACTATCTGCTCTGTCTCTTGCACATGCTTGCTCAGCACTTGGCTATTACCGTCCATCTGTCCCTGCAGCGCGACAATACTCCGCCCTATATCCTGCGAGTCGGCATACAGCTCCTTCACGATCCCCTCAAGATGCGCAATAAAACGGTTAACGCCGGCGGCAATATCACCGAGATCATCACGGCTATTTACTGGTAGTCTCATGGTGAGATCGGCTTGCCCTTGTGACAGACCTGTGACCACTTGCTTAAGTTGAAGGATTGGACGATACAGCCAGTTCAAAATAAGTAGCACCAATATGCTACTGACCAATAACATGATGCCGGAATTGATCAAGGCCGCCTCTAGCGCCTCATCGACCTTGGCATAAGCGATATCTTGATCGATATTAAGCACAAGAAACCACTTTTTCTTTCCCTGTAATAGCGGAATGACATGACTGTAGAGCAGCAAGTCTCTGCCTGCCCCCTGATACGCTGACGCGAATTCCTCCCGCGTCACCATCTCTTGTTCCAACAGCCCCCAGCCTTGCTGGCTCATCAGTTTACCCGCCTGTAATTCTGCCATATTGGAGGCCAGCACCTTGCCCGCTTCATCTATGATGGCTGCCGATGCACCTGGAAAATCGATGCTACTGACTGTGTCCTCTAAGATCTCCAGGCCAATGTCACCCGACAGCACACCATCTCCCACATCCGTGACTATGGAGATCACCGGGTTCCCGGTAACCATGTCGACATAAATATCGGTCAATACCGCCCTGTCACTGTTTCTGGCCAACTGATACCAGCCCCGAGGGCGAGGATCATATTGACTGGAATCGGCGATGCCATTGTGCCAAATCGCATCGTCGACTACGCTGGCGTAGGAGCTGCCATCTTCAAACCCCCAAAAGACCGAGTATAAAAGGCTATTCTCTTTGACCAGCCTAGCCAGCATCACATAGTCACCATTGAGTTGACCGCGCCTGTATTGCGCCGCTAGCGCATCAATACTATTGGCCTTGCTCATAAACCAATTCTGTATCCCTTCTGCCTCGAAGCGTGCCATGGTTTGCAGCTCACTGTTCACCTGTTCGACGGTGTTGGCCTTTAAACTGAGATAAGAGAACAGGTTAGACAGTGCCAAACACAAAGACACTAAGATGATCACCGACAGGGTGATGGTTTTCTTGAAACCGATGGTTTTCATTGCAGGGCTAAGCTCGTCATTAGGGCAAATTAACTGACGCCTACTTTATCGACGGAACCCATTCCAAGCTGTGACTCTGACTGCCGATTAGAGCTTAATTGATTAAAATCAGATACTTTTATTGCTAGAAAAAATGCCAACCCTAAGGTTGGCATTTTTAATGACAGAGATGCTGACTATCGCTTCACGCTTCTAAGCGCTGTTGCGTTAACCCTTAGAAGTAGTAACCAAAGTTGATGTTGATACGCTTGTCCCAACTGTCACCCACTTCTGGCAGACCAACATGGCCGTTGTCACGGGTCGAGGCATACATATTTTTACCTACAATGAAATCGATCATGGTATAAGTTGGACCAGCTGAAATTGCACAACCTGTAACGTTCTGGTAGCTGGTGTCGTAGCCGTCATCGGCCACATCTGGAGTCACCATGCCGAAATCATTATAGAACTTCAGGCTACCCCAATCGGTCGCTATCGTCTTGGCAAGGTTAACGCTATAGGCCTGAGCCTTAGCCGCAATCTCATATTGCCAATTGTAGGCCGCCACGGCGATCTTATTGCTATCTACGGCATCGGCGGCGTCATATTCATATTGCATCGCCTGCAACTGTAGGTTCCAACCTTGGTAGCTGCTATCCATGTGCAGCGCTACGGCATAACGGTCGCCATTGTTGCCCGTCTTATTGTTGTAGATCTGGCCGAATTCGACAGAGGCGCCAAACAAGGTCCTGCCGCCTTCGTAGCTCATTTCATAGGTTTGACGAAGGTTTAGCTGGTTAGTCTCTTCGTTGTTGTATTCGGTACCATTAACCACACCACTGTAAAGATCGGTTGAGTAGCGATCGGCGCGGCCGGCGCCGTATTCGGCATTCTTGTAGAAGGCCATCTCTGTGCCCCAGGCACCGCTGGAATATACCCCTTTAACACCCAGATCGTAGTCATCCTCGAAACCCAGGTAATAAGGCACGCCAAACCAGAAGCTATTAGAAATGAAGCCTGGATTGCCGAAGGGCACCTGGTTCACACCAAACTGGATCTGCCACTCGGGATTAAGGTCATAAAAACCATAACCGTAACGCAGCGCCTGCCAACCATCGAAGAAACGATATTCGCTCGCTAAGCCCCATTCACCGAGTTTGCCGTTAAACTTGATCGCCGCCATGTCGAAGGCAAAGTCGCCCCCCTTGTCTTTCGAGCTCTCACTGTAATCTTTATAGGCGTAGTTCACCCTCACTGTGCCCGACACATCGATACCGTCTTCTTGTTCTTGCGCCTGGGCCACTCCCGCCAAGGCCAGGGGCAGCAGCGCCGCCACGAGAGATACATTAAACTTCTTCATCATTTCACCCTTTATTGTTAATTGCCGTGCAACAACGGCGCACGGCGAGCCTGGCCATATGCTTGGCCTTACTTAAGCTGTACTAGGTTTTACTGCGCTGTATTTAAGCTATCGTTACCACTTGAGATGGGTTAGATCGCACTGAATTACCTCGTCTTTATTGGCTGGCGTACCAGGGTTTTTCGCCGATTCACACAGCAAGGTGGTGCCATAGTCATTACGCTTATCGTGGGCGTTACTTCTTGCCCAGACGGAGACGATGGCCCGCTCTTCAGGCTTGGCCTCGCAGCTGCCGTCGACATCGAAGGCATGTATGGTGTTTTGGTGGAAGTACATCAGCGGATCTTGCTGATAGCTGCCGGCAAGCCATTGGGTGTGGCCATTGTGCTGCCCGGCATCGAACTGCACCCGGCGCATCTTATCGTCCTGCTTCACCGTCTTAAGCAGCGGCGAGTCGGCGCGCACGGCAAAGCTCTTGAACTGATTGGTACATGCCGGCACGCGCATGTTGTAGTAGATCTCAGAGATGGCGTGATTATGATAGGGGTAAAGGGTATCGACCGACTGCACCGTCATCCCCACCTCGGCGCCCACCTTCTCACCATTGATCTCATCGATACGTAGCAGCCCCCAGTGGCCGAAGATCTCGGCATAGGCGTAACCGCCGCGAATGTTGTTAAAGTTCTTATCGTTACGCTTACTCTCTTCGGCGTACATAGGGAACCAGCCCGCCGCCGCCCACAGGTTTGGCAAGGCGTTGGCGCTGATGTCATAAGGGAAGGCCGAAGGCATCTTCACCTCATCGCCAGTCACCATCTTGGCGAAGTTTTTGGTGAAGGTTTTACCTAGCTTCTGCACCTCTTTGTTGGTCACCTTGGTCTTAAAGAACTCATCGAAGCTGGTGCGCTTGAAATGTTGCGCCACGGGTGAATTTTTAGTGAGCTCACCGCCTGGGTTATAGATCCAGTTCACCTCCTGACGGGCGCCGAAACACTGCTTGGCCTTGTCAGGGTTATTGATCACCTGATAGATGTTCTTCACCATCAGCTTCATGTCACGGCGATCCATGATGCAGATCTTCTGACCGCCCTGGGTCGAGTCGACCATGGCCTCGTCTGAGTTCAGACAGTGGCTGTTCTCACCATTAGTTAAGGCGATGGCATAGGCCTTGAGGTAGGTCAGCGTCTCATCCCACAGCATGTCGACATACTTCTGATCCGCCTTAGTGTGCTTGACCGGTTCACCCAGGCATTTGAACTCGGCATTGTCGATATCCTGCTGATCAAGAAAGTCGGGAAGGCTCGCCGCCATCGCGCCATTAGCCGACAACAATGACAACGCAATAATGGTCTTTTTCATTCATCTCATCCTTATTCACATATTATTTTTTTCACCACTTACTGAGCGGCATAATATGCTTGGAATCCATTCCAAAAAGCTGAGCAGCACCTATTTGCAACAATTTCGCCGCAGAAATACCGACCGGGCTCACATAAATGCAACACTATGTTTATAAAGGAAATTGACGATTCAAATGGCGATAAAAAAAGCCCCTTGGCCATGTCAACCAAGGAGCATATAAACGAAACCATTAACAGCTGAGAACCTTGCAGGGATAATAAAACTGTCTCTGTCGCTAGAAGTGTTTCACAAGCCAAGGAGGAGCCATAACTTGTGATCCCTCCCTATCGGAAGGTGGAGCTAAGATGGGATGAGACCCATGACTTCATGGGTCTCGCACTCAGGGAGTATTACTCTTTATGCTTGTCAAACTTGAAGGTATGACAGTTGCTGCATAGAGGTTTCTTCGCCTTGTGCTCGCCGTGACATTCCTGACAAGGCAAGTCTTTACCATAGTGCAGGTTGTTATGTGGGTTCTGCCACTTATCTTCTTCGCTACGGGCGGTTTGCTCGGCTAAATCATCGACATCGTGACACTGTAGACAGGCCTGATCCGACGGGAATTGCTTGATGCCATTGTCATGACATGTCTTACAATCTTTGCCGATCACCTCTTTGTGCCAAGGGCGTTGATCGATCGCTTGAGCAGACAGACTCACTAAGCCACCTAAGACCAGCGCGAGTACAATATTTAACTTTTTCATTATTGATTCCTCTTAATTACCGGTCGACTTAGGCTTTCATGACGCTGCGTGCAGCCGTCATACCCATTACCATACACTCAGGAATTGAGCAGCTACCCAGGCGGCTAACGCCGTGGATACCACCACAGACTTCACCGGCCGCATACAAGCCTTTAATTGGCTGACCTGTAAAGCTGTCTTTCACCTCAGCCTTGGTATTCACCTGTACACCGCCCTGACAGTAGTGCACTTTCGGCCATAGACGTACCACGGTAAATGGCGCCTCGATATACTTATCCTTGGCCTTAGTCATGTTCTTACCGAACTGCTTATCTTCGCCGCTCTTGACGTAGCTGTTGTACTCTTCGATCTGCGCTTTCAGCGGCTTCAGAGGTACCTCGAAGTGCTTCGCCAGTTCTTCGATGGTGTCGAACTTCCAGCCTACGTTGTACTTGATCACCTTCTTGGTGTTTGGATGCTTCTTAGAATCCTTGTAGCTGGTGATCAAAATTGGCGGCAGCGGATTGCCCTTCTCGTCGCGACACGCCAGCTCGGCATCGGCACGGGTCTTACGGTCGGCGATTTCGTTCATGAAACGCTTACCCGTCAGGCGGTTAATGGCCATTGAATGCGGGAAGTTGTAGATAGAGTAGTTAGACACATAACCAAATCCACCTTCGTCAGGCGACGCCCATGGGCCAGATTGAATGTGTGCAAGGTGAACCGGGATCGCGCCCAGGCGGAACATCTCATACATGCCTTCACCGGTTGCGCCCGGGGCATTGGTACAACCCACCTCTGAGGTCAGGGTCGGATCCTGCGCCATACGCAGATCGACGTTTTGCGCGAAGCCGCCTGTGGCCATGATCACACCGCGCTTGGCACGGATCTTTAGCACCTCACCAGGCTGGTCTTCGCCGAAGTGATAGTTTTGACGCATTTTAACGCCTACCACTTCGCCCTTTTCACCCACCAGGAAGCCTTCGAACTTTGAGCGGTTGTGCGTGTGAACACCCAGCTTCTTACATTCTTTATAGAGCGGCTGTGTGATACCGGCGCCACAGCTCACCGTGGTTTGATAGGTACGTGCCACCGAGTGGCCACCAAGCTGCTGCAGGTAAGGATGGAACTCGGCACCGGCATCCATAGTCATCTGCAGGGCCTCGACCGCGTGAGATGCCACATGGCGCAGCAGGGCTTCGTCGGCAATACCACGGCCAGACTTAAGCTGATCCGCTACCATACGATCGACCGAATCTTTAACGCCTTCTTTCTTCTGCATCGGCGTACCAGGCGCCGCAAACAGACCACCGTTAATGGCAGAGTTACCACCGAAGTAGGCCATCTTCTCGAAGATGTGCACATCTTTCGCGCCGTTGCGCGTCGCTTCAATCGCCGCCGCTAAGCCGGCAAAACCTGAACCGATAATCAATACTTCGACTTCTTTGTCCCATTTCACACCGTCAGCTTTCTCGGAAACTGCCATTGCAGGTGCGGCCATTGCGATACCCGCAGCGGCACCCATACCTTTAATGAAATTACGGCGTCCTAGCAGATCTACGTTGCTCATCTGTTATCACCCTTTTTGTTTTATTCGACAGCGCCATCTTAGGACTGGAACAGGTTCCAAAACGGGAGTTAATCAACAGTTGGTTTCAAAACAACTCGTTAACATTACTAAACTTATAGCTAGCTTCAAATTTGCTCAAAAATACTACTTTATGGGTATTTTGGAAGTCGTTCCAAACCATGACATATGGAGCCATAACCCCCTGAAGAGGTTGCGACTTAGCGCAAGGGTAAGCGAAAAAGTCAGACAAGATAGGCACCACACTGGTAAGTTAGGTCATATACAGATCTACCTTGGCCGACCTATGGAACTCGAAGCTATCTATCGTCAGGATTTAAGCCTGTTAATCGCCCTGCAAGTCTTAGTCGAGGAGCGCAGCGTCACCCGCGCCGCCAAACGATTACACCTGAGCCAATCCGCCACCAGCCGCATCCTGGGACGTCTGCGGCAGATGCTGGACGATCCACTGTTTTCTCGGGTGGGCCAGCAGCTGGTGCCTACCCAATATGCCCTGGACTGCTATCGCAAGTTGCAGGGGCCAACCAGTGAACTGCTCACCCTGCTGACGCCCAGTGCCTTCGTGCCCAGCCAGTGTCGACAGGCCTTCACCCTGGCCGCCACCGATTTTGCCATTCAGGGTCTGCTGCCCTTCATCCTACCGGAGATCTATCGTCAGGCGCCGCACATAAGGCTCAATATCCTGCCGGTGCAGCACCAGACACTCACCGAACAGCTCAGTGTGCAAGGAGTCGATATGGCGATCTGCCGCGCCCTGGGTCAGGCGTCACCGCTTTCCAGCACGCCCCTGGGACGTGTCGGCGTCAGTTGCCTGGTCTCCAGCGATCATCCTGTGGCGGATCGCCCAATGACCCTCAGGGATTATCTGCACTATCCCCACGCCACCATCGCCATCAGCGACGGGGTCAAGGCTATTGTGGATGCGGCCATTGCCCAGCACCCACCGCGGCACGAGTGCCTGCGCACCGCCCACCTCGACAGCGCCCTGGCACTGCTGGCGATTCATCCGCTCATCATCACCCTACCCGAGGGACTCGCCGAGATGGCCGCCGCCCGTCACCGACTCAGGGTGAAACCCCTCCCCTTCGACATTGCGGCGCTCAACTACAGCCTGTTTTGGCATTCGCGCTGCGAATTGGACAAGGCCCAGGCCTGGCTGCGCGGCATGATCACCGACCTCATCAGGCCGATGCTTGCCCAGCAAGCGTAGCCCTAGGCGCGGCGAGCCACCCCTAACGCTAGAGATAGCATTAGCCGATGAGCAGGCAAAAAAAAGTGGCCATGAGGCCACTTCTTTGTCTTTAATTTTTATCTATGAATTAGATTTACACCTTCACCAGCACCCGACCAGTCACCTTGCCTTTAACGATATTGCTGGCATACTCGCCAAGCTGCCCAGGCCGATAGTCTGACAAGCCTGCTGGTAATACTGCTCCGGTAGGAGCTCCAGCACCTGCTCCCAGGCCTTGACCCGCTTCTCAATCGGGCAGGCAACCGAGTCGATACCCAGTAGGTTAACTCCGCGCAAGATAAAGGGCATCACAGTCGTCGGCAGGGCAAAACCACCCGCCAGACCACAGATGGCGGCGCTGCCGCCGTATTTCATCTGCGCCAATGCCGTCGCCAACACCTTGTTACCAACGGTATCGACCACACCCGCCCAGCGCTGTTTCTCCAGCGGGCGACTATCTTGTTCAAGCTCGCTGCGATCGATCACCTCGCTGGCCCCCAGGGCTGTTAGCCAGTCGCCGTTTACCTCGACGCGGCCAGTGCTGGCCACCACGCGATAACCAAGCTGAGCCAGCAGAGTCACGGCCACGGAACCGACACCGCCGCTAGCCCCCGTGACCAGCACGTCGCCATCTTTTGGGGTCACGCCCGCCTGCTGCAGCGCCTGCACACACAACATGGCCGTCAGGCCAGCCGTGCCTATCATCATCGCCTTGGCAGCATCACAGCCCTTGGGCATAGGTACCAGCCAGTCGGCCTTCACTCGCGCCTTCTGCGCCATACCGCCCCAATGGTTCTCGCCCACGCCCCAGCCGGTCAGAATCACCTCATCGCCCGCTTGAAAGCGGGGATCGGCCGACTCGCTCACCACACCGGCAAAGTCGATGCCGGGCACCATGGGAAACTCGCGAATGATCTTGCCCAGGCCGGTGATCGCCAGGCCATCCTTATAGTTAAGGGAGGAGTAACTCACCTCCACCAACACGTCGCCCTCGGGCAGTTCGCTCTCTGGCAGCAGTTTTACATCGGCTTGGGTCTGTTTATCTAGCTGGGTCAATACGAGTGCCTTAAACATGGGGACTCCTTATAAACAAGTGAATCGACAGACTAGTAGATCTGTCGCCGTGAATACACTGCACATTTTGCATGATCGGTATGCACAGGGGGCATAACCCGATCACGGTTTTAGCCCTAAGCCTTTGAGTTTACGATAAAGTGTATTACGGCTGATCCCCAGGTGTTTGGCACAGCGACTCACATTGCCTTCAAATCTGTGATAGCTAGAGACTATGTTGGCATTGACCATGAGACTCAGCTCACTCTCGCAATCCTGCATCTGCTCCTCGGGCGCTCTTGCCTCCTTGAGCTGCTCCTGCACTGTGTCGGGCAGATGCTGCCACTGCATCACAGGTTCGCCATCGGCCATCAGGCAGGCCACCTGCATCAGGTTATCCAGCTCTCGCAGATTGCCCGGCCAGTCATGGGCCAACAGACGCTGTAGTAGCTGAGGGCATAGCTGCTGTGGCGCCTGGCGATAACGTTTGTGCAGCTTGTGGATGATGCGCTCTATATCGCTGCGCTGACGCAGTGGCGGCAGGGTGACCTGCAGACCATTGAGACGATAGTAGAGATCTTCCCTAAAGGCTCCCCGGCTCACCTGCTCACGCAGATCCGCATGGGTGGCCGCCACCACCTGAATATCCACCTTATAGCTACGATTGCTGCCCACGGGCACCACCTCGCACTCCTGCAATACCCGCAGCAGTCGGCTTTGGGTCGCCAGCGGCATCTCGCCTATCTCATCGAGAAACAGAAAACCGCCGTCGGCCTGCCGTATCTTGCCCTCGAATCCCTGACGGGAGGCGCCGGTAAAGGCACCCGCCTGGTAACCAAACAGCTCAGACTCCACCAGCTCGGCCGGCAGCGCGGCGCAGTTAACCGCCACCAGCGCGCCGTGGGCGCGGGCGCTCTGACCATGGAGTTTCTTCACGAACTGCTCCTTGCCCACCCCGGTCTCACCGCAAATCAGCAAGGGAATATTGCGCCCCACCACCTTATTGGCCTGCTGCCAGGCACGCTCTAGCTTGGCATCGCGAAAACGCACCCCTATCTGCTGGCTCACCAGCTGACTTGGGCTGGACGTTACCAGCTGCTGGGTCTTGAGATGCAGTCGCTGCTCCTGGCACAAGTGCTCGCCACTGTTCCAACTCGCCCCCAGGTGCCGATGGATATCGTCGCCCACCCGCGGCCGATGCAGCAGGCGCTTGGCCATGGCGTTACAGCCTAAGATCTTACCGTCGACATTGGCCACCACTATGCCCTGCCAGCCGGAGGCGATCAGCGATGGCTGCTCGGCAAGGTCGACGCGGTAGTGGCTGCCGGGCAGATGACACAAGAGCGCCGTCTCTATCTGCTGCACCAGGCTGGCGATGAGCACCAGTGTCTGCTGGGTATGACGCTGCTGTTCGCTGGTAATGTCGATGGCGCCAAGTAGCTCGCCCTCGGGAGAGAAGATGGGGCTGGCGGTGCAGCTCATAAACCTGTGATGGCGAATAAAGTGCTGCTCGCCAATCACAGACACAGTCTGCCTGGCGGTCAGGGCCGTGCCTATGGCGTTGGTACCCTTATGCTCCTCGCGCCAGTTGACGCCCACATCCAGCGCGACATTGGCCAGCTTGTCCGAATATCGGCTTACCCCCCAGTGACAAAGTACATAGCCATCGCGATCCGACAGGATCAAGCGGCTCTGACTGTGGGCCATCATCTGATTAAACAGGGGCAGTGCATGTTGTTTGGTGAGATTGATGAGTTGCTTGTTAGTGTGATGCCGCTCGGCGAGCGCCTGGGCGTCGAGTCGTAATTCCTGCGGTAACTTGGCTTCGTCCAACCCTGCTCCCTGACTACGAGACCATGAGTCAGACAACCAAGCTTGTGTCTGTGGAGCTATCGTCATAACAGTGTTCCATTTTGGCACACCTAAGGTGCGCACTTATGTCACAGTGCATGCCTACTGCCAGTGCTACTCCCTCCTGGACCACACACATTCGGACATCAAAAATTAGTTTTTCATCATACTGTTACTCACGACACATCACAACTCCTGCCAGTTTGGCCTAGGCTTTGCCTTACTCCTAACGATAGCTAGCCTGAGTCTGTGCCCTGATGAACACCAGCGTGACACTAAATTGGAGCACGGATATAAATTTTAAACCTGTTGTTTTTTCAACATAAAAATAAGGCGCCCGGCAGATGGCGTCTCTCAACAAGACAAAACCATACAAGGAAGCTCAAGATGATCTACAGCAAGCCAGGCAGTACAGATGCCATAGTTACCTTCAACAGCCGCTACGACAACTTCATAGGGGGGGAGTGGGTCGCGCCTGTGGGCGGTGAATATTTCGATAACCGCTCGCCGGTGGATGGTCAGGTATTTTGTCAGGTCGCCCGCTCGGACGAGCGCGACATTGAGCTGGCGCTCGATGCCGCCCACGCCGCCAAGGAAGCCTGGGGCAAGACCTCGGTGACCGAGCGCGCTAACCTGCTGCTCAGAATCGCCGATCGCGTCGAGCAAAACCTGGAGTCTCTGGCCGTGGCCGAGACCTGGGAAAACGGCAAGGCGGTGCGCGAAACCCTGAATGCGGATCTGCCGCTGTTTGTGGATCACTTCCGTTACTTCGCCGGCTGCATCCGCGCCCAGGAGGGCAGCGCCGCCGATATCGACAGCAATACCGTCAGTTACCACTTCCCCGAGCCTCTGGGGGTTGTCGGCCAGATCATCCCCTGGAACTTCCCGCTGCTGATGGCTGCCTGGAAGATCGCCCCGGCCCTGGCCGCCGGTAACTGCATCGTGCTCAAGCCTGCCGAGCAGACGCCGGTATCGATTCTGGTGATGGTGGAACTTATCCAGGATCTGCTGCCGGCCGGCGTGCTTAATATCGTCAACGGTTTCGGCACCGAGGCGGGTCAGGCGCTGGCGGTCAGCAAGCGCATCGCCAAGCTGGCCTTCACCGGCTCGACCCAGATAGGCCACCACATCTTGAAATGCGCCGCCGAGTCTTTGATTCCCTCCACCGTCGAGCTGGGTGGCAAGTCGCCCAACATCTACTTTGCCGACGTGATGGACCAGGAAGATGAGTATCTGGATAAGGCGGTGGAAGGCATGCTGCTGGCCTTCTTCAACCAGGGTGAGGTCTGCACCTGTCCGTCACGTGTGTTGATCGCCGAGTCTATCTACGACAAGTTTATCGAGAAGGTGATCGCCAGAGCCCAGAGCATCAAACAGGGCAACCCGCTGGATACCGACACCCAGGTGGGCGCCCAGGCCTCACAGGAGCAGTTCGATAAGATCATGAGCTACCTGGAGATCGGCCGCAACGAAGGCGCTCAGGTGCTCATGGGCGGTAGCAACTGCCAGCTCTCGGGGGATCAGAGCACCGGCTACTATATCGAGCCCACCATTCTCAAGGGCCACAACAAGATGCGCGTCTTCCAGGAGGAGATCTTCGGCCCCGTCATCTCTGTCACCACCTTCAAGGATGAGGCCGAGGCGCTGGCGATTGCCAACGACACAGAGTACGGCCTGGGCGCTGGCGTCTGGACCCGCGACATGAACCGCGCCCAGCGTATGGGCCGCGGCATTCAGGCCGGTCGCGTGTGGATCAACTGCTACCATGCCTACCCGGCTCACGCCGCCTTCGGTGGCTACAAGAAGTCAGGCATCGGCCGCGAGACCCACAAGATGATGCTCAGCCATTATCAGAACACCAAGAACCTGCTTGTCAGCTACGACATCAATCCGTTGGGTTTCTTCTAACCTTGCGACCTTTCTAAGCCCAAGATCCGCCGGGGCAACACTCGGCGGATCTTAGGGCCTAGGCTCAAGGCTTTAGGTTCTAGGTTCTAGGTTCTAGGTTCAAGTTATGCCCTAGAGATAATTACATTGATTGCCGGCTTTATTTGAGGCGCTCAAAACAGGAGGCTCAAAAAAAGGGGCCTCGAAATAGGCGGCTCAAAATAGGGGGGCTCAGAATAAAAGAGAGCTACCCATTTCGATTAAAGGCGTTGCACTCACCACCTAAAATCTCACCGGTAACTCTCTTGTAATGCTTATTGGGCGAATCTGTTTAAGACATTAAGATTCAGTCGCTTACCCTAAAGCAGTCTGTCGCCCTACTTTGCGCTTAAGTATTTAGCAATTTCTCGAGCGTAAGTTTCTTCCTGGTTTTTGCCATCACCTGTCGAAAAGAAGGTGATCACAAGGTCTTTATCGGGTGAGATGTAAATACCTTGTCCACCCACACCGGCTTTAAACAGATCGCCATCTTCAAATATGGCGTCGAACTGATAACCGTTCTTTAGGTTAGTGTCCTTGTAGAACGCGTTTTCCATCACCTTACCAGCATATCCACCACCGTATGAATCAGGGTTGCCAGATTCTTGGATAAGTTTAACCACCTCAGGCTTAATGGCCTGATCTCCAAGCTTAGAACCAGAAGGGGTAAACATCATCCCAAATTTGGTCATGTCTTCAATGGTCGAGTTCATCGAGAAGAACATCAGCGGATAGCCACCTTGAGGCGAGACCACGGTATAGGCATCGTTGTTTGCAGACATGTGCTGCCAGATATCCTGACTGATGATCTCATTCATTGGCAAACCACGTACATTCTCGACAATTCGCGCCAACACAAAGGTGTTGATCGAGTTGTATTCGAATGTTTTGCCACCCGGCGCCCGACGCTGCATCTCTGCAAGGACTTCCAGCGGAGTCTGCTTACCCTCACCTTCAAATACACCGATAGACACGGCCCATTTAAACCAAGGCTGCTCAGGATTAACACGCGAATCCGCCTCAGGCTCATCGTGCTCGGTGGCATTCAATCCTGTCGCCATGTTGGCAGTATCGATCACTGACACAGTATCCCAGACCGTTCCTCTTAACTCGGGAATATACTTAGACACGGCATCTTGCGGACTAATCTTGCCCTCTTGAACAAGCTTAGCAATCTCAACTCCTGCGGTTATTTTAGAGTTTGAGAACCAGTTATGTTTATCCGTTTTGCGCATGGTATTGTAGCGCTCGAACACTATCTTACCTTTCTGTGTCACCAGAAAGGCATCCACTGGATATGTGTCTAAGTGTTGATCCAGCGTCAGCGTTTTACCATGTACCGTCGCTTTGATCTTGGCGATGTTCTGATCTATCGCGTATGGAAACGGGTAAACGGAACCATCTCGTTCGATCTGCGCGGTAGGGTAAAAACGGCTAAGATTCTGCCAAGCAAATTTTGACTGCTCAATCGGAAACTGAAGTTTTACTCGATTGCCTTTTTGCAGGAAAAATTCATGGGTATGGTAAACATCTGCCTGAGATGAACTTCCATTTACCGACTCGTTAGCCATCACATTGCTTGCGCTTAACGCGGCCAAAATTGCTATTGCGATTACCTTTTTCATCGTGTTTTACCCTCATTTATGAATATTGACTAGAAGCGACCTAAATATCGAGTGGTAAGGCATCTGCACGATTCATTCAGCTTCGCCTTCTGCACCTTTAGCCGACATATAGTAAAAAATGGATTTGTTTCAGACTTCAGTCTGTCGATGAAGCTAGATTAAGACACAAAGCGAGAAACACACACTCGCATATAGAGGGCTAGATCCATCAAACTGACTTTGATGTTTAGGGGCTTATCAACTGATTGACTGATTAACTGATTAACTGTGCATCAGACTACTTTGCTGTTTGAAGGGTTAGCTTGAACCATGGCTTCATGGGGTATCAATTGCCTGCGGCTGGTGCAACGCAAGGAGATCCGAATGGCCTTTCAGCGAAGGTCTTAGTATGTAAGCATCACACTACTTTGCTGTTTGAAGGGTTTCCTTGAACCATGGCTTCGTGGTGTATCAATTGCCTGCAGCAGGTGCAACGCAAGGAGATCTGAATGGCCTTTCAGCTAAGGTCTTAGTATGTAAGCATCACACTACTTTGCTGTTTGAAGGGTTTTCTTGAACCATGGCTTCGTGGTGTATCAATTGCCTGCAGCAGGCCGTTCGTGCAGGTACTTCTGCGGCACGGTGAGTGAAGCAAAGCTTCGTGCATACGAACGAGAGGCATGGATGCCGAACTGGCTGTTAAACACGGATGTTGTTTAAACCCTTCCATGGGCGCTCTGCGGCAGCATCCATGCTGCCGAAGGCCTCAGACGTACCTACACAAGGTTTTCCATCTCTTCGATATGACTGCTTTTGATCCTCGCTAGACAATCAAAAACAAAAATATCTGGGAAAAAACGAGTTGGTGCAGGAAAGTAATCAGCCGAATATCAAATTTACGTAGCGGTATAGGTTGCGAAAATATCTCGTGTTCTAAAGCCTACACTGAATCTTACCTCTCTCAGTTAAGACTTTTTAAAATACCAATAGCCGCAATAAATCCAGCCACCAGGCGGAATTAACAAGTTGAGTAAAAGTGCATAAAAGCCAACCAAAGGAACATTGCTCGCTTTACCCTGTGCAAACCTTACTGTGAAAAAAATGACGATTAGCGCCACGACGAAGAGGATTTGCCCCCAGAGAGTTACGTTTAAATTCATCATAAACTTCCATTGTTAAATTTCTACATAACGCCGCAAGCAGAGGCGCTGCTATGCAGCATCCTTTTGACTTGCTTTGTTATGTGTTTCTTTTCTTATTCGATTTTTCTTTTTAATGTTTCTAATCTTTTTCCTGTCAAAAGGAACATGAAATTTGGACTTCGATCTCGGAATTTCTATCTTGTGAATGAATTTATAAATATCCCGATGAGTATTTGACACACCTATATCCTGTCCACGGTCAGAATACAAACTTGCGTTATGAACATATTCCCGCAATGAGTCCTCTGGAGTACTAACTAAGCATTGATAAAAAATATACTTTAATTCATACACTGTTAGTTGTGAGGCAAATAAGTCCAAGTAAACCTCTTTCTCACTCTGCTTTTCTAATTGAGTATCAATCAGTGTGAAAATACTTGTTATTGTTTCCAAGTATCTAGATTGCCGCACAAGAGTTGTTTGAACTTCAACAAATAGTGCATATGACATTTCAATCTTTTCGTCTTCTGTTGTGTCTTTGAAACCTTGGAAACCATAACTAGAATAGCTTTTCTTCAATCTTCCTAGTAAAAAGCTAAGCGCATCAATTCCTTTAAGTCTTTCGCTCTTTTCGTCAGAATACACAGATAGTTCTGATAAATTTCGCTTATGAAAATCCAATAGTCTATAAAAAGATTCATTAAAATTTTGGATTTTAAAAATTTTCTTCTGTTCAGCTATTTCGAGTCTTGTTTCTCTTAATTCTTCTCGTTGAAGTCCGAGTTCTTCTCTTTGCAAGAGGATAGTGATAATCATCCCCGCAAAAGCTAATCCAGAAAACATTGAAGTAACTATGCCAAAGCTATCTCCAAATACCCCTGCTTGGCCAATTGTTAGGCTTGATATGGGCCAAGTGATCCAAAGTAGAAAAGTTGCGTAACTTGCTACAACGAAAACTACGCCACCTAAAATATATTTTGATAGTTTCCCTACGCTCAACTGAAACTCCTTAAAACACATAACGCCCGCATTAGGGGCTGATTATAGCTTGCTAAAATGTGAAGCGTAGCGGAACCGAGCAAGCTGTTTGCAGTCCCGTTGCTACATGCGCTTGTTAGTTGCTGATTACTAGCCTACTCATCGTCACTTTTTTCTTGTTTTTTCTTTTGTTCCAAACCTATGGCTGCACCAATTGCAATTCCAACTCCAATACCTAGAGCTAAATTCCCAAGAGCAACTCCAATTCCAGAGCCAATAGCTATTCCTATACCAATTCCAAATGCCATTGGATTATTCTTAGAGCTACCATTATTGTTCCAATTACCCATTTGTACTCCATAAGCAACTAACGCCTCAAACACCGGCTTGGTGAAGTTGGCGGCTTTTTTGGAACAAAAAAGATGACAGCTTTACCAAGTCCGCGTGCTTTGACTTGTTAGCTTTTTGCTTGAAGAACCAGCTTATATATAGCATTTCCTCTAGTTATACGACTACTTCTATCATTACTGGCTTGCAAGGCAGAGTTGTAGTATTCATGGGCCTCTTTATCATCACTGCCTTTTCCTGTAGCGATATCGTCAACCCTATTGTAAAAGCAATCTAGTAGTTTTCGTAGTTCACTTGCATCTATATCAATTTTATCCTTGATTAACGCCCGATGTATTTCAACAAACAGTGTATAGAAGTCTGCTTTCTTAAAAGCTCTAGAGCTTGAATCAAAGTTCAGTCTGTCTATAAAATTTAGCACATCACCCATTTCTTTATTCAAGCGGTGTTTTTCTGAAAACTCTTCATTATACTTTTCAAGATACTCTTCAAGTTCTTTGTCACGATTAAAATATGTACTCATGACTGTGATCATTAGCCCTAGGCAATACTTAACATCGTTCATCCTTTTGATATCATTAGCAGTGAATAGTCTCCCCCTTTCAAAAAGCTCAGTCTTTGATATCTCTTCAGCAAACTGTTTGAACTCCCCTCCAAATCTTGAGTTGTGTAATTCCATGGCATTCAGACCGTAGCTGGTCGAATTTATCCGCTTAAACACTTCCTTAATATCATCGAGAGGCATATTTCCCATATCTCGGACAACAACCTTGTATTCAAGAAACTCTATTTGCTTTTCTTCCTCAAGTTGTGAGTACGCTGGAATATTGTCACCCAGCCTTATATCCGGAGATGCCTTAAAGTATTGATATAGTGTTGTAATACGCTGCTGGCCATCCACAAGAACCTCGGCGCCTTCCCCAGTTTTTGGATCCACCTTTCCAGCAGCAATGTAAATTTCAGGAAAAGGATAACCTTCTAAAACCGTCTTGATAAATTCCACTTTATCTTTATTAGTCCACACCAATCTGCGTTGAAAGTCCGGCTGAGGAATGAGAGTGTTGTTGCCAATTGCTGTTAAAAGCACACGGAGGCGCCTATTTGAAGCTGATGTATCCATTAAGATGCCTCCTGTATGCACTGATCAATACAGATTGTCTGATATTCTTTCAGAAAAAAATGTGAATGATATAGGCCGCCTCTAATTTTATAAGGGCCAAATTTGTTGCTGCTTGTTAAACTGTTGAAAAAATCCCACCAATTAGACGTAAAGTTGAAGTGCCGACTAGGTGGTAGCTTATCCGGCCGAATCCAACCTTCTGAAAGATATCTAAAAAACTTATCTGCTGATGGCCAATCGGCACCACTTTTTCTATATGTGTAAGCCTCTTGCCATACCTTCTCAAAGAATGAAGTTGAAACAATAGCAACGTCTATATCAGATTCATCATTGAATGCCTGATAACGCCTCGATGGCTTAATACTAAATCCCAATTTTCCAGAGCCTACCAAAATCACATCATTAAACTCGATTTCAAATTGCTCGCTGATTTCTTCCCGCAGCTCATAAAGTTGGTGGTTATCCAGTAAATAGCAATCCCCGCCAAGCACATACTTTCTATATATTTGCGGGCTGCTTAATTTAAGTAAATCAACCTTAAATTCTTCAATCATTAAGAACCTTCAACCTCCACGAGGCTTCTAAAGCTAACAGCTTATTAGTGCGCATGCGCGTTTATCTCATTAGACCAGTGAAAACGCGCACAGTTAAGTATCTGTATGTAATGAACTTATCAGCATATTGCTAAATACACCATCTGGAAAAATGCGCATGCGCGTTTTCCAAACCTATTATCTACTCAACCAAAATCGTAAGCAACTAATTTTAAATACATTTATTTGTAAAGCAATGGGAAAACGCGCACGAATTTCGACTTAAAATCATCCAAAAGTCACATCATTTAAATACGACTGTATACCTGTCCAGTTTCTACTACTTATGGTGAATCGCTACAAACAGGACTTAGACGAAGAAATGTAGGGCAATAGGTGAATTTGTGATTTACTGGCTAACCGCCAACTCTCTTTAGGTTAGAAACAAGCCAGCTTTTGATTCTCAAAACGTACTCAACACCGTTAAATCGAAGAGACGTTGAATACCCAGTGTAGATACGCCAGTGAGCTTCCGAAACAGGGATGTTTCGGCAGAGCCTAAAGGGACTTATTCACGGCGTCTCACAGGCGTATCTGCACATCCCTCGCCGGGCAGGCGCTAGGTTGCCGAAAAGGTGCAACCTTCAACACCTCATCAAATATCAACTCAGTCAGATGCAACAAAATCAAACAGCCCCCCATCGCCAGGCAGGCAATCAATAACAGTGAAGGTGCGACCTTCAAGCTCATATACCGATGACGACAGCGCCAGAGGCTGCTACCTCTAGCCATCCCCCCCCCATTTTCCCCTCTCGACATTTACCGTATAATCGCCGCTCATCAATTCAAAGGTAAGCCAAGATGTTTCATATCGCCCTCTATGAGCCAGAAATTGCCCCCAACACCGGCAACATCATCCGCCTATGCGCCAACAACGGCTGCCAACTGCACCTTATCGAGCCATTGGGATTCGATCTTGAAGAGAAGAAGCTGCGCCGCGCGGGCCTGGACTATAGCGATCTGACTCGCGTCACCCGCCATAAGGATTTTGAGAGTTTCCTGAGCGCCATGGCGGGCAAGCGCATCATGGCCTGTACCACCAAGGGCAGTCGCCCTCACAGTGAGATCACCTTCGAGAAGGATGATGTCTTGCTGTTCGGCCCGGAGACCCGCGGCCTGCCGATGGCGATCATAGAGTCTATCCCCACCAGCCAGCGCCTGCGTATTCCTATGGCAGCCAGCAGCCGCAGCCTGAACCTGTCTAACTCTGTGGCCATCATCAGCTACGAAGCCTGGCGTCAGCTCGACTATCAGGGCGCCTGCTGAGCCTCGCCGACAGGGTTGAGGGCGATACCGCGATAGACCCGATAATCGTCATCGTCCTGATCCAGGTATTGCACCTCCTGCAGCCATAACCATCCGCTCCCCTGAGGTGAGAAGTTAAGCCGTATCATCGCCGGGCGCTGCTGCACCAGCCCCTTACCCAGCAGGGAAAACCCCGTCTCTTGCCGATAGAGGGTGAAGTAGAGGTACTTGTCGGCATCGACGCCGTTGAAGTAGGTAAGCTTGATCTCGCCATCGCCCTCACGAAACCACCAGGTCTCGCTGAGTGGATGGCTGGCATGCTCGCTCACAGAGAGCATCAGCTGGCGTCTATCGTCGCTACAGAGTCCCTGTACCCGCACCGATTTCACCAGCCCCTTGGGCCTCGAAGCCTCCCCCTGCCAACTTCCCGCCAGGGCCTGGCAAAAGTCAGGCAGGCCAATCTTACCCGCCGATGCCGTGGGCACCAGCAAGATGGCTGAAAGCACCAACAAGGCGGCAGAGAGCAAGCGTAGCGATTTAAAACAGTTCAACATCTTGTTGCGTTTGCTGTAAATGGTTTTCTCTGTATGCATTAAGCGCCTCATGTATCGGCACGCCCTTAAGCAGCGCCGCGAACATCTGCCGTTCACAGTCCAGAGAATAATGCGTCTGTATCTCCCCTTGCAAATCTTGCCAAGCCGCCTGGGAGTGGCGCCGTTTCTCATCTCCCAACATGGCCTCCATCAGACTCAGCGCGGTGATCACATGATTAAGCCGCTGGGAGATGCGATCGTAAAACTGAAACGCCATGACCCCGTTGTCGATAGCCCTTAGCAGACCGTCGCTGTGGGCCAGAATCGCCTGTGGCGTATCGCCAGAGCCATGCAGATGACGGTTGACCTCGCCAAGGTGCTCGGCCATCTGGGTAAACAGCTCGCCAAGCCCGGTCACGTTATAGTCGCCATCGGTCAGCGACAGCTCTATCTGCGCCGTCGCCAACAGCAGCAGCTTGGTGGTCTCCTGCAGATGACACCAATCCGCGTCATCACACACACAGGCATCACATGCACGGGCATCAAAACGGGGCGATATGTCTTGGGTCATGGGCATCTCCGGATAGGGCTTAAGCTAGGCTTGAAAAAGGCTTTATTAACCCTAGATGAAAGCCCATCGAAATGCGAACCGCCCGCCGGCGAACATGAAGTGAAATAAGAGTAATACCAATCACAGTAAACAGGTGATCAGAAATAGCACAGGAAAAACGCTTGAGAACAAAGCAGGATTTTTAGATAAGTAGTTATTCTACAATTAAAAATACTAATACAGTTATCGAGCGTTTTAACAAGCTAGAATGATCAATGATTTATTACGATTGGTATAATAAAAAGGCTCGCCGGGTTGAGCCGACGAGCCTTTGTCTGTTGTCTGAATTATTGTTTACTGAGCGAAGCCGACCGCATCGATCTCCACCTGCTTCACCTGACCGTATTCGGCGGCGATGTCGGCGATCTTGCTGGCGTTACCGATCAGCACAAATTGCAACTTATCCTGAGGGAAGTAGCTCTGCACCAGACGCTGGGTCTCTGCCAGAGTCAGGCCATCGACATTCTTCTGGAAGTCGTTGATGAAGCTGTCGTCGAAACCATAGAGGTACATGCTCGACAGCAGACCGGCCAGCTGAGCACTGGTCTCAAACTTAGGCGGGAACTGCCCCTTCACATAGGCCTTGGCCGAATCTAGGGTCGGCTGATCTATCCCCGTCTGCCACAGACGCGCATAGGTCTTCAGCGCCAGGTCGATCGCCTCCTTGGTGGTATCGCTCTTGGTAAAGGTGCTGATCTTGAACACGCCCCCCTGGGAATAAGGGGTAAAGGCCGAGCGGGCACCATAGGTCAAGCCGGCATTTACCCTCAGCTCGTCGTTGAGCCAGGAGGTGAAACGACCGCCCAGTATGGTGTTCACCACCTGCAGGCCCACATAGTCCGGGTTGTTACGACTAATGCCCTTACCACCAATAAGGAAGGTAGTCTCGATGGCATCACCCTTGTTGACCAGCAACACCTTGGCGGCATCTAGCGGCGGCTGGCCCTCGGCCAGATCTTGCTTGGCAATCGCCTCGCCGTTGTGCCAATCGCCAAACAGCTTGTCGAGTCTCGCCTTCATCTTGCCTGGCTCGAAATCGCCGACCACAGAGATGGCGACGTTTTGCGGCTGATAATAGCTTTTATGGAAGGCGCGCAGCTGGTTAACCGTCAGCTCTGCCAGAGAGTCACTATTACCCGAAGCCGGATTGCCATAGGGGTGATCGCCAAACACCAGCTTGTCAAAATAGCGATGGATCACCTGACGTGGGCTCTCCTTCTCCTGGGCCAGACCCGCTATCTCACGCTGACGCAGCTTATCGAACTCGCCGCCATCGAAATCCGGCGCGCGCAGCAGATCCCGCACCAGCGGCAGCATCTTCTCAGTGTCTTTGGCCATGAAGTCGGCGTCGATGAAGCTACCCTCTTTACCGGCATCGGCGGCAATCGAGGCACCGAGGAAGTCGACCATCTGCTCGATATCAGACTTACTCTTGCCGTTAGCCCCCAGCAGCAGCGACTTGGCCGTCATGCTGGCCACACCCGAGGTGGTGTCCTTGACCGCACCGGCGCGCACCACGGCGCTAACGGTGATCAGCGGCACCTCGGTTTGTGGCATCAGGTAGACAGTCATGCCATTGGCCAGTTGATACTGCTCATAGGCGGGCATGCTGAAGCTGCCGGTATCGACCGTCTGGCTGCTTGTGGTCGCGGCGCAGCCCGAGAGGGCCAAGGCGCCAGCCACCATGGCTGCCGTGCCCAGCTTGGCAAATCCTTGTGGAATCTGAGTCAATAGGGTCTTCATTGGTCACTCTCCTCTGTGGCCGCCAATACTGCAACCGTGCGGTTAGCACGACGTAGGTAGGTTTGCGCAACACGCTGAATATCTTCCGGGGTCACCTTGTTATAGGCCTCAGGCGCGTTAAATAGCTTTTCAAAGCTGCCGAAATAGAGCTCGTAAGTCCCTAAGGTATTGGCCTTGCCATTAATGGTTTCCATGGCGCGGTAGAAGTTCATCAACTTGATATTCTTCACCTTCTCCAGCTCATCCTGGGTCACGCCTTGGCTAGCGATGCGGTTAATCTCGCCTATCATGGCGCCTTCCAGCTCCTGAGCGTTAACACCTGGGTTAGCGACGCCCATCACATAGAAGAGGTTAGGGTCGAAGCTCATCGGCATATAGGTTTCCACCTCGATGGCCACCTGCTTCTCCACCAGCCCTTGATAGAGGCGCGAGCTGTTACCTGTGGTCAGGATAGAGGAGAGCAGATCCAGGGCGTAGTAGTCCTGATTCGAGGTTGCCGGCACATGGTAGGCCAGCATCACGTTAGGCGTGCTGACCGAAGCCTTCTGCACGAATACGCGGCGCTCACCCTTCTGCAGCGGCTCGACCGTCTTCACCTCACGCGGTGGTGTCTGCGCCGGGATAGGGGCGAAGTACTTGTTGGCTAAGGCCTTAACCTCGTTGAGCTTCACATCACCGGCGATCACCACCACGGCGTTGTTGGGCGCATAGTAGGTCTTGTGGTACTGCACCAAGTCGTCCTGGGTCCAGGCGGCGATATCCGACTCGTGACCTATGACAGACCAGCTGTAGGGATGGGCACGAAAGGCGGCGCCCTTGATCTCTTCCTGCAGGGTACGCCAGTTGGAGTTTTCCAGGCCCGTGGTGCGCTCCGAGGCCACCACGCCACGCTCACTCTCTACCATCTCAGGATTAATATCCAGATGAGCGATGCGATCGGCTTCGAGATCGAAGATGGTCTCCAGCGCATTGGCCGGGAACCAGTCGGTGTAAACGGTCAGGTTCTCTGTGGTGTAGGCGTTGTTAGCTCCGCCAGCGGCTTCCATGGTGCGGTCGAACATCTTAGGACCATACTTCTTGGAACCGTTAAACATCATGTGTTCGAAGAAGTGGGAGATCCCTGTGATGCCCGGCACCTCGTTACGGGATCCCACCTTCCAAAATAGATACATGTTGGCATTTGGGATGGAGGCATCTTCTAGCACCATGATCTTCATGCCATTATCGAGTGTGAAGCTTTTTATGTCTTCGACCTGGGTTGCCTGCGCCCCCATGGAGGAGAGGAATCCTCCAACGGAGAGGCACAGCGCGATAATCTTTCGCATCATCTGTCGTTCCCTCATTCGTGAGCAGATAGAATTTATCTCTGTATCGAGGGCCGCCAAGGCGAACGCCCTCATGATTCGAGCACAAAATACCAATCGTAGTAAATAATTGCTCGTCCTAGCGTGTTAAAACACTCGATAACTGCGTTATAATTTTTGATTGTAGAATAACTACTTATCTAAAAATTACGCCTTGTTCTCAAGAGTTTTTCTTAGGCTATATCTGATCACTTACTTACCGTGATTGGTATAAGAGGCGAAATTATAAATAAGATCAAGCCTGTTGTAGCAACAATCGATTAAGAGAATTGTAACTTATTGCTTTTATGCCATGCTTAGACACAAACCGACCACACCTAAGCCGAGGGAACGTGCCTTGCCACACACCACAGAGATAGACCTGGCCTATCTGAACCGCATCAACTGTAATACCGAGGCCCAGCTGCAAGTTCTCACGCCGCTCAGGCCCATCAGGCTGAAGACCCGGCTGATCGGCATAGACCCGGACAACGCCATCATCCTCGCCTTAGGACAAGACAAATACTGGCAGGCCGCCCAGGATTACATCACCCAGGGACAAGGGGTGGTGGTGCGCCTGATCAACAGCGACGACCCCGAGGCCAACATCCTCGCCTTTCGCAGCCAGATCAAGACCTTGCTCAACAATGCGGGGCGCTGGTTGGTGGTGAATTATCCCAAGGAGTTGCAGAGTGTGGCCCTGCGACAACACAGCCGCATCCCTGTCCATCTTGCCGCCTCGATACATGAGCGCACGGCAGAGGGTCAGGCCAGCCATGTCTGCTCCAGCGGCTACCTGCAGGATGTCTCGGTAACAGGGGGCGCCTACATGGGCGAAGAGATAGAGGGGGGCAGCCTGAACAAGGGTTACCTTTTAGAAGTCAAATTTGAACAGACACTCGAGACGCTCAGCGTGCCCATCATATTGAAAAATATTCAGCCGCCCGAGCCGGGACGCAGCCAGTATCAATATGGCTTCATCTTAGACGAGCCCCAAGGGGAAGAAGTGCCCAGCGACTTTGCCCAGAAGGTGATCATCAACCACCTGATGCAGCAACCTAAGAGCTAATGACATCCAGCTTAGTGAAGAAGACCACATCCTTGTCGATCACCTCTAGTCGCCAGTTAAATTGGCTGGCAATCCACTCGAAGGTGGCGGTGCTGTAGAAACGGATATGGGTCTGATCCTGCTTGTAATGCCAGTTGGCAAAGGCGGCCTCGCCAAGTACCCGCTTGGTCATGATTGCCAGGCAGGCCCCCGGCTTCAACATGCCGTCCAGGCGCTTCAACAGGGCCGAGGCATCGGCCACATGCTCTATCACCTCTGTCATGGTAATAAAGTCATATTGCCTTTCTAGCAGATTCTCGTCGGGAAAGTAGTAGAGATCATAGTTGTCCATGGCGATCCCCTCCTCGCCCGCCATCACACTGATGGTCGGCCCAGGGCCACAGCCAAAGTCCAGCCCGCTATGGTCACTGGTTAATCGCGCCCGCAGGGGTAACCAGGTGCGCCCCAGGAAACGCCGGTAGCCCTGATCCGCACTGTCGTTTTGATGGTGGTCGTAAAACGCCTTCTCTTCCTCGGCACTCAAGAGGTACTCGTCGGGGACCATCACCAGCTGGCACTGCTGGCAGATCTTGTACGCTCTGTGCTTATCGCGATGAAAGCACGCCAGGTTCTCACTATGACAAAGGGGGCAAAGACTCACACGCTATCCAATTAACTTTGAGGTTTGGGAATTTTTCGATCTTGGGCGGCAGCTTCGCGCGCCTCTTTAAGGTATTTCGACTCTCGACTCTCACGCTCGTTAAACTGACGCTGAGCCTTTTCGCGCTGCGACTCCTGCCACTCGCCCGATTGCTGACGCTCAAGCACCTCCTGCTCCCTTGCCTGAGTGGCATTGGCTGCCTTCCTTGCCTTCTCCAACTGCTCCGCCTCGGTCTGGCGAGCAATCTTGCTGGCCTCTTCGGCCTTAGGGCTCATGCGCTTATACTCTTTCGCCGCGAGATCCCAGCTCAGGCTGGTCAGCAACACCAAGATGATGCAAGAAATTGAGCGAATCAACATGACAGTTATCCTTAACCAGATGAGGGTCTGGGCAGATTCTATCACTATCGGCGCCACAAAACTGAAAAACCTCAAATCCGGCTCAGTTAAGAGATTTGTTAACAAAGATCATAAAAATGATTGAAAAACCGTGCAAATACCTATCCTTAGGTTTGAGTCTCGTTTAGATTCGCGGTATTTTTAACCCTATTGGCAAAGAGAAGACCAGCAAAGGCACCATAAGCGCTGCTCATTGCCCCATTTGCGAGCCACCTCATGGAGCACCCTATGGGCCCTTGGTTAACCAAACTGACGCAGCTTAGCAGCGCGCAGCCTGAGATTCAGCGGCAACTCGACAGTTGGCGCCGGGACGAGTACCCATGCTTAGCCATACTCAAGGGACACGCCTTCATCGGCGCCAGTCAGGGCACGCTAGATTATTTCGATACCCAGCGGGACAGCTTTATCACCGCCACCCCCTATGACTTCTCGCCGCGAATTCAAGCCAGCGGCATCAACAGCATAGAAGTGGCGCAGCAACTGATCGAACGTGTACAACAGGGCGAGGTCGTCAGCGTCAACTGGCTGCACATGAGCCAGCTGGGGCGCGAGCTTCCCACCAGGGTCACCATGCTGCCGGCACGGCTCGAGGAGAGTCAGGTGATCTTGGTACGTTTCGAACCCGCCGATCGCCGCGCCAAACACCGTGAAAAGGCGTCCAACGGTTTCGACCAACTGCCGGCTCAGCTGGTCTCCAGCATCCTGGAAGATAGCGCAGAGGCCGTCTACATCAGCAACCACGAGCACAAGATCATCGCGGTCAACAAGGCGATGTGTCGCATCTGCGGCTATAGCGCCGACCAACTGCTTAACAAGAGCCCGCTGGATCTACAGGGATTTTGTGAGGTCAGCAATAGGCAATCCGACTTCCTGCAGAGCCTGGAAGATCGCGGCAGCTGGCAGGGCGAGACCCTCAAGACCCGCTCCGACGGCAGCCAGTTTCCTGCCTGGGTGAGCTGCCGTAAGCTACAGATCGACGGCGAGATCTTCTATGTCACCCTGTTCAGCGACATCAGCGCCAAGAAGCGCCTTGAGTCGCGCCTGACCGAGCAGGCCATGGTCGATACCCTAACCGGCCTGCCCAACCGTCACCAACTCAAGCAGCAACTGGATCAGGCGCTGGCGAGTGCGCAGAAGGAGAGTGACAAGCTTGGCGCCGTCATCTTCATGGATCTTAACGGCTTCAAGAATGTGAATGATTGCTTCGGCCACGCCACGGGCGACAAGGTGCTACAACTGGTGGCGGCGCGCCTCGAGGCCAGCTGCATCGACAAGGCCAGTATTGCCCGCCTCGGCGGCGACGAGTTCACCTTAGTGCTGAGCGATTGCCAGGATAGAGCGGAGATAGAGGCGATCTCCCGGCAGCTGCTGGCCATTTTCGACGCCCCCTTCGAGATCAACAGTCAGAAGTTCTTTCTGGGCACCAGCATAGGCATAGCCCTCTTCCCCGAACACAGCGATCAGGCCGCACAGCTGCTCAGCTTTGCCGACACCGCCATGTATTGCGCCAAGAAGAGCCCCAACCATGTGCTCTTCTACGACAGCCAGATGCACAGGGATGCCCAGTACAAGCTGAAGACCATCAACGACCTGCGTCATGCCTTTAATCTGAATCAGTTCCAGCTGGCCTATCAGGTGATCGTCAACCTCGATGGCAACCAGGTATTAGGGGTTGAGGCGCTGCTGCGCTGGCACAAGAGTGACGAGGAGATCATCGAGGCCAGCGACTTCGTGCCCCTGCTGGAGGAGACTGGCCTGCTGATCAACATAGGTCAGTGGGTGCTTACCACCGCCTGCGAGCAGGTCGCCAAGTGGCGCGATGAGATAGCTAGGCCGCTACAGGCCTGCGTGAATGTCTCGGCGACCCAATTGGAACACCCGGACTTTGTCCAGCAGGTGACCCGCGCCCTAATCGCCAGTGGCCTGCCTGCCACTGCCCTGGTGCTGGAGATCACCGAATCGGCCCTGCTACGTCAACCCAAGCGGGTCAAAGCCACCCTCATTCACCTCAAAGCCTTGGGGGTGCGAATCGCCATCGACGACTTCGGTGCCGGCCTCTCCTCCCTCAGCAAGCTGGGCAGCCTGCCGATAGACACGCTCAAGATAGATGCGGGCTTTGCCGAGCGACTCAACGAACCACAGGGACGCGAGCTTTGTCAGGCGATGATACAACTGGCCCAGGCACTCAAGATTCAGTTTGTGGTGGAAGGTGTCGAGACACTAGCGCAGAAACAGATACTGGCGGGGATGGGACAAGGATTTGCCCAGGGCTATTTTTATGGTTATCCGACGGCGGCGGAGCAGTTTACCAAGGCCAACTTCATCCTGCATTGAACCGATAACTGTGTCAGCGCCTCGAAGGCGATACTGCCTCCCTGCATGGACAGTAAACTGACACAGCTATCTGACCACTCTATGTTGAGTGACTCAGGCTATTAGACCCTAATTTCTCTCAGATTATCGTGATCTACTCCATAGGCTTTTCCGGTAATCCATGGCTGGTTCACAGTTTTATCATTGGGCTATTCAGGCTCATATCTCTGCCTCACAGATGCCGGCATGGCCGCTAACCTTTGCTGCACCAAGGCCGCCAAGGCATCGTGCAGCGGCGACACATCGCAGCTCGGCTCCAGGGTTTCGATGGCCAGCGCCGCCGCCTCCAAGGTCGACAGGCTATCGTCGCGCTTTGCCTTGCGTATGGTGTACTTAGAGGGGGCATCGAGATCGAGATGCACCGCAGGATACTCGCTCAACCAAGGGTTTAGTTTCAACAACTTATAAGCCTTGCGCCAGGTACCATCCAGTAACAGCAACACCACGTCATGACACTTGGCCGAGCTATTTAACGGCTCGCTCTCCTCGTTGGGATAGAGCAGATACACCGGCCGGGACTGCGCCTTTAGGTAGTCCCTCAGTTCGGCAAAATCCTCGGGGCTCTCCCCTACCACTAAGCGCAATTTATCTCCCATCACTGCCTGCATCAGCTTGACGCTGTTCTTGGCATGAGACACCTCGCTGGGGTGTTGCAACACAATCAACTCGACACGGGTCGAGAGTGGTCGAATGCTGTCGCACAGGCAGGCATTGACTGGATATTGGCATTGGGGGCAAACGGGACGACTCACAAGATCCTCACTAGTTAGCAGGCTTGGCCTTAGTGTAACGCCTTTGATGGCATATGTATGTCATATGCCGAATGACAATTGGCCGCTTACCTGAGTAAGGGAACAAAAAAAGCCTGCATTGAGGTCACTAATGCAGGCTAAAAGGGTGTTGCTAATGAATCAGGTTGCGCCTATCAGTGGGCGTGGCGTTCCTGGTGCCAGGTATCTAGACGGCTCATGTTCATGGCCACCAGCAGCAGGCTCGCCAGGCCACCCATGACGACCACCACGGCATAAGGCGCTGCCAGGTCGGTCTGCTGGATCAGACCTGCCAGAATCGAGGCGCCACTCATCTGAATAAAGCCCAGCATGGCGGTTGCGGTGCCGGCGCGCTCACCAAAGCCCGCCAGGGCCATGCTGGTCGCAGGACCAAGCAGCAGGGCGAAGCCGATACACAAGAGCATCATGGGCAGCATGAAACCGAAGGCCGCCGCGAGTCCTGTCTGTGGGCCGGCCCACTGCATCGCTAGTTGTAACAGGGCCGAGACCAACAAGGCGGTCAGGGCGAGGATCACGGTCGGGCGGTTGCCCAGCTTCTGAATCACCACGGGTGCCGCGAAACAGGCGCCGATGTTCACCAGAGCATTGAGACCAAACAGGCCGCTGAAGGTCAGCTCAGACACGCCGATAGTCTCGATGAGCCATACAGGCGAATAGGACACATAGGTCAAAATGGCAGCCATGCCCGCCATACAGGCGAAGGCATAAAACATGAAATGCGCATCCATCAGCACAGGCTTATAGCGGGACCAGCGGTAGAGGCCCCCTTGGGTCACAGTGTTGGCTGGACGTGTCTCGGGCAGACGATAGCCGACGAGAATCATGATAATGATGGCATACAGCGTCATAAACACGAAGGTAGAGCGCCAGCCAAACTGCAACGCCAGCAGACCACCCAGGGTCGGTGCCAGTGCCGGGATCACACAGATCACGCCGTTAAGATAGCTGTAGTAGCGGGCGCCCTCTTTAGGGGTGAAACAGTCTCTGACGGCACTGAATACCACGATAGAGGTCGAGCAGGCCGCTAAGCCCTGCAGCACGCGAGCCAGTTGTAGCCAATGGAAGTCCATCGCCACCGCGGCCAACAAACTGCTGGCGATATAGAGCAGCAGGCCTCCCAGCGCGATGGGGCGACGTCCGAAGCGATCCGCCAGCGGACCGATCAGCACCTGACCGACTCCCATGGCAAACAGAAACAGCACCAGCGTCGACTGCACCTGACTGGCCGACACAGAAAATTCGGCCGCCATCACGGGCATTGAGGGCAGATAGATATCTATGGCTAGGGGGCTCAAGACCACCATAGACATGAGTATGGGTAACAGGTTCCGACGCATATTTCTCTAATTTTATGTAGGGGTAAGGGTAATGATGCTTATTTTAGACCAGCCAAGTTATGAACAGAAATGGTATAATTTCAAAAGCTAATTTCCTGTAAGGAATATCTAATGAATCTCGACAACCTGGCGCGTATCGATCTCAACCTCTTGGTCATGTTACAGGTGCTACTGGAAGAGCGTAGTGTCACCCGCGCCGCCAGCCGCCTGCATTTGAGTCAATCGGCCCTGAGCAAGAGCCTCAACCGCCTGCGCGACACCTTAGGCGATCCCCTGTTTATCCGCACCGCCCACGGCCTCAAACCCACCGCCCACGCGGCTCTGCTGGGCCAGCAACTGCCGGACATGTTGCAGGGGCTCTACCAGCTGACTCAGCCACCGAGTTTCAATCCCGCCAGCAGTCGGCGTCAGTTCTCCTTTGCCATGGTCGAGAGCGCCTACGAGACGCTGCTCCCCTACTTCATCGGCCCATTGCTCAACAACGCGCCCAACCTCAGGCTGGACTCCTACCTGTGGACAGAGAAGTCCCTCTCCTCCTTACAGAAGGGGCAGATAGATTTCGGCATCACGGGACGGGACATCAACCCCCAGTCAGATCTGATCATCGACAGACTGCCTGAAGGGATCGCCCATCAGACCCTGTTTACCGATCACCAGGTCTGCCTGGTACGCCAAGGCCACCCCATGCTGCCGGCCATCAGGAATCATCAGTGGGATCTCGATATCTATCTTGAGATGTCCCATGTGCAGGTGCGCTGCGAGGGTAACGAATGGTGGGCGCTGGACTACTTTCTGGCAAAATCTGGCCACAGGCGACACCTGAGTACCACGGTACCGGACTTCTATGGCGCTGCCAGCGTATGCGCCCATAGCGATCTTATCTTTACCTTGCCTTCCAGCTTCGCCGCCCACGCCCGCAAGCTCTATGCGCTGGAGGAGCTGCCGCTGCCTTTCGATTTCCACTCGCTGGCCTATGTGCTGCTATGGCACGAGCGCAACGACGACGAACCGGGGCACAAATGGATCCGCGAGACCATATGTAAGCGTGTCGCCCAGGCCGTTAACCTGCCCGAAACCCAATTATCGGTATCCGGTTCAGCTTAGGTTAACCTTGCTCCGGCTAACATTAAGTTGTTCGAGACATTTGGTAACAGTTAACAAAGAAGATTAAACGAATTTAACGTGATCTCATGGGGCGAATATGTGCACAATCGAGCCATCAACGCAGGGACTATTGAACAGAGATTAAGCCTGAAAGATAAAGAGTCCCTAGGGAGAAACTATGATTTATCAACAATTTCAACAGACACCTTTCCAGCATAGGTTCTCGGGTACTAAGGGCTGGATGGCCTTCGCGATCGGTTTAGTGGTAATGACATTGGTCTTGCTAGCGCTCCCCTTTGTCATTCTTGTCGGCGCCTTAAGCTTCATCATCCTGAGCCTGTTTGGCCGGGTCTTTCTTAAGCGCCAGCTGGCCAAGTTCCGCCAGCAGGGGAATGCCGCCTTCGGCGCGCAGACACAGGGTTTTGACCAGAAGGGATATTCGTCGCGCCCGTTTGAGACCGCCTCGCCCTTTGGCAAAACCCGAGCCCCACGTCAGGGTCGCACCTTCGAGCACGACCCTAACGAATAATCTCGCTCGCCGCCCGCGGCCTTGCCAACAGGGCGGCAAACTCCTTCCAGGCCTGTGCACTGTCACGGGCCTTTCTCGTAACATACTCCCCGACGCTTGCCTCGCCGTGATGATAGTTGATCACATAGCTACGATTGGCCAGATAGAAGCGTACCCGCTGGGCCGCCTTCTCAGGCGTGTAGAGGGCATAATCCACCAGTAACCGCGCCGCCTCCTCGGCCGTTATCTCGCCGTCGATCAGCTGTTTACACACCAGGGTATCCAGGTTGGCCAGCGCCTTATAGGCTTCCATCACCTGATGATAATGGGGCAGATCGCCCTCGATACCCGCCATAGGCATCAGCACCTGCTGCTCGAAGGAGAGCCTCTCCTCTCGGGACATCAGCAGCGTCAGCCCAAAGTTGGCACTGCCTTCTGAGAGAAACGAGATGGGGCTATAGAGGGGGTAGATGGCGTATTCCCACCAACCCAGCGCCCTCACCAGTTCATGCTCCTGCAGCAGATTAAACACATGATGCCCCGGATAACCCTCGTGGCTGGCCAGCTCAAGGGCACGCTCCAGATGCAGAGGATGATCCTGATTGAGCTGGATCAGGCTGGTATAGTCCCCCTGATACCAGTTATAGGCGGTCCAGATCTCGTCTTTGACAAACTCGACCCTGAACTGCTCCCCCTCAGGCAGGGCGATGTGGCGCTTAGTCAGCAGCCTCGCCTGCTCAACCGCCGCGGTAAAGACCTCTGGCACCTTGTCTGCCGGCACGATAAACCGGCTTCTGTAGGCATCAAACCGCTTAGTCAGACTCCCCTCTCCCGGCAGTAGGTTATCTAGTCTGGCGAGCGCCTCATGAAACTCGCTAAGACTATGTTCTGGCGCCCTGGTGTCATACAAGGCCTGGGATTCGGCGTCGAAACTGAGGCGCTGCCCCATCGAGCGCTTTAGATAAACCGCCACCGAAGCGAGTTGCTTAGATAAGAAATGATGGCGATCCCGTAGCGACTGACATGGCAAGCCATGACGCGCCTGTTCAAGCCGTAACACGAGATCCGCGCTATGCTCTGCCAGAGTAACAAGCGACAAGCCCTGAGCTTGAGCCTCTACCCGCCACTCAGCCGGCCCATAATAGGCGTCCACATAGAGGGGCTCATGATGGCCGATGGCCAGCACCAGCTTGACGTAAGCCGCCACCAGTTGGTTGAGAGTCTGGTTGTGTTCAATGCACCGCGTCACGCAAACATCTTGGTGACAAAATTGACAGCTAACGGATTGGCTTTCGGATTGGGGCTGTGACAAGGCGACTCCACACTGGCAGAAAACAGAGTCGCACATTTAGCCACAAATAAATATTGTATGCAATATTTGACTGAGATTATAGGGGATCGGCCAGCAGTTCCCGGGCACGCTGCAAGGCCTTGAGTTCATCGGCGTCCTGACTCACCCCTATAACCTTATCGATCTGCAGGGCCAGCGACTCCCACAGTGGCGCGATCACCTCACGCTCACGGGCATTACCACGCTGGCGTGCCATCTTAAGCAGCGCCGCCGACCCCACCACATCTATGCGTCCCAGTATGCCGTCGGCCAGGGCGATGCTCAGCTCTATCATGGCCGGCACGCTATGGCCATATTTCACCGCCTCTCTCAGGTAACGCTCGGCCAGAGAGAAGTCGTTGCCCAGGGCATTCTCGTTGTTGAGCATCTGCTGGGCGCAGTGCAGCATGGCATCGAGTTGTCCCTGCTCGGCAGCCTCGGCCATCCACTGTTCGCTGGCCAAGGCATCGGGTTCACACCCCTCGCCACGCGCCAACATCAAGGCCAGATGGTACTGGGCATGTGGAAAGCCCGCCTGAGCGGCGCTAGAGATATAATGAAAGGCCTGGGCATAGTTGGCCTGCTGATAGTAGAGCACACCCAGGTTGGCCATCGCCTCTGACTGCTCGCGATCGGCCGCCGCCTGCAGATAACGATAGGCGAGTTGAGTGTCTATGCTGATCTGCTCGCCGCCCACCAGGTAAAAATACCCCAGCAGCGCCATGGCGTTCACCACCCCGGCCTTGGCGGCGGCGATGATGGCACTCTCGCCTGCGGCCACCTCTGCCTTGCCGGCATAGCCATGCAGCAGGCTCACACCATGTTCATACTGCGCCTCGGGCAGATGGGGCGCTGACAGGGCAAACCAATGGGCGGCCTGTATGAAGTTAGCCTCGCTGAGCAGAGTCACCTCAGCCTCCGCCTCATCATGCAGGGCCTGTTCCTGCTCTTTTTGCATCAGGGCGCGGGTCTTGAGCGACATGCCCACCAGATATTGCGCCTGAGGATCGTTTTCCATCACGGCGCGATAGCAGAGATCCCGCCCGGCAAAGGCATCGAAAGGCTCGAAACGATAATCGGGCGCCGGCCCATCACACAACAGGGGATAGAGATCTTCCACCAGCTTGACCAGACGCTCTATCGCCTTCTCGGCCAGCTGCTCGAGCGCCTCGGCGGTCAGGTGATATTTCTCGGGATGCGCACCGCGGTTGCCATCGCTGCGCAGCCGATGCAGGGCGCGCGTCAGACGCACATTGATCACCCGTTGTCGGTTGAGTAGCTCGATACGATCGTAGAGGTTGGGGCTATCGAAGACCAGCTGCTGCGAGGCCGCCAGTTTGTCCGTCAGCCTATGGGTGAAGCTACGCACGTGCAGCAGCGCCTGGGTCGGCACGTCACGCACATAGCTCTTGGCCACCCGGTAGTCTTCACCCAGTTCCTGCGAAAATTGGCTAACCAGTTCGATATCGCTGAGCAAGGTGAGGACTCCGTGGTTGTAATATTAAGAGGGGGATTCTCGCGGATCAGACCTGCTCGTCAATGCTGGGACGCGACACCATGTAGAGACGGAACAGGGCCACGTTAACGAACAGACCAAAGAAGGCCACCAGCACCTCGACCACCAAGACCAGGGGGAAGCCCACAGACTGTGCCAGGCTAGACAGGGTGCCACCGATAAGCGACAGCGGGATGTATAGCATGAGTACCAATAGGGTCTTGAAGGCGATGGGGCCACTGAACTTAAAGCTCCCCTTGATCGCTTCCAGCGGCGTCAGGCGTTCGACCACCACCATGAAATTCACATAGGCCAGACGGGCGAAGATATAGATGCTGATCACCAGTCCCACCAACCAGATGGGGCCGAAGGCCGCAAACAGCATGACAGGAGCCAGAATCGCCAGACCAGAGAAGACACCGGCTAGCAACAGCGGCGGAACGAAACTCAGACTCGTCTTAAGCAAGATGCCGGTAGAAGGCTCATGACCATGGGATCTCACCTCCATAAACAGGGTCAGGGCGGCGATAAGCAGTGAAAAGACCAGCAAGAGCACCATCATGGCGAGCATGTGAGGCACGCCAAACTGGGGATTCTCCAGATCTGCGTTATTGATCTCCATTCCTAACCACATCTGAATCCCTACCTGTAGAAACAAGATAGGCACGGTAAGCGCCGCTAACTGGCGGATATGGTTACGAAAGAAGTTATAAGCTTCGGTCAAAATCGCTGATAATGACATGTGACTTTCCATTAGATATATGTAAACCAACTTGTGAGTTCGACAGGATACCGAAATTTCAACGCCAATGCACAACACATGTCTAAAAATAGATACAAAGTTATTGCCCGGCTAGGCTAGAATAGGCGGCATATTTAGCACTTATCACCATGGGATGGCGATTCATGAAATTATCCACTATCAGCGCGGTTATCTTAGGCTCTTTACTACTCGGCAGCCCGGCGTCGGCCGGCTGGTTTGACGACCTCACCAAGAAAGAAGAGGCGCCTCAGGTCGCCACCCAGACACAAAACAATGACCTTGTTGGCACTGTGATGTCTCAGCTCGGCCTCAACCAGACTCAGGCCGAAGGTGGACTGGGCAGCCTGCTCTCGCTGGCGAAAACGACTCTGGGGGGCGACAGCTTCGGCCCTATCGCCGAGGCGATTCCCGGTATCGACGGCTTGCTGTCGGCGGCGCCGCAGCTCGACAGCGACTCAGGCATGTCGGGCCTATTGTCTAAGGCTGGCGATCTTGGCAACTCGCTACAGGGTGGTGCCCAGGTTTATGATTCTTTCGAGAAGCTGGGCATCTCCAAAGAGCTGGCAAAACCTATGGTGGATATTGTTAAGGGCTACCTCGATGCCAACGCCGGTGCCGGCACCACAGATCTGCTGATGCAGGGACTGGGCGCCCTGCTCTAAGCGCTCCATGAAGCAGAGTTCATCTGCACAGGATGAACTCTGGCCTTTTAGGGGACTCTAACCCCTAACTAAGTCTTGAAAGGTATGCGTGATGATCGCCAAGCTGAAACAGTTTCTCACCGCCCAGACTCACGCCGAGTCACCCGAGGAGAAGGCCAAACATCTGCAGTTGGCCGCCGCCTGTCTGCTGCTGGAAGTCGTCTACGCCGATCAGACCCTAGACGATCAGGAAGCCGCACTGCTGCCTGAGCTGCTCACCTCGGCTCTGTCACTGAGCATGCAAGAGGCCCAGAGCCTGATTGCCGAGGCGAAACAGGTGCAGGGCAACGCCACCTCACTGTTTGAATTTACCAAACAGATAAACGACCAGTGCTCTCTGGAGCAGAAACAGCAGCTGATCCTCGCCATGTGGACCCTGGCCTACGCCGACGGCAGCCTATGCCGCTATGAAGATCAGATCATCCGCCGCACCGCCGAACTCCTCTACCTCAAGCACAGCGAGCTGATCCAGCTGAGAAACGCCGCGATCAACAAGACCCGCTAAGCGCTAACAAACCTATAGCTCAAAGACCAAGGCCTTTAAAAACCAGGCCGTTACCAAGCTAGGGCTTCACAACTTAAGGCTTCACAAATTTCAGCACATAGCGACTGGTCTTGCCGCGCACCGCCTCATCGAAAGCCGACAGGGTCAGCTTATCTTCCGGATTCTCCAGTACATCCAGACTCGCCTGCAACTTAAACCCGGCCGCCTCCATGGCATCTATCGCATGCTGCTTGGCCAGACGGTGCAGTTCGTGAGCCGTGCTGGTATCGCTGCCCTCTGCGGCATCATGGTCGATAATAGCCACCAGACCACCGGATTTTAGGCTGCTAAACATCTGCTTTAATAGCCTTTCCCTGTCGATCGCCGGCCAGCCTGGCTCATGATAATAGGTGTCGTGAAAGCCCAGGATAAAGAAGATGCGATCTAGGCTTTCGTCAGGCAGTTGTAACTCATCCGCCTCACAGATAATGAGTTCGGCATTGGGTAGACGCGTCTCGTAGTGGCGCTCTGCCAGATCTTCCTTGGCGAAAGGCAGATAGGCCTGATTATTGTGTACCAGTACGCTGCCCTGCTCCCCCACCACACGCGCTAACAGCTCGCTGTAGTAGCCACCGCCGGAGAAGAGATCCAGCACCCGCTGCCCTGGCGCCACCTCGAAGAAATTTAATATCGCCTCGGGATGGCGGCTGCCATCGCGCGCCTTGTCGCGGGCCAATCTCTCTGGATGCTCGACGGCCGCCCGTATCGCTGAAGCTTCCCCTGCATAACTCGAATTGATACCACCCAAGATCAATCCCCCCAAAAGTGATAACACAATAAGATTAATAGTCTTCACACATGTCCCATCCAAGTGTTCTGTTTCGCCCAAGGATAAGCCCTAAAATGTAAACCACTGGTTATAAAAATGTAATTAAAAATATCTCAATTGAGCCTCGAAGTGATTTTTTATTAGCCAAGGCTAAAAAAGGGTGATAACCCTATAAGTTCGTTATTTACATTTGCTTACAAATAGGCGGTATCACTTGTAGCAAAGATAATAAGGTAAGGATGCTTTATGAAAGAAACTGCACTGTTAAAACGAACCTTTATCGCCATAGTCGGTGGCGTGATCACCCTATCTCTGTTCGCTTTCATGGCCAAACTGATCGATAACGAACAGCCCACGCAAACATACGCTATTGCAACGCCAGACCTTAACCTCTCCTTCGAGCCCAAACCACCAATAGAGAAGCAGCGGGAAACCATCATCGAACCTAAACAAGATCCGGTGCAGCCCCCTAGGCGTGTCGAAGGCTTCGAAGAGAGTGAAACCAGCGAAACCGGGCTGCTACCGGGTGTCATCGAGATGCCTAAGGTCGTCAATACCACCCAAGTCTCACGTGCGGTAAACGACACGAGCGATGCCCTACCTATCATTCAGGTATCGCCTCAGTATCCCGTATCAGCTGCCCAGGAGGGCAAGGAGGGCTATGTGCTGCTGGAATTTGACATCACGGCCAGCGGCGCGGTCGAGAACATCAAGGTGATTGAGGCTAATCCGAAGCGCATCTTTAACCGTGCGGCCGTCAACGCGTTAAAGAAATGGAAGTATAAACCTAAGATGGAAGAGGGACGGGTCATCCCACAAACCAGGCAGCAGGTGCGACTCGACTTCAAGCTAGATCAACAGATCTGAATCGTATCGCCATTTCCCAAGGAGGCTGCTAAGGCAGCCTCCAAGCCATGTACAACTCGGCTCAAGCTATTCTATCCAACACGGCAGGTCTGCTTACGTACCAGATGGGTCTTCTGCCACCAGAGTAGCGGGGCGAGTACAGATACCAACAATAGGGCGTAAAGCATGCTAGCCCCCAGCGCCAGGGTCATGGCCAGGCAGAAGCCAACGCCCATGATCACCAGTGGTAGGTAGCGCTTACTCAACAGCTTGGCCGCCGCCAGCATAGACACCAGATAGATGAGCACGAACACCCCGTTGGTCCAGGCGATCAGATGTTCCAGCTCCTGCCCAAACAGATAGGTCAGGCAGATCACCGTCGCCATGGTAAGCAGTACCCCCACCAGTGCCCGCACCGGCACCCTGTGCTGGTTAAGCTTGTCGAAATAACGGGGCAGTACGCCTTCGCGACTGAAGCTCCAGATCAGCCGCGCCACGCTGGCGGTATAGACGTTGACCGTAGAGAGTCCGCCGGCAATCCCCAAGATACCTATCACCTGAGCGCCATAGCCCCCAAGCAGGTGATCGAAGGCGTTGACCATGGCGAGCCCTTCACCCTTAGGCACAAACAGCAAGAGTAAGGTGCAGGTAACATAGACCAGACCCACCAGAATGGTGCCTATGATCATCGCAGGCAGCATATCTTTTTCCGGGCGCTTGAAGTCGTTGGCCAGATGGGTCATCGCCTCGATACCGAGAAAACTCCAAAACGCGATACCGGCCGCGGCCATCACCAGCCCCATGTCGCTGCCCGCCTGAGGCGCCGCCAGCTCGAGATCCCCAAGCTTGGCACCGCCGGCGCCAAACAAAATCACCACCACAGAGACGATGGCCAGAGTCAGGGCAAACTGCAACTTGGCCGACACCTGTATTCCCTTGAGGTTGAGCGCCAGCAAGAGGAGCAGCAGGGCCAACTCGGTCAGCAACTGTTGCCAGCCCACCAGAGGCACCAGGGCGTTAATAAACTGAAAGGTCATCAAGATGGCGGCGGGCGTGCCTATGGGCACCACTAGGAGGAAGATAAGTCCGGTCGTGCGCCCTGCGGTGCGACCGAAGGCCTTCTCGACAAAATAGGCTGGGCCGGCAGCATGGGGGAATACCCCCGCCAGGCGCGCAAACACTAGGGTCACAGGGATGATCGCCAGCGTGAGTAAAATCCAGGCCAGTAGGGCACCGTGACCCGCCGTGGCTATGGTCATCTCCGGCAGGATAAATACGCCGGTGCCAAGCAAAGTGGTGGCCATCAGACCGGCACCTTGCCAGCGACCAATAGTACCGTGATTATGTTCCATCTTAGGTTCTGTTAGGGTTATCTATGGCGATAGTATAGACTTAGCGGGTCAAACAATCTGTCAAAGATTTCCGCCGAAACTCAAATTAGAGCCGACACTTTGACGGAATTTTATCGTTTCGCCGACACTTTGTCGGTACTAACTTTGTCAGCGACAAGAGAGGACAGCTTGGACAAGTTTGATAAGGCCATCATCAACGCCCTGAGACAAGACGCCAGACAGAGCGTTTCCAGCATTGCCGAGTGCGTCAGCCTGTCTCGCAGCGCCGTGTCGGAGCGGATCAAGAAGCTGGAGCAGACAGGGATCATCCGCGGTTATCAGGTATTGCTCAGCGAGTCGCAGAAAGAGGGAGTCTCCGCCTACTTCGAGATCCAACACCGCTGTCCCCGCTGCGCCGACGTGGTGCATGTATTCCAATCTATCCCAGAGGTGATCACCTGCCGCGGCATCACGGGCGACATGGATCTTTTGGTCTATGTGCAGGCCGACTCCATGCGCCGCCTGCATGAGATCCGCGAATATATCGACGCCCAGACCGACATCATCAAGCTCAAGACCCATGTGGTGATGAGCGAATGGATCGACAATCGCGGTTAGTCACAGGACGGAACATGGGTAACAGTTTAGGCCCGTGGATTCCTTTACTATATGCTTAACGATAGACTATCGTTTAACTCTTTCATTGGTTAAACCATTATGCAGATTGAAAAAACCGCCGAACTGAACCTTCTTTGGGGCTCGCTTATCCTCGAAGAGCTGGCACGCCTGGGAGTGCAACATGTCTGCATGGCGCCCGGCTCCCGCTCGACCCCCCCACCCTGGCGGCGGCCAAACAGACTAAACTCAAGCAGCATCTTCATTTTGACGAACGGGGTCTTGGCTTTCTGGCCCTTGGGCTGGCTAAGGCCAGCCGCGCCCCTGTCGCCATCATCACCACCTCGGGCACGGCGGTCGCTAACCTCTATCCCGCCATCGTCGAGGCCTGGCTGACCCAGGTGCCGCTGATTGTCTTATCCGGCGATCGCCCCCCAGAACTGCTTGGCTGCGGTGCCAACCAGGCGATAGTGCAACCGGCGATCTTTGCCGACTATGCCAAACAGGTCAATCTGCCAACACCGGATATGGCGATCCCGCCCCAGGCGCTGCTCACCCTACTCGACGAGGCTGTCGCCAACGCCACGCAGCCGGTGCACGTCAACTGCATGTATCGAGAGCCACTGTATCCCGGCTCCATGAGCGCCGATTTTACCCACTACCTGAGCCCTTTAGGCAATTGGCAACACAGCGCCCAGCCCTATAACCAGTATGCCGACGCCCAGCTTATCAGCGCGCCGACGCTGGACGCTCTGGCGCGTTTCGTCCATGGCAAAGGGGTGATCATCGCCGGCACCCTGGCACCCGAGGAGCAGCCAGAGTTATTAGTCGAACTGGCGCAGAAGCTCGGTTGGCCGCTGCTCAGCGACGCTCAATCCCAGCTTAGACAGCACGGCGGGGCGATCGGCAACATAGATCAACTGCTGCACCAGCCCAAGGCCAAGGCGCTGCTCCAGGAGGCCGATACCGTGCTGGTGTTTGGCGGACGCTTGCTGTCGAAACGCCTAATCGGCTATTTAGGCGAGCAGAAATGGAAGCGTTACTGGCAGGTGCTGCCGCGTCAGACCCGCCTCGACCCGAGTCACTCGGCCAAACAAGTCTGGATTAGCCCACTTAGCGCCTTTACCCAGCTTCCCTGGCCGAGATCGTCCGCAGCCAACTGGGCGCTGCAACTGATTGAGGCCAACGAACAACTGGCCACCCTGTTCCAGCAGCAGATAGACGACGCCGAGTTTGGTGAGGCCCAGGTGGTGCGTGCCATCGCCGAGCGCGGCGAGCAGCAGCTGTTTATCGGTAACAGTCTGCCGGTGCGTCTCTACGACATGTATGCGCCCATCACGCCTGTAGCTCCTCGCATCTATACCAACCGTGGCGCCTCAGGCATCGACGGCCTGCTGGCCAGTGCCTGTGGCATCGCGGCGCACAAGGCCAGTGCTACCACGCTGATCATCGGCGATCTGTCGCAGCTGCACGATCTCAATTCTCTGGCTTTAGCGGCGAAGCAGCAGGGCCCCTTCGTCATCGTCATCCTCAACAACGACGGCGGCAACATCTTCAATCTACTGCCTGTGCCCGATGAGAAGCTGCGCAGCGGCTACTATCGCCTCGCCCATGGCCTGGAGTTTGGCTATGGCGCGGCCATGTTTGGCCTGCCCTACAATCGCGTCGAGGATCTGCATAGCTTTAATGAGGCCTACGACGACGCCCTGGCCTACCAGGGCGCCTCGGTTATCGAGGTCTGTGTGGCGCAGGATCAGGCCAGCGAACAGATAGCTCGCCTCGCCGCCTGGATAAAGCAAAGCTGATGCTGGCCTATCGCAGTGAAGGCGACCGCAGCAAGCCGGTACTGGTGTTGTTGCATGGTTTCCTCGGTGACAAGCATGACTGGCAGGCTGTCCTTGCCAGACTCAGTCGGCATTTTCACTGTATCGCCTTAGATCTGCCCGGCCATGGTGACAGCCCCGCCCTTGAAGGGGATCCACACTCGCCAGGCTTCAATCGCGTCGTGGCGCAGATCCTCTCGACACTGGACAAACTCAAGGTGAGCCGCTTTCATCTGTTAGGCTACTCCCTGGGTGGCCGCATCGCGCTGCATCTGGCCGATCAGGCACAGGAGCGCCTGCTCAGTATCCATCTGGAGTCTTGCCACCCGGGTCTTGTTAGCGATGATGAGCGTAACTTGAGACTCGAGCAGGACGCGGCGTGGCAACAGAAATTGCTTTCCCTGCCCATCACAGACTTTCTATCGCTCTGGTACCAACAGGGAGTATTTGCCTCCCTAAATGATGAACAAAGGCACAAGCTCATTCAGGCGCGCTCCCACAATCGCCCTGCGGCGCTGGCCAGCATCTATCTGCCAACATCCTTAGGCCACCAGGCTGATTTGTCGAGCCAAACTGAACAATCAACCTTAAACTGGCATTATTATGTAGGCTTGCAAGACGATAAGTTTCTCGCCTTGGCCAAAGCCTGGCAGGCTAAACAAAAGATCTCCCTCTATCGGGTACCGGGGGCAGGCCACAACGTGCATCTGGCACAGCCAGAGGCCTTCTGCGATCTCCTCATCGCTCAGCTCAGGACACAAGCATGATACTCAGTCAACTCAGTCTCTATCGCTACCAGATCCCCTTAGACAAGCTACTGCCGGTAGGCAAACAGCGTATCGATAACCGACAGGGATTGGTACTCAGGGCCTGTACAGCAGACGCACTGGGCGAGTCTGTTTGCTGCGAGGTCGAGATATCGCCTCTGAATGGCCTGGATGTCGACGAACAGCCCCTCCAAGGCTTTAGCCAGGAGTCACTGACTCAGGTGATCGACGAGCTGCTCCCCCTGTTAGACACCTTAGTCGGCGAGGCTGTCGACACCTTGGTGACCTCAGCCCAGGCGACCAAGCTGCCCTCGCTGGCCTTTGGCCTGTCGCTACTTCATGCCAGACTCTCGGGACGATTGCCCGCCGCCATACAGCAAGCGCGAACCATTCCCCTCATCTATCAGGCGCAGGATGAGGCGCCTCAGGCGTTGGATGCCCGCATCGATGGCCTAGATGACACGGTACACGCGGTAAAGGTCAAGGTGGGGCAGACCTCCATGGCCCAGGAGATCGCCATGATCCACCGTATCCTGGCTCGACGCCCAGATCTCAAGTTGCGGCTGGACGCCAATCGCTGTTTCACCCTTGAAGCGGCCATCGATTTCTTCGCCTGTCTGCCGCTAGAGGCGATCGAATATGTCGAAGAGCCTTGCCAAGACCCTGGCGACAACTCCGCCCTGTATAGGGCCTTAGGCGTGGGGTTTGCCTTGGATGAGAGCCTGAACCAGCCTGACTACCGATTTACCATGGCACCAGGGCTCACCGCCCTTATCGTCAAGCCGATGATCTTAGGCTCGCTACCAGACCTACAGGCCATGACTCTGCAGGCCCATGAGTCGGGCGTCAGGGTGATCCTCAGCGCCAGCCTGGAAGCCAGCCTCGGCATCAATGCCCTGAGGGATCTGTGCGAGGCCCTAACGCCAGATGAGGTACCAGGGCTGGACACCTTAAGCGCCTTTAGCGCCGATCTGCTGGTGTCGACCGGCAAGAACCGCTGCCTGACCCTGGAAAACCTGATCTGCCTGAAGCAGGTCGCCCGGGAGGCGATTTGAAGCACAACCATAACATGAGCCACGACATGAGCCACGAAGCTAGCTCCCAAATTAGCCGCGAAACGCTAGAGCTCTCGCCGCTGCACCTGATGGCAACTCGGGCGCCAGCACAAATCGCACTGCATCATTGGCATGATGGCGAGTATCGCGCCATCGACTATGCTCAGCTGGCTCGAAGGGTAAGACAATGCACGCAGCAGCTAGATAGCCTGGGGATAAGGCCTGGCGACAAGCTGGCCTGCATCGATCAGAACTCGCTCGCCTTGGTGATCCTCTACTGGGCCTGTATCGATCTCGGCGCCATCTTCTGTCCGTTAAATCCCAGATTCCCCAGGGCGCAGATAGCCAGGTTGACCGAGCGCTATGGTTTCAACTATTTCTGGGCTGGCGAGGCCTATCAAGACTTGCTTCCTGAGCCTGGCCTGACGCTGACCTTAGACGCCGAGGCATCACTTGCCGAGACTCGCGCTAGCCAGGTAAAAGCAACTAAAGTAGAAGCAGCCAAGATAGACACGGCGCGGCCCTGCAACATCATACTCACCTCGGGCAGTAGCGGCATGCCCAAGGCGGCCGTTCACTGCCTAAATAATCATATCGCCAGCGCCCTGGGCTCGACCCAGAAGATCCCCTTACATCGAGGGGACAACTGGCTGCTTTCCCTGCCGCTGTTTCACATCGGCGGCCTGGCGATAGTCAATCGCTGCGCCCTGGCTGGCGCGGCCCTGACCTTGCCAGCACCTGGGCTTTCACTGGCGGAGCAACTCAAGGCGATTCCCCTGACCCATCTCTCTCTGGTGGCCACCCAGCTAGTGAGATTGCTTAACGACGCCCCCGAGACACTAAAGGGTCTCAAGGCGCTGCTGCTGGGTGGCGGCGCCATAGATGAGCGGCTGATCGAGCGCCTGGTGCCAATGGGAATTCCCGCCTTTACCAGCTATGGCATGACGGAGATGAGCTCACAGATCACCACGGCCAGGGCCAACGCTCAGGGCAGCTGCGGCATGCCTCTGCCTGGGCGTCAGCTTAAAATTGTCGATGAGGCTATCTATGTGCGCGGCGAGACCCTGTTTCTCGGCTACCTGAGCGATAAGCCTCCCCATGACATCACCAGGCCACTGGATAAGGATGGCTGGTTCTGCACTCAAGATCGCGGCAGGTTAACGCCTGAAGGCGAGCTGCTCATTCTGGGACGCACAGACAACATGTTTATCTGCGGCGGCGAGAACGTGCAGCCCGAAGAGATAGAGGCGGTGCTTCGATGCCACCCCGGCATCGAAGAGGCACTGGTATTCGGCATTGTAGATGAGGAGTTCGGTGTGTTACCGGCGGCGATCATCAAGGGAGAATCCCCCTCGCCCGAGGCGCTCGATAAATTTCTCTGTCAGACTATCGCCCGCTTTAAACGCCCCCGCCGTTATTTCCCCTGGCCGGAGGTGGAGCAGACAGGACTCAAGTTAGCGCGCAAGCAGGTGATCCAGGCGGTAGTGGAGCAACATAAATTAGCCATAAAAAAACCTGCTTGATAGCAGGTTTTTCTTTGCATTGACCTAAGGGCAAGGCGCGTTACATTTCCATGCGGCCCTTGAGCTTGTTCATGGCGTTCTTCTCGAGCTGCCTGATACGTTCGGCAGAGACTTGATAGGTTGCCGCCAGCTCTTGCAGCGTGGTCTTCTCTTCGTCCAACCAACGCGCCTGTAGAATATGCTGGCTACGCTCATCAAGGGTCTTGATGGCCGCCAGAAGACGGGTCTGGTTATCGGCTTCGAAGTTGTCGTTTTCGACCTGAGAGGCGATATCCGACGAATGATCTTCGAGGTAATGCACAGGAGCATAGTCCTGGTCATCATCGTTGTCGCTGGCCAGATCGAAGGCTGGATCCTGCGCCGCCATGCGTGATTCCATCTCGGTCACATCGCTCTTCGAGACGCCCAGGTTTTCGGCAACCATGGTCACCTCTTCGTCGCTAAACCAACCGAGACGCTTCTTGGCCTTACGCAGGTTAAAGAACAACTTACGCTGCGCCTTGGTGGTCGCTACCTTAACGATACGCCAGTTTTTCAGCACGTATTCGTGGATCTCGGCCTTAATCCAATGCACGGCAAACGAGACAAGACGTACACCCACGTCAGGATCAAAGCGTTTTACCGCCTTCATCAGACCAATGTTACCCTCTTGGATAAGATCCGCCTGTGGCAGACCATAACCCGCGTAACCTTTGGCGACATGAATAACGAAACGAAGATGAGACATAATCAACTGCTTCGCAGCCTGAATGTCACCGGTCTCCTGCAGACGTTTCGCCAGCTCATACTCCTCATTCGCCTCCAACATGGGAATGTTGTGCGCAGAATGGATATAAGCCTCTAAGCTACTGCTGCTTTGAGGTACCATTAGTGCCATTGATTGCGTTTGACTTGTCATTAACGCTCCTAACTTCTTATCTTGCTTAAATTTAACGCTTTGAGTGCTCAGCGCCGCTTGAAAACGGCATTCCGTGGGAGTCTATGGAAAGGAATTTACGCCCAGGGACAAGCTGATGAACTATTAACTATCTGACAGTCTATGTCAACACTCGAAGCTGAACAGGGTTTAATTTCACCCGATTCTATAGACAGTGCAAGTGAAAATTAGTTCATAAAAACCCCGGTGTCGACTAGGGCCTGTTGACCTTTTGAGAACAAATTTTGTTCTAATTGAGCACGTTCAAATCGCGGCATGAGGCTTGAAGTATAGTTATTCTATATAAAAGCCGAATAACAAGGAGTTGAACGTGCTCAAGACGACCCCTGCGGGCAGCGTCTGTATCATTTTTCTACTGCGTTATCGCTCATTGATGTAGCACACCACATTACAATCGCTCTGCCTTGTAAAAAAGCGATACAGAATGCTACAAAAATGAACGCGAAAGATAAACAGGCCCTAGGAAGGTTCTATCGCCCGCAGGTGTTGGCGCACCGAGAGATAGGAGCCCAACCAGCCAAGAAAAGAGGCCAACAGTATCAGTTCACCCAGCTCCACCAATGTCAGCGACTGCATCTCCAGCGTGCTGCCATAGAGACCCAACAGACTCGCCAGGGCGCCGTCGAGATACCAGACCAACAGATTGATGATCACCCAGGCCAGGATACCGCCAATGACCCCGAACCAGATCCCGGTATAGAGGAAGGGGCGCTGAATAAAGCTCTCGGTGGCACCCACCAGCTTCATCACCTCGATCTCGGTGCGGCGGTTCATGATGGCCAGGCGTATGGTGTTACCGATCACCAGCACCACGGCCAATACCAACAAGGCGGCGATGGCCATCACGGTGCGCTCCAGCAGCCTCACAACGGCCTGTAGGCGTTCCAGCCACTCGATATCCAGGCGGCCAAAACTCACCTCAGGCTCAAGCTCCAGCTTCTTCAGCAGCTCGCGAGCACCGTTAGGGCTGGCATACTTGATACTTGGGGTCACAGTGATCACCGCCGGCAGCGGGTTTTCATCCAGATAGGCCAGTGCCTCGCCAAAACCTGAGAGGCGCTGAAACTCTTCCAAGGCCTTATCGCGGTCGATATAGCTGACGGCACTCACCTCAGAATAGGCACTGATCCGGCTGATGAGGCTCTGAATACTGCGCTCGCTGCGCCCCTCATCGATAAACAGGGAGATCTCGGCGGCGCTGTTCCAGGATTGGGTAATAGTTTCGGCGTTCTTCACCAGTACCTGCAGGGCCGCAGGCAGGCTCAGGCTGACCCCTAGCACGGCCATGGTCATCAGGGAAGAAACCGGATTGCGCCACAACTCCCCCATGCTGCCCATGGCATGTTGAATATGACGAATAAAAAACATCACGATGCGGCCGCTGATGGGTAATTTACTGCGCACCAATTGAGGTTGCTGACTCATCTGACTCTCCTCAATTATTCGCCGAACAGGTTGGCAGTGGGCTGAGCACTTGCCAACTCGTCACCGCCCAATATGCGCCCCTGTTTCAGGGTCAGGGTGCGATAACGCATTCTGGCAATGAGCCCCAGATCATGGGTGGCGATCAACACGGTTGTGCCGGCATCGTTAAAGGTCTCGAACAGGCGCAGGATATCCATGGACAGCTTAGGGTCCAGGTTACCCGTGGGCTCGTCGGCCAGCAACAGCGGCGGCTTGTTAACAATGGCGCGGGCGATCCCAACGCGTTGCTGCTCACCGCCAGACAACATGATGGGGTAGTGGCGCTCTTTGCCATACAGGCCCACCATATCCAGAGCCGCCATGACACGTTTCTTGATCTCGTGCAGGGCGAAACCCTCGATCACCAGAGGCAAGGCTATATTGTCGAAGACGCTGCGGTCCATCAGCAGGTGATGGTTTTGGAAGATCATGCCGATATCGCGGCGCAGGAAGGGCACATCCTTGGGTCTGATGTTGGCGATGTCATGGCCATTTATAGCGACACGACCGGCATTGGCCCGTTCGATCACTGTGATCAATTTAAGCAGGGTACTCTTGCCCGCCCCGGAGTGGCCGGTTAAAAACGCCATCTCACCGCGTTTCAGATGAAAACTCACATCGGTGAGGGCCTTCTGACCACCGGGATAAACCTTGCTAACCTGCTCAAATCGAATCATAAGTACCCAATCTTAGATGCTGCAATAGTGTTTTGATGGACCAGCCGAATTCGACTGGCCCTGGCTTTACGCCTAGCCGTTTGCTACTTGGCCTCATCCTCATGGCTGAACAGGGCGTCGATAAAGTCTTTCGCATCGAAAGTTCTTAGATCATCGATCTGCTCACCGACACCTATGTGTCTAATTGGTATGCCAAATTTATCTGCAATGGCGAAGATCACGCCGCCCTTGGCCGTGCCATCGAGCTTGCTCATGGTGATACCCGTGACGCCAACCGCCTCTTTAAACAGCTGCGCCTGGCTAATGGCATTCTGACCCGTACTCGCATCCAGGGTCAACATCACCTCGTGAGGGGCGCTCTCATCTTGCTTCTTCATCACCCGCACCACTTTCTTCAGCTCATCCATCAGGTGAGCCTTGTTCTGCAGGCGTCCGGCGGTATCGGCGATCAAGATGTCTATCTTACGGGCACGCGCCGCCTGCAGTGCATCGAAGAGTACCGAGGCGCTATCGGCGCCTGTGTGCTGGGCGACAACCGGAATATCGTTGCGCTGACCCCAAACCTGTAGCTGCTCGACGGCCGCCGCGCGGAAGGTATCACCCGCCGCCAACATCACCGACTTACCTTGTGCTTGATACTGCTTGGCCAGCTTGCCAATGGTGGTGGTCTTACCCACGCCGTTGACGCCGACCATGAGGATAACGAAGGGGCCATCGCTGTTTTCAGGCACCAGAGGGATGCTCACCGGCTCCAGGGTCTTCTGCATCTCTTCGCGCATCAGCTCGTAGAGTGCCTCGCCATCTTTAAGCTGTTTACGACTCGCCTGCTCTGTCAGGCTGGCGATAAGGCGACTGGTGGTTTCCACACCGACATCGGCGATCAGCAACTGCTCTTCCAACTCTTCGAACAGCTCATCATCGATCTTCTTACCCTTGAACAGGCCGATGAAACCGCTACCGATATTTTCGCTGGTACGTTTCAGTCCACGTTTTAGACGGGCAAAGAAGCCCTCTTTGGTCGGCTTCTGCTGGGGCTCAGGCTGTTGTTCGGCCTGCGCTTGCTGCTCAGCCTCAAGACGCTCCTGCTCTGCCTGCTCGGCAGCCAGACGTTCCTGCTCTGCCTGCTCGGCTCTAAGCTTTTCCGCATGAGCACGTTCCTGCTCTGCCTTTTCCGCAGCCAGACGTTCCTGCTCTGCCTGCTCGGCGGCCAGACGCTCCTGCTCTGCCCTCTCGGCAGCTAGGCGTTCCTGCTCTGCCCTCTCGGCGGCCAGACGCTCCTGCTCTGCCTTCTCGGCGGCCAAACGCTCCTGCTCTGCCCTCTCGGCAGCCAGGCGTTCCTGCTCTGCCCTCTCGGCGGCCAGACGGGCCTGCTCGGCAGCTTGGCGTTCATTCTCTGCATCAAGACGTGCCTGTTCGGCCTCTATCTGGGCCTGCTCTGTCTCTGCCTGGGTCTCTGCCTGGGTCGAAACTTCTACTTCTGGTGCCGCCGCTTCCTGCTTAGATTTATCTTTGCGGAACCAAGAAAAAAAACCTTTTTTTGCCATGTGTAATACCAGTACTCAACTAACTGATTCAAAATTCGCTATAAAGTCGTTTTGCGCCCGTTATTATAACCAGATAGCTAGGTTAATGACGCAGAAAAACACGGCATTTTTTTCGTTAATGCCCTGGGCTTTGCACCTTTTTCTGATGCTTTACGTTAAAATAGCGACCTCAATTTAGCGCAACAGTCTATCACTTAATCTGGCTAGGCCAAATTCCGCTAAATGAATCCACACAATACAGGTAGAAAATGGCAAGAAATCGACCCGCAAGCGGACAGGTAAGGATCATCGCCGGACAATGGCGCTCCAGAAAACTGCCGATACAAGATCTCGAGGGGCTAAGGCCCACCACGGACAGAGTCAGGGAAACTTTGTTTAACTGGATCGCAGGCGATCTTCCAGGTGCCCGCGTGCTCGACTGCTTCGGCGGCAGTGGTGCCCTGTGCTTCGAGGCGCTCTCTCGCTATGCCAAGTACGCCAAGGTATTTGAGCTACAGGCCAGTGCGGCCAAGCAGCTCAAACAAAACCTCGCTACCCTTAAATGCGACTGCGCCGATGTAGTTCAGGGCGACACCCTAGTGCAGCTCAAGACACCACCCGCCGAGGGCTTCGATGTCGTCTTTATCGATCCACCGTTTCGCAAAGGGCTCGCCCAGGCCTGTATCGATGCGCTGGTCGCCCAAGACTGGCTCAATCAGGATGCTCTGGTCTATGTGGAGACAGAGAAAGAGCATCCGCCCCTCGGCTTGCCCAGCGGCTGGATGCCACTGAAAGAGAAACAAGCCGGTCAGGTGACCTATCGCCTGTATCGAGTCGAACACACGGAGACAGAGTAATGAAATTGGTGATTCTTATCGGCAAGGCGATCACCCTATTTGCCTGGGCCGTCATGATCTACAACCTATTTGCGCCGGCGGAAGGCAACATAGGTATGTTGTTGACCCTACTGCTGGCGATCACCCTGGTGATGCACGGCCTGCAGACACTGATCTTCCGCACCCTGTTTAAGCCACTGATGACCCTAGGTTACCGCCAGTACCTGAATGTCATGCTCTTCGGTGTATTCGGTCTGCTGGAATATCGTCAGCGGGTGATGCAGCAAGGCATCGCCGACAAGCAGGCCTAATACCAATCGTAATAAACAATTGATCATTCTAGCTTGTTAAAACGCTCGATAACTGTATTAGTATTTTTAATTGTAGAATAACTACTTATCTAAAAATCCTGCTTTGTTCTCAAGCGTTTTTCCTGCGCTATTTCTGATCACATGTTTACTGTGATTGGTATAACTTGCTCTCATTCTTTATAAAAAGCAGTCATAAAAAAAGCCCCAGATAGGGGCTTTTTTTTATGACTCGAAATGACAGAACTAGAGTCCGGGCACCCGTCCCTGATAATTAATCGGGTAGTACCCCTGACTGTCACGCTTGCCGAGGAAGCTCAGCGCCTGCTTTAGATCTTCTGGCTGCGCCTGAGTTTCTTTTATCTTGGCGGTAACCTGCAGCAGCTTATCGGCCTTCAACAGGGCATGACCCATCAGGCCTAAGGCATTCATGCTGTCGTCTGTCTGCACCTTAATGTTGCCATCGACACAGCTGAGTGCCACGGCAACGTCTCCCAGTGGATACTTGCCAAACTGATTGTTCACCTGCAACTGCTGGGCAAACAGCTTACCCGTGAGCTGCTGACACCAGGGCTCGCCCTGCTCCATATTTTGTAGCATCAGGCTGAAGTTACCCCCTACCTGGGTACGAAACGGCAGACGTGTATTGCCCACGAGGAACTCGCTCGGCGCATCGAAACGCACGCCGCTGGCATCTATACCAGACATAGAGAGACTGACGAATCCCTTACCGTTGACTGCGGTAGCACGGCTGCCCACGACGAAGTCGATATTGGCTTTGCCCGTCAGTAGTCCCCAAGGGCTCAATTGCCAGCTCACCTGCTCCAGGCGACGCTTTTGCAGCATTAAGGTGTCTATTTCACCAGACCAGATGGTGCCCGAGATCCCCGAAACACTGACCTGCTTAGGCAAGGGGGCCAACTTAACCGCCAGGCTCGCCGGAAACAGGGCGATAAGAAACACCAGATAGACGAAAACGCCGATAACAATTTTTTTCACTAGACCCACAAAAAACCCTTACTACTTAGTTACTGCGAGAACTGGATGCGACGTACCTTGACGAAGCCCTCGGCCTCACCATCGGCCAGATCGAGATTATCCAGGGAGAGACCCTTCTGCTGTACAAGGTCGCTCAGATAATCCAAGAGCGAATCGAAGGGCACCTCGTCCATCCACACCTGGATCTTATTGCCCTGTGGCTGCATACGGGTGATCTCCAGGCCATAACTTTTGGCACTCTGAGTCACCACAGTGCTGAGGCTGCCTGAGAAGCCCTTCTTACCACCGGCCTGCTTAAGACCGGCGATCTTGTTGGCCGTCTGCTTCACATAATTGAGCGTACTTTCCTGGGCCGTCAGGTTGCGCCGTGCATCGGCCTCGGCCTGACTGATAGGCGTCCAGATCCCCCAATAGAGGATGCCAACCCCCAACACTATGGCGCAAGCCGCCACGAGCTGCTGCTCGCGCAACACTAAGCCATTCCACCACGTCTTAATGTTGTCCATCTTACTTGCTCCTCAGGGTTAAGGTACTGGTCACTTCATCCTCGCCGCTGTTCATGGCGCCGGAATCCACCTGGAAATTAGGTGAGATCAGCTCCTTGAACTGTTCGATCTGGGCATAGCTCTTGGCGGTGATCTGCATGCGCAGCTCGTTACGGCCACTGTCGAAACGCAGACTGGTCGGCTTAAGCTGCGGCACCTTAGCGAAGCCCTCGGCGAGATCGTCCAGCATGGTAAAGAAGGCCATGCCGCCGCCTGCCCCTTGCAGGGTACGCAGCTGACTCTGCATCTGCGAGCGCACGTTGACCATACGCGAGCTGCCCATCACCTGTTTGAAGATCTCACCCGTCTGCTGCTGCAAGCCTTCACGCTCGACATTCATCTGATGAATGTTGAGCCCCTTGTTCACCAAGGCCAGCACCAAAGCCACCAAGATAACCATGGCGGCATTACGCCACAGTAGCAGATGCTTGCTGTATTCACGCTTAGGGGTATAGATACCACTGAGTAGGTTCAACGGCGCGTTGAGGATCCCCTTGGCCAACACCAGCATAGGCAGATCCAGCGGCTGAGGCTTCACCTCGACGCCTTGAATGTCCATGTCGCTATAACTGGCCAGGGTGATAGGCGTCTCTTCCTGCGCCTCCGCAAGCTTAGGCAGGGCGGCCTGGAACCAGCTGGCATCCAGGCTGACACCGCTACCTGCGCTGGTACGCAGCAGGTAATCCGGGCCAAACTTCATCGCCGCCCACTGACATTCCTGCAGCGGCAGAGCCAGACAGTCGGGCACCAATTGACGCGCCTTGATACCAGCCTCGCTCAACCAGGAGAGCCAGGTCTGCATCTGTTCGTGGGCCACCACGGCAACGCTAAGAGACTCGCCGCTGCGAGGGCCTGGAACAAAATGCAGTTCATCGACATTCTCGGCCAGACTCTCTTCCAGCATGAAAGGCAGTGCCTTCAGCGCCTGACGCTGGCCCTTCTCTGGCAGCTCCACCGAGGTGAGGGTAATGGCGGAGGCGGGCACCAGGATATCTACCGGACGGTTACCGGCGCGCTCGGTCAGCGTCGACAGCCCCTGGGCGTCGCTCAGCTCTCCCGAGGCGATGATCTCCTGCTCTTGCTCCGACCATACCAGCCAAGAGCAGCTCTGCTCCGCGCTTCTTCCTAATCGGATAAATAATCTTTCACTCAATGTCTTTCTCCACAAGTCTCATGAAGTTGCTCTCGATGAGCTTGTCCTTTTATTAGCCTAGACGAGCATGGCCCACCTAAGTGATTATTTTTGGCCGCCATATTGACGGGTCAAGACGTCCAGCTGGTTGTTACCGCCCACACGTAATACACTTTGCATCCTAAAGGTGGCACTATCAACCTTAGCACCCGCCTCTAACAGAAAATACTTACTCTTGAGGCTAAAACTCGATTCCAGGTTCTTTTGCTGACGCAGCCCAGAGATGGAGCCATTGGACCAGAAGTCTTCCATGCTGTCATAGCCGTCGCCAGGCCGCTGATTAATGATGCTCTCGGCCTCACCCACGCTGATCTTATTATCAAACATTCCCGCCAGCAGCGCCGCCTGCTCCACCTCTATGGTATTGACGTTCAACACCTGGCGATCATTACCTGGAATGACGCAGATATAGGGGGCCAACTTAAGGTAGACCTCCTGACTAAAGCCGATCACCGCCCGCAGCTCGCTGCGATGACTCATCAACGTGTTAGCGGCGCGATAGGGCACGGTACGCGACTCATAGTCGGCATCTTCGGCACCGAAGGGGCTGGCGACCGTGTCCTCATCGATATAATCTTTCAGCGTATGGGTCAGACGCTCGGCGGAGAAATCATCCATCCCCAGCGCAACCAGCAGCCCCTTAAACTGTATCGCCGCCAATGGCAGCTTAGGCTGGCCGTTTTCCACCTCTGTGGTCTCAATAGCCAGGGCGTTAAGATTAAAACAGGCCTGCAGGTCGCTGATTCGACCGCCTATCTCCCCCTGCTCTGCCGGAAATACCACATCGGCCTGAGCCCAATATTGTTGCCGATGCACCTTGCCATCATCGGCATCGTCTAAATCTTGCTTAAGCACCTTCTTGGCCAGCTCTTCGGCCGATATCGCATACCAATAGGCTTGATCATACTGCGCCAGGTTGATGGTACGACGCACAGATATCTGGTTGCGGCTATTGATGTTAGTGGCAATGATGGCGATCATCGCCACAATCAGTAAAACGACGATCAGCGCCACGCCACGCTGCTTTCCTGGCAGGTTATTCATCGCCATCTTCCTTGCCACCGGAGCCGCCACTGTTGTTGCCACCAGTATTGTTACCGCCCGAGTTATTACCGCCCGAGTTGTTGCCGTTATTGTTGCCGTTGTTATTGTTGCCGTTATTGTTGCCGTTGTTATTGTTGCCGTTATTGTTACCCGAATTATCTTTGGCAAGCGTTGCCCCTAGCGGTAGCAGGAACTTGCGCTGCACCTTGCCTAGGCCTTCCACCTCAACGGCCATGGCAATCGCCTTGGGCAGCCTGGTAGCGTCAAACTTACGCTCCCACTTGTCCTCGACATAGAAGGAATACTCCACCGAGAGGACGTTCTTAATCACCACAGTCTTGATCGGCTCGGCACCAAATTCCGGTTCGGGATAGGGAAAATACCAACGCTCCAGATTATTGTCCTGCACCACATAGGCCACAGATTGCAGACTGCCCCGCGGCAACAAGCCATCGGGATTCAGCCAGCCGATGCGATAAAAGACGATGGCCTCCGACTCGGAGTCGAACATATCTTTACCGGTTTGAATCACGGTCGAGCCCCGTCCGCCTTCCAACAGGCGTGGGGTGCGGGCCACCATCTGGCCAAAATCTCGCTCTAAAGCCCCGAATCCTTGTTGCAGCGACTTCAGCCGCTGGGCAAACTCGGCGGTGACCTCATCGTTTTTCATCACAGTGCTGAGCACGGCATTGGCCGCCAGACCCAACATGGCAAAGATGGCGATGGCGATCAGCATCTCCAGCAGGGTAAAACCGCGAGTAGTCTTATTCTTCTTTAAGGACATAGCTACTCACCTGGGCGATAACGCGTTGGTAGCGATCATCGTCACTGACACTGATGCGTATCATGCGAAAATTATCATCTGTGGTTTTCACCACCTCTTTGCGCCAATACCACTCTTTTCCCGCCAGCTCGACGCTGCCATCTTTACGGCCAAGGTCGGGGAACTTCTTCTCCAGGCGGGCATCTACCATCTGATTGCTGGCCACCCATTGGGCCAGGGTGCGCTCCTCGAGTATCGGCATATTGGCCATCTGCTCACCCAGACTCTTGGTAATGGAGACGGCGGCGATGGCAAACACCATGAGGGCAACGATCACCTCAAGCAGCGTCATACCGGCGCTGCGGCCCCTGGCCTTGATACTCAGGCCTAGCCTGGGCTTACTCATCGAATCCATCCTCTCTACCCAGGGTCAGACGCCCCAAGGCATCACCCACCACCAAGGCCTCTATCTCCTGGCCTCGCTCATCCTTACCGACGAAGGTCAGCTCGAAGGCGCTCATCTCGCCGCTGGGAAACAGCATCACCTGAGGCTCGGGAAACTTTTTCTTCTCATCTTCACTGCGCTCGATGAGCGGCTCATCGAACCAGGACTCATCATCTTCTTCATCTTCTTGGATTAAAGGCAAACCATCGAGCACCAGATGCATCTCGACCCCAGGTTCCATCTCTTTGGCCGCCAGCAGGCGATCTTGCTGCAGTGGCTTCCATTTGCCTTCATCGTAATAAACGAACTCATAGCGCTTCTCATCGATGACGATACCAATGAAATGACCGCTGAGTATGGTCTCATCCAACACCAGCTCGGTGGCGGCCATAAACTGGCGTGCCGTACGCTCCAATGCCTTATTTTGATCGGCGCCGCTGGTAGTATAAGTCACCGCGGCGGCAGCCAATCCCATCAGCAAGACGACCAGCAGGACCTCTAGCAGGGTAAAACCAAATTGGCGAACGCCACGCATAGACAGACTCGACCTAAGGCTTATTGGTAATCTTGCAGGTTCCAGTTACCGATATCGTCTTCGGTACCCGGCTGACCGTCAGGACCGGCACTGAAGATGTCGATCTTACCCTGCTCACCCGGGCTCAATAGCAGGTAATCGTTACGCCATGGATCCTGTGGCAGACGCTTCACGTAGCCATCGGCACGGTAGTTGCGTGGCTCGGGTGAGATAGTTGGCTTCTGTACCAGGGCTTCCAGTCCCTGCTCTGTCGTTGGGTAGACGCTGTTGTCCAGACGATACATGTCTAAGGCATTTTCCAGTGCAACAATGTCAGATACTGCCTTTTGGATGTCGGCTTTATCTTTGTTGCCCATAAGGTTAGGCACAACCATAGAAGCAAGGATCCCTAAGATAACGATAACCACCATGACTTCCAGTAGGGTAAAACCTTTTTGCTTGTTTCTTGCTTGCATTAATACTTCCTCTATAAAAAATACCCTAACGTCTGGAGTTAGGACGGCTGTTGGTAGTTAACGCTTGGACGTTAACCACTAATCATGTTGTTGAGTTCTAAGATCGGCTGCAGAATCGCCAAGACGATAAACAGGACCACGGCCGCCATGCTGACCACCAGCATAGGCTCGAACACCCCCAGGGCGATGTTGACATTAGACTCAAATTCTCTGTCTTGGTTGTCGGCGGCGCGCTCTAGCATCTGCTCAAGCTGACCGCTTTTTTCACCCGAGGTGATCATATAGAGCATCATAGGGGGAAAAAGTTTAGTATTGGCGAGCGCCGCGCCTAGACTCGTGCCTTCACGTACCCTGGCGGTGGCCTCCTCGACCGCCGCCCGCACCCTGACATTCATCAAGACCTCGCTGGCGATACGCATGGCATCGAGTAGCGGAACCGAACTGGCGGTCAGAATACTCAAGGTGCGCGCAAATCGCGCCGTATTAAGTCCCTTACTCACCCGTCCAACAACCGGCATCTTGAGTATTGCTGTGTCGAACTTCATCCGATTGGCCGCGCTGCGCAGCAGCTGCTTGGCACCGACCACCAGGACTATGATGATACCCATGACGATAAGGCCATAGTCGCGAACAAAATCCGATGAGGCGATCAAAAACTGTGTCGTCCAGGGCAGTTCCTGGCCCATATGCTCGAACTGACCCACCACCTGAGGCACCACGGCGGCCAGCAAGATGGCGATCACGCTGATGGCAACCAGCGTCAGCACTATGGGGTAGATCATCGCCTGAGTCATCTTGGTCTTTAGCTGCTGACGACGCTCGGTATAGTCGGCGAGACGGTTGAGCACTATCTCGAGATGGCCCGACTTCTCACCGGAAGCCACCATGGCGCGATAGAGATCGTCGAAGATATGAGGAAATTCCGCCATGGAGTCAGCCAGGCTGTAACCCTCGACCACGCGCGAGCGAACCGCCATCACCATGCTGGCGAGCCTGTCCTTCTCACACTGTTGGCCAACGGCCTTGAGCGCCTCTTCCACCGGCAAACCTGCGGCCACGAGAGTCGCTATCTGACGGGTGATCAGTGCCAGCTCGGCGACCGAGATTCCGCGCTTGAAGCTGAAACCACCGCTCTTCGCCTTGGCTTCCTTCTCGACCACAGGAGTGATCTCCAGCGGCATCAGACGCTGCTCACGCAGTTGTCCTCTGGCATGACGCGCCGTGTCGGCTTCGACAACCCCTTTCTGCTGTTTGCCCTGGGCGTTTAACGCCTTGTACTCAAATGCTGGCATGGCTACTCCTCGCGAGTGACGCGCAGCACTTCTTCCAGGGTTGTCACCCCGTCGAGGACTTTGATCATGCCGTCATGGCGAATACTAGGTACCGTCTTACGAATATGCTTCTCGATGGCCAGCTCGCCGCGTCCGGTATGGATAAGCTCACGAACATAGTCATCCACCAGCAGTAGCTCGTGGATACCGGTACGGCCACGGTAACCGTTGTGACCACAGGCAGCACAACCTGTCGCACGGTAGATGGTGCGCGGGTCGTCTTCGCTGATCCCCAGCAATTCTCGCTCACGCAAGTCTGGCGTGTGCTCCGTCTTACACTGAGGACACAGGGTGCGGATCAGACGCTGTGCCAGCACCCCCAGCAGACTCGAGGAGACTAGGAAGGGCTCAACCCCCATGTCTTGCAGACGGGTAATGGCGCCCGAGGCGGTATTGGTATGCAGGGTCGAGATCACCAGGTGACCTGTTAGCGAGGCCTGCACGGCGATCTGCGCCGTTTCAAGGTCACGGATCTCACCTATCATCACCACGTCAGGGTCTTGACGTAGAATGGCTCTCAGGCCACGGGCGAAGGTCATGTCGACCTTAGTATTCACCTGGGTCTGACCTATGCCAGGCAATTCATATTCGATCGGGTCTTCGACGGTCAAAATGTTGGTGTCGATGGCGTTGATCTCGGTAAGACCCGCGTACAGGGTAGTACTCTTACCCGAACCGGTAGGACCGGTCACCAAAATAATGCCGTGAGGCTTACGGATCAGCTCATCGAACTGCTCGCGTATGGTGTCAGTCATCCCCAGCTGTTTAAGGTCCAGATTTCCGGCGTTCTTATCCAGCAGACGCAGTACCACGCGTTCGCCATGGCTAGATGGCATGGTGGACACACGCACGTCGACCGCACGGCCGGCTATACGCAGCGAGATACGGCCATCTTGCGGCACACGCTTCTCGGCAATATCGAGACGCGCCATTACCTTAATACGCGAGACAAGTAGCGACGAGAGCTTACGATTCGGCTTGAGCACCTCTTTGAGCACACCGTCGACGCGGAAACGCACCACAAGCTGCTTCTCATAGGTCTCGATATGGATATCAGAAGCTTCCTCTTTGATCGCCTCGGACAAGAGCGCATTGATCAGCTTGATGATAGGCGCATCGTCGTCCCCCTCGAGCAGATCTTCTGTCTGGGGCAGCTCCTCGGCCAGAGTGAACAGATCCATCTCGTTGCCGATATCTTCCATCAGCTGCTGCGCCTCGGAAGAGTTGGCCTGATACACCTGGGTCAGCTTGGCCTCGAACACGTCTGACTCGAGTCGAGCCAATGCCAGTTCCTGGCCTGTGTAGCGACGCACCTCCAGCATCGCCTCTATCGGCGTGTTGGCGGTATGATACAGGGTGAGTCCCGCCTCGTCCTTGTCCAGCACCAACTCGAATCTGTGGGCGAAGGCGAAGGGCAGACGGTCACGACTACTTGAGTGAAATACCTCATCGGATTCGGCCTCCGAGGCTAGCCCGAGTTCACTCGTTACCTGGGCCAGTTCCTCGTTTTGTGCGGCTTGGATATCACTCATCTTGCTTATCTTGCTGCTTGTTTTCGTTGATCTGTTTCAGCGCAGGATCGGTTTCACGCATCTTGGTATCGAGTCCCTTGCGATCCTTGTAACGTTGCAGCACCTCATTCACTTCAGGCGGTAGGTACTCCTCCTGACTCCACTCTTCCAGGATAGGTACGCTGGTATTTGGCATCAGATTCACGCCACGCTCCTGCTGCTCTAGCTGCAGGGCGCGGAAGTAGTTGTATTTACGACCGGCTATACCTTCCATAGTCACACCATCACGAATGATGGTCGGCTTGATGAAGACCATAAGGTTTTTCTTCTTCTTACCGCTCGATGATGACTTGAACAGGTGACCCAAGATAGGGATATCGCCAAGGAAAGGTACCTTCTGCACGCTCTCCTGCACCTCTTCGTTGATCAGACCACCGAGTACGACGATCTGGCCCGAATCGGCCATCACCGTGGTGGTCAATCGGCGAGTAGCAAAGGTCACGTCCACACCCGTCTTACCATTGATACCTGAGACTTCCTGTTCGATGGTGAGCTTAACCGTGGTGCCTTCGTTGATCTGTGGCACGACTTTCAGCTTCACGCCCACTTCCTTACGCTCGACCGTCTGGAAGGGGTTACTGTTGCCGTTGCTGGAGTTCTGGCTACCTGTCAGCACAGGTACCTCGTCACCCACGATGAAGGAGGCTTCCTGATTATCCAGGGTGGTGATAGAAGGCGTTGCCAGTACGTTTGACTTGGTATCGCTGGAAACCGCCTGGATCAGGGCACCGAAGTCGCCCATGGCCACGCCCCACGCCATACCATTCACCTTGCCCAGCGCCTGCGCCAGTATGGTGATATCACCTTTCTTGGAAGGATTCTCGGTACAAGTACCGTTTTCGGTACAAACCTTAGTACCATCTTCTTCCTGAGCAGCCCAGATACCGGCACCGATCTCGCCGATTGTGGGACCTAAGTTATTAAACTGAGTGCCGCCACCAGACTCTGTGGCCCACTGCACACCAAAGCCGACATCGTCACCCTCGGCGACCTCGACGATAATGGCTTCTACCAGTACCTGTGCGCGGCGAATATCCAGCTGGTTGATGACACTCTCTAGCGTGCGCATCTGATCCGGTTCGGCGCTGAGCACCAGGGCGTTGGTGTCTGGGTGAGCCATGATGTTAATTTCGTTGCGGCGCTTGCTGCGACCGCCCTGGGACTGACCACCGTCCTGATCTTTGGCCAACTTCTCGGCGAAACCGGTCAGCACTTCTACCAGATCTTCTGCCTTGGCATAACGCAGGTAACGCACCTTGGTATTACCTGTGGTCGCCTGCTCGGCATCCAATTTCTTAATCAGGGCAACCACGCGCTGACGGCTCTTCTCGTCACCGCTGACGATCACCGCGTTGGTACGCTCGTCGGCAACCACTTTAGGCGCCTGACCCGGTAGCTGGGACTGGTTGGAGCTTGCGCGGTACAGGGTATCTATGATGCGCACCATCTCGCCGGCAGAGGCGTATTCCAACGGCACCACCTGCACCTCAGTATCACCCTGCTTGTCGACGCGGCGGACAATTTCCACCAGCTTGTTCACCACGGCTGCACGGCCGGAGATCATCAATACGTTTGACGGGTCGTAGTTAACCACGTTACCGCCACCCGCGTTGTCGTTGAGCTGACGCAGCAAAGGAGCAAGTTGTTTGGCCTCGGTGTTATAGAGGGCGACGATTCGGGTCACCATCTCATCGCCCAGGCCTGGAGTAGTGTCGTCGGCAACGCGGATCGCCGAGGTCTTGGCGTCTTTGTCCTTGATCACCTTGATGATGTTGTTGTCCATCTCGACCACGGCGTAGCCATAGACCTGCAACACATTAAGGAAGAATTGATAGTACTGCTCATCGTTGAGCAGATCATAACTGCGTACGTTGATTTTGCCGCGTACGGTAGGGTCGACGATGATAGTCCGGTTCAGGTTCTTACCAACTATGTTGATAAATTCCTGAATGTCAGTGCCCTTGAAATTAGCCGCGTATTGTTCCGACCACGCCACTTGTGGCGCTAACAGCGAGGCGCCCATCACGACGCTCGCGATAAGGTTGCGGCGTATTTTCTTGTTGTTCATTAATGACTTCCTCTAACCCTTTTTATTGCGGCAAACTAAACATGATCTCAACCAGCTGACCCTCTCTTTCGACCATCAGAGAAATTTCGGTCAATTCTGGCAACTGCGCCATCACTTCCAATGCTTGACTCATATCAGTCAGATCATAGCCGTTCATTGATTTTGCTAAATCGTTGGCCTTAAAGCCAGCCTGTTCAAATAATTGTCTGTCCTTGCCTGGGTTTAAGCGATACCCCTGCAGCTCGCCGCCGGCGTTAACGGGTGAAATCGCCAGGTAATCGGTGATCTTACTGGGATCTTCCAGCAGCGCGTCGCGCGACTCTTCCAGTTCTTTAGAGACTGCGCTGTTGTTGCGCTTGTCTATGGTGCGGACATCGCGAGAGGAACGTGCCTCTTGCAACAAGTTATTGGCTTCGCCCTGGGCCTCATACTTGAGGCCATCGAGCATCAGCGTCTCGTAACGACCAGTGTTAGAGATGATGATGCGATCGGCGTACACCTCTTTAAGCGAGGCAGAGGTACCCTGGATCTTGTCGCCCAGGCTATAGGTGTTCTGGCTACCACGGGACTCGATCACCGCAAGTCCATTCTGCTCGGCGGTCGAGGCCACCACGCCGGTCAACTGAATCGACAGCGAGGTCTTGGGTGCGTCGGTGATCTTCTCTTCCACCACTGGCTTAGGCTTATCCGAGTTGGGGTCGGCCTTACCGAAGAGGGCTAATGCTTGCAGCGTAGAGACATTCACCTGGGACGATGACTGACTGCTGGAGACAGGGGTCGCCTGCCATTTTTGTGGGGTTTCAGCGACGGGCACCAACTTCCATGTGATTTGCGCCAAAAGATAGATAGCGATAATCAAACCGAGCCAGAATACGGCCGAACTCAGAGGCTTCTGCGGCACGGCAGCGGCCTTAGATATTACTTTGTCTAATAAATCCATATTATTGTGGACCCTCTATGCAGGCCTCTAATCTGATTATGATAATTTCCTAGCTGTGGCTCATGCTAACCTACACAGCTATTCGCAACAAGCCCATAACAGTCTCTTTATTGGCCTATAGAGGCGATTTATGCTAACTTTACGCGCCTAAAAAGGGTGTGAGGTCTGTCGCTATCTCATCTGTTGGCTAACAACAAGTATGGACTATTTTTTCAGCCTGTGAGCTCGCACATCTTTATACACCGAAGGAGACCTGATCACCATGACCTCAGAGAAAGCGATTGGCGTTCGGCTCGACAAGTGGCTGTGGGCCGCCCGCTTCTATAAGACGCGAGCAATCGCCAAAGAGATGATCAACGGCGGTAAGGTCCATTACAATGGACAGCGCACTAAGTCGAGCAAGCTGGCGGAAGTCGACGCCGTGATTAGATTACGACAAGGATATGACGAAAAAGAGATCGTCATAAAAAAATTATCCGAACAGCGCCAGAAGGCGGTGGTCGCCCAAACATTATATGAAGAGACGCCAGAAAGCATAGCCAAACGCGAGACCTATGCCGAGGCAAGACGCTTGAATGTGCTTAACAATCCCGCGCCGGATACCAAGCCAGACAAGAAACAGCGTCGCCAACTAATACGCTTTAAAGAAAGCTAACTGTGAGACACAAATGAGTAAAGATATCTTAAACCGTTACCTATTCGACAACGCCGATGTGCGCGGACAAATCGTACAGCTAGAGAAGAGCTACCAAGAAATCTTGGCTGCCCACACCTACCCAGAGGCGATTGCACGTTTGCTGGGCGAGCTGATGGCGGCCACCTCTTTACTCACCGCCACACTGAAATTTGATGGTGACATCAGCGTACAGGTGCAGGGCAATGGCCCGGTATCGCTGGCGGTGATCAATGGCAACAACCTACAGCAGCTGCGCGGCGTCGCACGCTGGGAAGGCGAGGTCGCCCAAGACGCCAGCCTACAACAGCTCATGGGCCAGGGACACATGGTGATCACCCTGACTCCGAGCAACGGCGAGCGTTATCAAGGTGTCGTGGCACTGGAGAAGGAAACCCTGGCTGAGTGTCTGGAGCAATACTTCCTGCAGTCTGAGCAGCTGCCGACCGCCATCCGCCTGTTTGCCAACGGCAAGCAAGCCGCCGGCATGTTGCTCCAGGTCTTACCGGGCGAGAACGAGCATAACCAAGAGTTCGAACATCTCGAACAGCTGACCAGCACCATCAAGGCCGAGGAGCTGTTTGAGCTCGAGGCAACAGAAGTATTGCACCGTCTGTATCACCAGGAAGAGGTTCGCCTGTTCGATCCTATCGAGGTCACCTTCTCCTGTACCTGCTCCCGTGAGCGCAGCGGTCAGGCACTGAAAACCGTGGCGAAGGAAGAGCTGGACGCCATCCTGGCCGAACAGGGCAAGATCGAGATGGGCTGTGAGTACTGTAACTCCAGCTACAGCTTCGACTCCATCGATGTCGAAGCCCTATTTAAAAACGCGCCTAAGGCCGATACCCAGCAGTAAATCATCGGCTTATATTCACCTTTGAAAGAGGATGCCTGTGCGCATCCTCTTTTTTTCACGATTTTCGCGATCTTCCTCACACATTCAATTCCGCTTAAGTTACAATCGGGCCTCTGCAAATCATGCAGATAAAACAAAAACAAGCTGGCACAGACCGGCCAACCCTACTCGAATGATGGAGACCTTACAGATGGCGGATGGATCTAAGCAGACTCATAGAAATCCCTCTACGGCACAACTAGTTGAGTTTGCACTCGCACGCGGCGAAGGAGAGCTAACGGCGAATGGTGCATTAGTGGCAAAAACCGGCGAGCGTACCGGACGCTCACCCAACGACCGCTTTATCGTGAAAGAAGCAGGCAGCGAAAATGAAATCGATTGGGGTTCGGTCAACAAGCCGTTCGCCATGGATGCCTTTAACGCCCTATGGGATCGCGTTGCGACCTACCTGGCCGACAAGGAGACTTTTGTTTCTGAACTGGAAGTGGGTGCCGACCCTGAGCACTACCAACCTATTGAAGTAAAAACCGAGACCGCCTGGCATCAGCTTTTTGCCCGTAACCTGTTTATCGTGCCTGAGCAGTTTAACGTCGCCAACAAGCCCGTTTGGCAGATCATGAACGCCCCGGGTTTCGAGTGTGATCCAGCCCGTGATGGCACCAACTCTGACGCCACCGTCATCATCAACTTTGCCGATCGCAAGGTACTGCTGGCAGGCCTGAAGTATGCTGGCGAGATGAAGAAGTCTATGTTCTCAGTACAGAACTTCTTGCTACCCGCTAAAGGCGTGCTGCCAATGCACTGCTCGGCCAACGTCGGCAGCGAAGGTGACACCACACTATTCTTCGGCCTCTCAGGCACTGGCAAGACCACACTATCTGCAGACCCTAAGCGTTTCCTTATCGGCGACGATGAGCATGGCTGGGCACCAGGTGGCGTATTCAATATCGAAGGCGGCTGCTATGCCAAGTGTATCGATCTGAGCCAGAAGAATGAGCCAGTTATCTGGGACGCGATCCGTTTCGGTACCGTACTGGAAAACGTCACTCTGGATGAGCAACGCATTCCTGACTACAGCAACACTGAGCTAACCGAGAACAGCCGTGCGGCCTACCCACTGGAGCACATCGCTCAGCGTAAGGAAGAGAACCGCGGCGCCGAGCCAAATGCCGTAGTCTTCCTGACCTGTGACGTGTCTGGCGTACTGCCACCTGTGTCTAAGCTGAGCAAAGAACAGGCGGCCTATCACTTCCTCTCTGGCTACACCGCCAAGGTGGGATCGACCGAGATGGGTTCAACCTCTGCGATTCAGTCGACCTTCTCGACCTGTTTCGGCGCGCCATTCTTCCCACGTCCGGCTGGCGTATACGCCGAGCTGCTGATGAAGCGCATCGAGTCATTCGGTAGCCAGGTCTATCTGGTCAACACCGGCTGGACCGGCGGCCCACACGGCGTAGGTAAGCGTTTCGACATTCCAACGACCCGCGCCATCGTCGATGCCATCGTCAGCGGCGAGCTGAAGGATGTGGAAACCGTTCACATCGACAAGCTAAACCTGGACGTGCCTGTGGCGGTGTCTGGTGTCGATGCCAAGCTGCTTAACCCGGTTAACACCTGGGCAGATAAGGCAGAATACGACAAGTACGCCCAGCAGCTGGCAGAAGAGTTTGCCGCCAACTTCACTAAGTACGACGTGTCTGACGCCATCAAGCAGGCAGGCCCTAAGGCTTAAGCCCTGGTGCTAACCTCTTAGCGAAAAATGGCCCCTGGGGGCCATTTTTTATTGTCTAAATACCCTGAAAGTCTTGCACTTCTAACCTACCCGATCGGGTAATGGTAATTTAATCAAAGCTATAGATAATGTCCTTTCAGCCGTATTGGGCCTTGCTAAGTTATACCAATCGTAATAAATAGTTGATCATTCTAGCTTGTTAAAACGCTCGATAACTGCATTAATATTTTTAATTGTAGAATAACTACTTATCTAAAAATCTTGCTTTGTTCTCAAGCGTTTTTCCTGCGCTATTTCTGATCAAATACTTACTGTGATTGGTATTTCACCGCCCGGTCCCTTTCATTGTTAATATTTGTAAGGACACAAATATGCGTTTAACTCATCTTAGCTCTCTGCTGCTCGGTACCTGTCTGCTCAGTGCCTGCGGTGGCTCCAATAACGATTCAGACAATCCCACAGACGGCGGCACCCTGCCCCCCGCTAGCTTCGATCATCAAATCATCGGCACAGTGGTGTATCAAGGCGCTATAGCCGGCGCCGAGGTCTGTGTGGATTTCAACCAAAATGCCAGCTGTGAAACCAATGAGCCCAGTGGCATAGCAGATGCGGAGGGAAAGTATCAGATCGACTGGACCAGCAACGTCGAGATGCCCGTCTATGATCTGGTAGCCAACTGGCAGCAGGCCGCAGAAACCGCCACTAAACCGGCCCTTCTCAAGGCGGCATTTCGAATCGATGCCCTAAATACCCATGAGCAATCCGATAACACTCAGGCCGTCATCTCCATGGAGGGAGAAGGCAGGCTGGTCGCTCTACAGGAGCACGGGGGTGAGATCAATGCCCTGACCAACCTGGAATTTCAGCGTGTCGCCCGCATGCGCGCTGCCGGCACCACCTCACTGGAGATCGCCTCACAGCGTGCCCTGCTCGCCGCCATGGTGCTGACGATTTACGAGCGCCAAGGCAACCCCTATAAGCTGAGCGCAGAGCAATCCCTCACTCCTGAATTTATCGACACCTATCGACTGCATCGTCATCTTGAGGCGCTGATCGGCGAGCAGCTCAGCGATGTGCTGGCCGTCGATGACATCATGTCGATGACCCGAGACCAGCTAAGGAACCTGGTAGAAGAGAGCGGCATGAATACTCTGGACTACTTGAATGGCGACCCCATGGCGGTACGTTTCCTGGTGAACAACGCCCTGCTCGCCGCAGGCTATATCGAGACGCCAATCGATGAGAAGATCATGTCAGACGCCGATTGGCAGGTGATCAAGAACCATTTCTTTGAGGACGACCAGCTGCACAGCGACTTCACCCTGGCGCCCGCCAAACTGCACAGCGCCTTTACCCTCACCTATGGCACGCCCGATCTCACCTTCATAGGTTCAATCATCGAGGGCAAGGTCAATGGTCGGGTATTCGATTATCGCGAAGGAGAAAGCTCTGAGACGCCAGAGGCGTGTTGGAATCAGGAACTCGAACTTTGGGTCGGCGATGACGATAAAGCCTATCAGGCGCCTGAGATTCGCTACATAGACAACACTCTTCACACTGTATACAGCGGCACCTTTGTGCCCCTCACCGTCGAATTTACTAAATATTCGGGCAGTGGCGATGAGTGGCAGGGTGTCCTTAGCACCACCCCTCCCGCGCTGAAGTTGGGTGAGCTTAGCTGGCCGAGTCAGGTATATCGCTACCGCATCAAGCAGGCGGCCGACGTGATGTGCCGAGTACAGGATGAGTTCATCACCTGGCCCATGCCGAGTCACCAGGATGCTGAACAGCTGACCACGGCAGATGTCGCTCGCCTCTTCTGGCCTGCCTTCTACCCTGATGAAACTGTCATCGACGAAGAAAACAAGACCATCAAGGTCAACATCACAGGTCAGGTGGAGACCCATCAATGGTCGCTGATCACCGGCCCAAGCGATGAGCCTGTGCTACGCGTCAAGCAGATTGACCTGCCGGCAGCCTATGCCGACATGGTATCGGCCGATGACTATCTGATCCAGGGCGACAAGCTAATCGAGGTCAGCATCTATGAGGCCACCGACTATGTGAGTAAGTTCGGAGACTACCTCAACGTCAGCTTCGATGGTAATGAAGACAACTTCAACCAGCGCTTCCAGCAACACCTGGAGGCGATCGTCAAGGGACAACAGCCTTAAGCCCGATGAGCTAAGGCTTATTCAATAGCAAACCCCAACAGAGAGGATGGCAAATGCCATCCTCTTCGTTTTCCCCTCGCCATAGCACTTCATTTTTGCGCAAAAGCTCGGCTATCACGCGCCATGCTTGGGCTTTATACTCAGCGCAGGCCTGAATTCACAGACTCTTGCCCTCACCCGTGCTACGCTGCGCGCCTGCAAGACTATACTCATTTCAAGTTAACACTAATCACAGTAAGTAAGTGAGCAGAGATAGCGCAGGAAAAACGCTTGAGAACAAAGCAAGATTTTTAGATAAGTAGTTATTCTACAATCAAAAATACTAATGCAGTCATCGAGCGTTTTAACAAGCTAGGATAATCAGCTGTTTATTACGATTGGTATAATACAGACGACAGGGCGAGGCAAAGGTGAAAACCAAGACAAGTAGGCTTTTAGGTAATATCGGGGTGCAGGTGGTGATCGCCATGATTATCGGCGCCGCCGTCGGTTTTATCATGGGCGAACAGGCCAGCGTATTTGCGCCGCTAGGCACCATTTTCATCCATCTGATCAAGATGTTGGTTATCCCTCTGGTGTTGGTATCCATCATCTCCGGCGCCGCCAGCCTGGGCGACAGCCCCTCGGCGGGTAAGATAGGCATAGGCACCTTCGGCTTCTTCATCATCACCTCAGGGGTGGCGGTTGCCCTGGCGCTACTGCTGGGCAACCTGTTCCAGCCCGGTAACGGCGTCGATTTTACCGCCCACAGCGCCAGCGGCCTGATGAAGGTCACCGAAGAGCATGGCGCCCTGCCCGGCGTGATGGACACCTTCATCGGCATGATCCCCACCAATGTGTTCGAGTCACTCACCGGCGGCAATATCCTGCAAATTCTGGTCTTTAGCATCTTCTTCGGTATCGCCCTCACTAAGGTGAAGGGAGATGGCAGCAAGCCGATTCTGGCGGCGCTCAATACCATAGTCGACGCCTTCGTGTGGATGATCAACTGCGTCATGGTGATCGCCCCCATCGGCGTGTTTGGCCTGATGGCGGACTCGGTCGGTACCTTCGGCTTCGATGCCTTGGAAGTGGTATTCAAGCTGTTTGCCGTGTTTGTCTTCGGTATCTTGCTGTTCGGCTTCCTCTTCTTCCCGCTACTGATACAGCTGTTCTCCAATGTCAGCGCCAAGAAGTTTATCAGCGTGATGAAGAAGCCTCAGGTGATGGCGCTGTCTACCGCCTCCTCCATGGCGACCCTACCGGTGAACATGGAAACCTGTGAGGAGGAGCTGGGGGTCTCAAAACCCACCGCCTCCTTCGTGCTGCCGCTAGGCGCAACCATCAACATGAGTGGTAACGCCATCTACTACGGCCTGGTGGCGATTTTCTTCGCCCAAATGTATGGCATAGATCTCAGCCTGGGCGCCTATCTGGCGATCATCTTCACCTCGACCCTGGGCGCCATAGGCCAGGCAGGCGTACCCGGCCCCTCCTTCCTGGTGGTTGCCGTGCTGCTGGCCGCCGGCATCCCCATCGACGGGTTGCCGCTGCTGTTTGCCCTGGACAGGGTATTTGACATGATCCGCACCTCGCTCAACATCACGGGCGATGCCGCCTGTGCGGTGATCTTAGACAAATACACTCAAGCTAAGTAATGAGCTAATACGAGTGAAATAACAAGGAGATGGCCTCGAACGGTCATCTCCCTCATCTGTCCACCCAATGCCAATTCGCCACCTTAAAAGTCAAACAAACCAAACTTTATGTAAAGTACACTTGACCTTGAGTCTTTTTTAACCTAGCTTGTTATGTAAAGGGTATTTGACATTTAACGCGAGCGAGAGGAACCGCATATGAAACAGATCATCGACGCCATCTGCTCCAGAGGGCTACCGTTAAGGGATATTCAGAATGCCAACCGGGTGAACCTGCTAGCCCTCTTATGGGCGCTCAGCCTGGGAGGTACATCCTTCCTGGCCCATCAAGGCTATCTGGCATCGACATGGGTACTGGCAAGCTGCTTCATCCTCCATGGTGCCATCGGCATCTGGATGCTGCTGGCCTTCAAACGCTTCCTGCGCCAACTCGACGAGATGGAACGTAAGATACAGCTCGACGCCCTGGCCTTAGCCGTCGGCGTCAGCATCATAGGCTTCTCACTCTACTCGATTCTGGACATGGCGGATCTGCTACCGGATCTAAAGGCCGCCTATCTGGTGGTACTCCTGGCGCTCACCTATATGCTGGGGATTATCTTCGGGAGACTCAACTACAGATGAAGAACCGTCTAAAACCCCTGCGCGCCGAACGCAACTGGACCCAGGCCGAGCTGGCAGGCCTGCTGGATGTATCGCGCCAGACCATCAATGCCATAGAGAAGGGCAAGTATGATCCCAGCCTGCCGCTGGCCTTTAAGATCGCCAGGCTGTTTCAGCTCCCCATCGAGTCCATCTTCGAGGACTAGCAATATCTCCCGGCCCCTATTGACTCAGGGGCCTTTTAGATCGACACTCGCCGAAAACTGACCCGCAGAAAAGCCCAAGACGTCACCCCGCCCGTAAGCCCTCTGCACCAGACATTGTTAACTAGGAACACACCATGAACTTTGATGCTTGGGTAGCTATCGATCCCTTTCGCTGGCGCGAACTCGGCTGCGCCATTCTCTGCGGCCTAATCATTGGCCTCGAACGCCAACTCAGGGGCAAACCCGTCGGCATACGCACCTCATCGCTGATCGTGCTGGGCACCTATATCTTCATCACCGCCTCCATGGCGGTCGCCACCTCGGTATCGGATCCATCGCGCATCATAGGCCAGGTGGTGACGGGCATAGGTTTTCTGGGGGCGGGCGTCATGCTGGCCAAAGAGGGCGTGGTCGTCGGCGTAACCTCGGCCGCCGCCATCTGGGCACTGGCCGCCATCGGTGTCTGTATCGCCGTGATCGATCCCTTTGTGGGCATCAAGCTCTCCCTACTGGTTGTGGCCATCCTCTACGGCGTCGATCTGCTGGAGGAATACTCCTCGCTATTTACCCGCGGTGTCCATACCAAGTACCGCAACTGGCGCCGCAACGGCTATTGATCGATCAGGTGAGGCGCCTCGGCTCTGGCCAGGCACCAAACCTGCACCTGGATGTAGCGCCCCTCAAACAGCTTGGCGATCTCCAAGGCCGTGGTGCCGGTTGTCACCACATCATCAACTAGGGCCACGCGCTGATATTCGAACCCATGGCTCAGGCTAAAGGCGCCCGCGAGATTACGCCGTCGCTGCTTACCCGTCAGCCCAGCCTGGGGCGGCGTATCAGTGATTCGCACCAGAGCGTCGGGCAGCACAGGGATCGACAGCGCCCGACCCAGTTCACAGGCGATTAGATAGGCCTGATTAAAGCCGCGCTGGCGCAGACGCCTAGGATGCAGGGGCACAGGCAGGAGCACCTGAGGCAGAGAGATTGCCTCCACGGCCACCAGTGTATGAATCCTTCGTACCAGGGCCTGCGCTAAGGGGGATAAACCTGCAAGTTGTCCCTGATACTTGATCGCCGCCACCGTCTCCCCCAGCCCCTGATGGTAGCTGGCAGGCGCCACCACCTTGAGAGGCTGCGTCGTCATGCAGGTGCCGCAATAAGCGCTCTGCAGACTCATGGTGCGACCACAGCCCAGACAGCTAGGCGACGAGTAGAGCCCAGCATCGAGACAGGTAAGACAGATGCCCCGCTGTGGCAAGACCACCCTTTGATGGCAGATCATACAGCGATTGGGTAGACTAGCCGCCAGCAGCCGCCGCAATCGACTAAGCCGGCGCTGCCAGCGTGATAAATTCAGACGAGTTCTATCCATTTAACTAACTTTCCGACCTGTAGAGGCATCTTAGTGAGTCAGCAATCCTTGCATATTGAAACTATAGGCCAAGGCCGCCCCATCGTCATGCTGCACGGCTGGGGGGTCAATAGCGCCGTGTTTACCCCCTTACATCACGCTTTCCACGATCATCAACTGCTGTGCATCGACCTGCCCGGCTTTGGCGATAGCCCGGCCATTGAGGGCGAGCTGGATGCCTGGGTCGACCACATCATGACTCAGGTACCAGAGCGGGCCATCTGGGCCGGTTGGTCTCTGGGCGGCCTCGTCGCCACCCGCGCCGCCCTGCGCTATCCAGAACGCATCGAGGCCCTGCTGACCATAGCCTCTTCCCCCTGTTTCATGGCACGAGAAGATGAGGGCTGGCCCGGTATTCCGCCGCAGATTCTGGGACAGTTTGGCGATCAGCTGGAAAAAGATCTTGGCAAGATGATAGAGCGCTTCCTCGCCATGCAGGCCATGGGCAGCGAGACCGCCAAGCAGGATATCAAGCAGCTCAGGGATCTGGTGATGGCCAAGCCGCTCCCGGATGCGGGTGCGCTGCGTGCCGGACTTCAGATGCTTAAGGAGGTTGACCTCAGGGCGCAGCTCAGCGAGATTCAGACCCCTTGGCTTAGGGTGTGGGGAAGATTAGATGGCCTGGTATCACGCCGGGTGCAGCCACTGATGCCGGTTTGCGAATCACGCTTTCAAGATCTTGTGCTGCCTAAGGCCTCCCACGCCCCCTTCTTCTCCCATAGAGAAGCCTTTGTCGATGGCGTCGAGGCTTGGCTGAAGAAGTTGAATAAATAATCACTTTAATTTATATCACTTTGTGGTTATTATTTAAGCAGCATTCAGAGGGAATTCTATGTTAGTGGTGACCAACTATCCGCAAGTGCCAATCGCGACGACCAACGCCGCGCAGATAGCGCGCGGGTAGAGAGTCAGCAACGACCACCTATCATACCCGCGCCGCAGCTCGCCAAGAGCAACGAAGAGCGTCCCTTCAATCCTCAGAACGAGCGCGCGGCGGATCAGGCCAATGTTCAGGCGAAGCTCAATGAGAAGGTGCAGGCCAAGCAGCAAGGGCAAGGCCAGCATCAGCAGGAAGGCCAGCAACAGCAGCAACAGGCTAAACAAGGAGCGGCCATCATACGACCGCTGATAATGAAACCTGCGCTAGCGCGCCGGGACATTCGCAGCGTACAGGCCGAGATGCCAAGAGAGCCTCAGAAACCTAAGACCCAGTTCGAGAATCAGGCCACCAGCTTCTATCAGAGCGTGTCGGCCCACATCGCCAGCTTCTATCAGACTCAGGCCCTCCCTAAGGGAGAGCCCGAGTTATCCACCTTTATCTGATCACGCCTTCGCTCGAAGACTTGCTCGACGCCGTGTTTTGCTGCGGCGTCTGATATAGCTGTTGTTGATAGGCCATGCTGCCCCACAGTGCCCACGACAGGGCTGTCTGCTTCATCTCATCGCTCTGAGACTTATGGCTCAGGGTATTAGTGGCAAAGTCATAGCCATAGCCGGCCGGTTCACGCTCCGGCTGCAGGATCACCACATCGTCACCACGCAGATAGGCCATGTTCTTGTCGTACTGCATCAGGGCTCGACCGGGCCAGTTGTCATCCATCTTGGTCAGATCCCGTCCCAACATAGGATAGCTGCCGGATACGCCCATCAAGGATAACAGGGTCGGCGCCAGGTCGATCTGGCTGGCCACTCTCTGATCCAGCTTAGGCTCTATGCCATCGCCCAAGATAATCGCCGGGATCCTAAACTGCTCCACGGGTACCAGAGAGGCACCGCCTACGCGGCTCTCATGGTCGGCCACCACCACAAACAGGGTGTCCTTCCAGTAACTGGACTGCTTGGCAAGCTTAAAGAATTCACCCACGGCATAATCGGCATACTTGGCCGTGTTGTTACGAGTCTGCTTGGGCTGATCGTAGAGCTCGATGCGGCCATCGGGAAACTCGAACGGCTCATGGTTAGATGAGCTGAACACTAAACTAAAGAAAGGCTTACCCTCTTTATGGAACTGCTCAAACTCGCTATTGGCCCGCTTAAGCAGATCTTCATCCGACACCCCCCAGGAGCCGACAAACGCAGGATCTTTATAGTCATTCTGATCCACGATATCGCTAAAGCCGTTCCCCAGGAAGAAGCTGCGCATGTTATCGAAATGGCTCTCACCCCCATAGATAAACTGGGTCTGATAGCCGTTCATCTTGAGCAGATCCGCGACGGTAAAGAAGTCGGTCTGACTCTTACCCAGCTTAACCACAGAACGCGCAGGGGTCGGCGTGAAGCCGGTAGTGACCGCCTCGATACCGCGCACCGAACGGGTACCCGTGGCATAGAGACGATTGAAGGCCCAGCCCTCTTTTGCCAGGGCATCGATATTAGGCGTCAGCGGCAGACCACCGAGGTAACCGGTAAATCTCGCCCCCAGACTCTCCTGCAGTATGATCACCAGGTTCTTGGGCTTGCCCTGGTAGCTGGCCTGGTTGTAGGTCACGCTCGGCAGAGACTCGGAGGTAAAGGCGCTCAACGGACGACCGCTGTCTTTACGAATGTTGTCTATGATCTGGCTCTTCTCCAGCTTGCCATACACCTTAGAGGCATTGGCTTCCGCCGACATCTGATCGATTGCAAATACCAGCGAATAGGAGGAGTTCACCACCAGAGAGTTCACCAGCGGATCGTCGGCAAAGGCCACCATAGAAGGGTTAAGCGGTCTGTGCCCCAAACTGGAGCGCGCCCCCAACAGGGTCACGACTATCACCAACAGGGCAATCGCTGGGCGCCATACCCAACGCAGATAAACCACCTCTTTCAGTAAGCGCCCACTCAGGCGCCAGCCCCCCCAAAGACTCAGGGTACTAACAATCAGCCCGAGGAAGATCTCTCCCTTACGGCTGGTCCACAGCATGGAGAGCACTTCTTTGGGATAGATAAGATATTCGATATAGAGACGGTTGGGCCTCAGGCCATATTCGTCGATAAACGAGGGGGTAGACAGCTCAAGAAAGATCATCAACCACAGACCCAGAGTCAGCCAGACTCTGAGCACAGACTTCCAACCACGACCCACCAGATGATCGCCACCAAAGATGGTGGTTCCCAGGGCAGCGATACCCCATAACCAACACAGGGTGGCAAAGTCGACCCTCAAGCCCTGAAGCAGCAGGTGTGGCCAGCCATCGACGGCGGCGACCCTATCGGCCTGCCAAACGCCTAAGCCGATACGGCTCAGTGTGGTGATAGCTAAGGCTATCAACCCAAAACAGATAATGGCGCCAAACGGCCCCCATGTTGACTTAACTTTAGTCATAAATTTTCCACATATTTTCAATCTAGTCTTATGCTTTCTCGCGAAGCACTTGTTACCTTGCCTACATCGCGCGGTAGTTTGACACAAAAGTAACACTTTAGTTCTATTTTTGTTTCAGCGTGATTCACGATCAACAAAAAATAGACGAGCCTAGCCATCGTCGAGTAGAACACTCTCAGGGTGAAAATTTTGTAGACAGACTGGGCACCACAGCTAACGGCGGATGAAAAATGGATACAAAAAAAGCCAATCCCCAAGGAGGGATTGGCTTTTTCTCTTTACTTTTCGGCTACTTTTTTAGTTTAGCGAAGGCATCGGCGAAGGCGTTACCCATGGCGGCATTGGCAGGCGCCTTGGGCTGCTTGTATTGCCCCTTGGCCTGGCCCTTACCCTGGGAACCTTTCCCCTGATGGCCCTTGCCCTGACCAGCCTTTGCCGGACCCTTGGCGCCCTGATGAGACGCCTTGTCACCCGGTTTCTCATCCAGACGCATGGTCAAACTGATACGCTTGCGCTCGGCATCCACCTCCATCACCTTGACCTTGACCACATCGCCCGCCTTCACCACGGTATGGGGATCGCTGACAAACTTGTCGGTAAGCGACGAGATATGTACCAAGCCATCCTGATGCACACCGATATCGACAAAGGCACCGAAGTTGGTCACATTGGTCACTACGCCCTCTAAGATCATCTCCACCTTAAGGTCTTTGATCTCCTCAACCCCTTCCTTGAATACGGCGGTCTTAAACTCACCGCGAGGGTCACGACCCGGCTTGTCCAGCTCGCTGAGAATGTCTTCTATGGTAGGCAGACCAAACTCCTCGGTCACAAACGCCTTGGCATCGATCTGCTTGAGCAACTCGGTGTTGCCGATCAGGGCATCGACCGCCTGCTGCTGGGCCTTGGCTATCTGCTCGACCAGGGCATAGGTCTCGGGGTGCACGGCGCTGGCATCCAGCGGATTGTCTCCCTCGCGAATACGCAGAAAACCCGCCGCTTGTTCAAACGCCTTGGGGCCGAGACGCGGCACCTTGAGCAGCTGCTTACGCGAGGTAAACTGACCGTTTTCATCGCGGTAGTCGACGATATTGCGGGCCAGGGTCTTGTTGAGACCGGCGACCTGAGTCAGTAGTGGCATCGAGGCCATGTTGAGATCCACACCGACGCCGTTTACACAGTCTTCCACCACGGCCTCGAGTGACTGTGACAACTGACTCTGACTCACGTCGTGCTGATACTGGCCCACACCGATAGACTTAGGCTCTATCTTCACCAGCTCGGCCAAGGGATCTTGCAGACGACGGGCGATAGACACCGCGCCGCGAATCGAGACGTCCAGATCGGGAAACTCCTCCGCCGCCAGTTCGGATGCCGAATAAACCGAGGCGCCCGCCTCGCTCACCATGATCTTGGTGAGTCCTGGCAGCTCACTCTTGAGCGAGGCAATCAGCTCACCCGCCAGCTTGTCTGTCTCGCGTGAGGCGGTGCCGTTGCCTATGGCGATCAGCTCCACCTTATGCATCTTCACCAGGTTAGCCAGGGTTCGCAGCGACTTCTCCCACTGGTTTTGCGGCGCATGGGGGAAGATGGTGGTATGGGCCATCAGCTTGCCCGTATTGTTGACTATGGCCACCTTGACGCCGGTTCTCAGGCCCGGATCCAGCCCCAGAGTCGCCTTGGCACCGGCAGGCGCCGCCATCAGCAGATCGCCAAGATTTCGGGCGAATACATTGATCGCCTCTGTCTCGGCGCGCTCACGCAGCTTGGCAATAAATTCGGTTTCCATCTGCAAGGCTATCTTGATGCGCCAGGTCGAGGTCACCACCAGCTTGAGCCACTGATCCACCGGCGAGTCGCTCAGCTTGAGACCGAAGTGATCGGCGATGATCACCTCGCAATAGCTGCCAGACTTGGCCTCGCTGTCGGGGTCGGCATTCATACTCAGGCTCAACACCCCCTCATTGCGACCGCGAAGCATGGCCAGAGCGCGATGGGAAGGCACATTCATCAGCTTCTCGCTGTGTTCGAAATAGTCTCTAAACTTGGCGCCCTCTTTCTCCTTGCCCTTCACCAGGCGGCTCTCGAGCACGGCGCTCTGAGTCAGATGCTGGCGCACCTTCTGCAAGAGCTCGGCATCTTCGGCAAATCGCTCCATCAGGATGAAACGCGCGCCGTCTAGCACCGCTTTTATCTCATCGAACCCGGCGCCTGCATTGAGGTACTCGCTCGCCAGAGCCTCGATATCTGCCTGACGATCGCTGAGCAGACGATCTACCAGAGGCTCGATACCGGCCTCGATGGCGATCTGCCCCTTGGTACGACGCTTGGGCTTGTACGGAAGGTAGAGATCTTCCAGGCGGGTCTTGCTGTCGGCCTGATCGATGGCGGCCTGCAACTCGGCGGTCAACTTGCCCTGGACCTGAATGCTGGAGAGGATCACCTGACGGCGATCGTTGAGTTCGCGCAGATAGCCCAGACGGCTATGCAGGGTGCGCAGTTGGGTATCATCTAAACCACCAGTGACCTCTTTACGATAACGCGCCACGAAGGGAACCGTCGCGCCGTCATCCAATAGAGTGATAGTTGCCGTCACTTGCTGCTCGCGAACATTCAGTTCCTGAGCGATGATTTGTGCAATATTTTGCATAGATTACGTCGTGCCCAAATAGAGAGTTAAGTGCCGCCAAAGATAACACAGCCCAGGGCCAAGTTGTACGCCCTATCTGTCGCAACCCCAGATAATGGCGGGTAAATTAGGCGACACGTCTCTCAGTTTAGTCGCGTTTTTCGCACAGCTCCTGCCAGCGCTGCGTCGCCTCAGGGTTACCGTTGCGATAACCTATGTAGCAATTGAGCTTCTGGGTGGTGTCGCTCTGGGCCGACGCCTCAACAGATGCCGGCACCTCGATGAGGTGCAGACCACCGCTGGCGATGCAGCCACACAGGGTATCGACAAACTTACCACTTTGCTGACACAGGTGACCGCTGCCACCATAGGCCTGAATCAATAACTTAGGATCGAACCCCTCATGGTTGCAGGCGTAGATGGGCGCATCACCCGCCTTACCCAGGTGGAAGATGTTGTTGCGCATGTAGACGATGATCAGGTTGGCTCCCTGCTTCTGCAGGTTGATCAGCTCATTCGCCTGGAAGTTAAAGCCGCCATCACCGGTGATCACCACCACAGGCTGCGAGCTTTGGCACTCGGCGAGCTGATCCACCACGGCTCTGGCATAGGGCAGGCTGGTGCCCATAGCCGCATACCAAGGATTAGCCAGATAGCTGCGGCCGATATCGCTGCCTAGGGTGGTCAGCTCGAAGCTGGCAAACAGCGAGTTACCCACCTCAGGCAGGAAGATGAAGGGACGCTCGGCGCGCTGCTGGGCGGCGTTGATGCAGGCCGAAAGATGGTGATAGCCAAGCTCTGTCTGGGGAGCCAGTTGCGGCACAGTCTCGACAGCCAGGTTCACGCTAGCATTAAGGGTTAACGGCTGCTTGCCGAGCAGCGCCATCACCGCCTCGATATCGGCTTCCCACTGCGCCGTCCCCTTGAGCATGGTCTTGTTACCATGATTGTCTATGGCATGGGTCTGGCTGCTAAAGGCGTTGTTGGTATCGGATGGGAAGATGGCAGTGCCTAGTTCGAGCACATAATCGGCCTCAGACTCGATATAGGCCTGATGAGGCAGACGGCTGAAGACGCCGTTATAGCTGCCTAAACAGAGCGGTCGCGATTCATCCAGCATTCCCTTGCCAAACCAGGTGGTGGCATAGGGCAGACCATTTTGCTCACAGAAGGCCAAAATCTTCTCAAGCAGCGGCTCATTGAGCCTGAGCTTCTCGCCGAGAAACACCAGCGGCGCCTTGGCCTGCTCTAGCTGGGTGCGGATCTGGCTGGCGATCAGCTCGGCGCCGCTTAAGTTAAGCGCCTGGGGCCTAAGCTGACTCGGGCAACTCGGCAGACTCAGCGCCTGGGTCGGCTGATAGATGAGATCCCTGGGCACCTCGATATACACGGGCTGACGATTGACATAGGCATGGGTAAGCAGCTGCAGAAACTGTTCGGCGGCCACATTAGGCTGGCCGCTATGACGCTGGCCCTGCAGGCGTTCGGCGCGCACACCCAGCGCCTTAAAGGCATTGAGCGCCGCATCGAGATCCGTATGCCAGGCCGTGTGCGGATGTACGCTGTGATGCAACGCCTGACTGTTTATCTCTGCCTCACCAGGCGCCCCCGAGATAAACACCACGGGCAAGCCCTCGGTGCGCGCCAAGGCCGCCGCCGAGGTGCAAGGCAGGCTGCCCACGGTATAGGTGGTCATGCAGACCCCGAGAGGATTCAGCTCGGCCTGGGCGCAGGCACTAAAACCTGCGTGCATCTCATTGCTTGAGGGCAATACCGCCACCTGCTTATCCAGGGTATTGATCAAGTTGGCGACAAAGTCACCTCCTACACCGTAGACACGTTTCACGCCGAAGAAGGCGAGCAGTTCGGCGATGCTATCGCCAAGCAGCGGGAGATGGACGGCATAGTCGGCGCCAAAGTTAGATTCGATCGATACAGACACGTTAGCTTCTCGGTTATCCAAAAGTGTCTGTAGCCTAGAGAGTGAGGTACCGCCGCGCCTTGATCGAGATCATCAAGCCATTGAGCCTGTAGCGACACCGCGGGACGCAGAGAGTGACAAGATATCGTTACATTGTAATTAACGGCTAAATATCAATTGCAATATCAATCTATTAGATAGGATAAAAAGCGTTAGCCCAGGCTTACACCCAGGCCAGATCTCAACGCCACATAAGACTAATCGTCGAAGGCCTTATATTGGATCTTGTTAACGTACCACTCCTTCTTGCCCGCAGGGGTGTTGACCACCACCTCGTCGTCCACCTGCTTGCCGATGAGCGCCCTCGCCATGGGCGAGTCTATGGTGATGTAGCCCAGCTTGGTATCCAGCTCATCCTTGCCGACGATGCGATAACGCACTATCTCGCCTTCCTCGTTTTCCAGCTCCACCCAGGCGCCGAAGAACACCTTGCCCTCCTGCTGGGGCGAGTAGTCGACGATCTGCAGATCCTCCACCCGCTTCACCAGGTAGCGCACCCGGCTGTCTATCTGACGCAGCAGACGCTTGTTATAGGTGTAATCGGCGTTCTCGCTTCGATCACCCTGGGCCGCCGCCTCCTGCACCTTCTTGGTGATCTCGGGGCGATACTCTTTCCATAAATACTTAAGCTCTCGGTCGAGCGCTTGCCACCCTTCGCGGGTGATCAACATGGCTTTCATCTTTCTCTCGTCACGACTCAACAAGATGCCTGGCACAGGCCAGCGCATCGAATGATTTTCCGCTGATAATACCCAGTGCAACCCTTGAAAAACAATAGTCCAGTGGCTCGACCATGGCGAGGCCGCCAACCTGGGAGTCACTCTGCCAGCCGGCTCTAGGCAGTTTCAATTTGGTTACAATTTCCCGACAGCCAGTTTAAAACATATAATTTCAAAGACTATCAGCATGTTACAAGTATTTCATTTCTACCTAGATAAATTATCGCCTCAATTCAAGATGAAATCTCGCTAGGCTTTTAAATAGCAAAGCGGCTATATTAAGCAGGCACATAAGATTAATATTGAAATTCAGCCAGTTGAGCGGTAAACCTCGAGTCGATCGCACTGAAATAAGGGATAGAGAACATGGGACAAGAAACCTCTAAAATTCTCGTTGTCGATGATGATATGCGCCTAAGAGCCCTGCTAGAGCGTTACCTGATGGAGCAGGGATACCAGGTCAGAAGCGCCGCCAATGCCGAACAGATGGACAGGCTGCTGGAGCGAGAAAACTTTCACCTGCTGGTGCTGGATCTTATGTTGCCGGGCGAAGATGGCCTCTCTATCTGTCGTCGCCTGCGCCAAAATGGCAATACCATACCCATCGTGATGTTGACCGCCAAGGGTGACGAGGTGGACCGCATCATAGGCCTGGAACTGGGCGCCGACGATTACCTGCCCAAGCCTTTCAATCCCAGAGAACTCCTGGCTCGCATCAAGGCGGTCATGCGCCGTCAGGCGCCAGAGGTTCCCGGCGCGCCGACCCAGCAGGAGGAGGAGATCACCTTCGGTGAGTTCACCCTCAACCTGGCGACCCGTGAGATGTACCACGGCGAAGAGGCGATCTCCCTCACCAGCGGCGAATTTGCCGTACTTAAGGTGCTGGTGAGTCACCCAAGAGAGCCCTTGTCACGGGACAAGCTGATGAATCTGGCCCGTGGCCGCGACTATTCGGCACTGGAGCGCTCTATCGACGTGCAGGTATCACGCCTGCGTCGCCTGATCGAGAAAGATGCCGCCAATCCCAGATATATTCAAACCGTCTGGGGGCTGGGTTATGTGTTCGTACCCGACGGAGCCGCGCGGCGTTAGCCCAGGCCATAGTCCTCAACGCCAACAATGAGCTGGTTTAAACGCTTTCTGCCCCGTAGCGCCTTCAGTCAGACCGTACTGCTGATAGGCTCCCTGCTGCTGGTCAATCAGCTGGTCTCCTATCTTTCGGTGGCCGTCTACTTTATTCAGCCCACCTACCAGCAGATCAACCAGCTGATCGCCCGTCAGGTCAACCTGCTGTTCGTCGACGGTATCGATATCGGCCGCGAACACCTCTCCATGGTCGATGCCCTCAATGCCAAGGTGCGCGACGACAGCATGCAGATCTACAACCTCAAGCAGGCCCGCGAGGAAGGCGTCGATCGCGCCGCCTACTACAGCCTGCTGTCTGCACAGATGTCGGAGCATCTCGGCGGCAAGGCCGAGGTGCGCATCGCCCAGGGCACAGAGTTCGAGATCTGGATCCGCCCACCTCAGGCGCCATCTGTGTGGATCAAGGTGCCCCTGACCGGCTTCAACGAGTTTGGCCTCTCGCCCCTCACCCTCTATCTCATGGTGATCGGCGCCCTCAGTGTCGCCGGCGGTTGGTGGTTTGCCCGCAAGCAGAACAAGCCGCTTAAACGCCTGCAGAAGGCGGCCATCTCGGTCTCCCGAGGCGACTACCCCGCGCCGCTGCCGCCGAGCGGCTCCACCGAGATCATCGAGGTAACCAACGCCTTCAACCAGATGTCCCGCAGCATGCAGCAACTCGAACAGGACAGGGCCCTGCTGATGGCCGGGATCTCCCACGACCTGCGCACCCCGCTGACGCGCATCCGCCTCGCCTCCGAGATGATGGTCGAGGAAGATGAGTACCTCAAAGAGGGCATAGTGCATGACATCGAAGACATGGATGCCATCATCAACCAGTTTATCGCCTATATCCGCCAGGATCAGGAGGCCAATCGCGAACAGATTCAGCTCAACGAGCTGCTAAAGGATATCGCCCAGGCCGAGGCCAATCGCGACGGCGAAATAGTGCTCGCGCTGAGCGAGTGTCCCGAAATCCCCATGCAGGCGGTGGCAATTAAGCGTGTCATCAGCAACCTGGTGGAAAACGCCTTTCGTTACGGTAATGGCTGGGTAAGGCTAAGCTCCAGCTTCAATGGTCGCCGGGTCGGCTTTAGCGTCGAAGACAACGGCCCGGGTATTCCCAGCGATCAGATCCCCAAGCTATTTCAGCCCTTTACCCAGGGCGACAGCGCCCGCGGCAGTGTCGGCTCCGGCCTGGGACTGGCCATCATCAAGCGTATCGTCGATCGCCATCAGGGACAGGTGATACTGACCAATCGCCCAGAGGGAGGCCTGAGCGCCCAGGTGTGGCTGCCGCTGGAATAAACGGCTACCCCCTTCGCGACAATCCCTTTCACCAACCGGTAGTTTTAACGCCGGATAGAGACTTCATCCTTAAGTGCGAATGTCATCAATTTGCAATATATACGTCATATTCTGGCGCAAACTGTCATTGGCGCTTGATCATGAAAATTTCCACCCTCTCCCTCTGGGCTTCAGCCACCCTGTTACTGCTGGCCGCGCTGCTCGCAGGCGTCGTCGTGTGGAGCAATCAGGAACGCGCCCAGATAGAGCAGAAGAATCAGATGCTCTCCGACCTGCAGCAACAATTTCTGCTGGAGGTTCGCCGTCAGCTGGAAAGCTACCTGAGCACGGGCAACAGCCAGCAGCTGAGCAGTGCCAAACAACAGCTCGAGACCATAGCCGCCAGCCTAGAGAAGCTCTCTCACGATGAAGCCAACCGGCTGCAACAATCGATCGCCATCTTCATCAAAGACTTAGACACTCAATACCGCGCCGCAGGCAAGTTGGCCGGCAATCCCCGCCAGCTACTGGCTCACGCCGAGAGCGAGATGCTCGCCTACAACCAGCATCTGGCCGAGTATGCCGACAAGGGCCTGCCGGAGCACCCAAAGCTGGCCAAGCAATACCTACTGCTGACCCAAAGCCTACCGCCACTGGTGTATCGGCTCTCGCAGCTGACTCAGGACTATCTTATCGGCAAGGATCAGCGCCTCAAGTCCCTGCTCGCGAGTCAGATCCAGGCGTTGACCGACTGGCACGATCAGCTGGCCAAGCTGCCGCTACTGGGTCTATATGCGACCCTAGATGCCGACGAATTTGCCCTGGGCGACGATGAGCCCGAACAGATAGAGATAGGCGAGAGTGACTACAGCGAGTTGCTCTCCCTGAGCCAGCGTTACGGTAAAGAGGTGAGCAACACCCACCAGCTGCTGACGGCCAATCAGGCCGCCCAGGAAGCCATGATGGCGGCCATCGTCCGCATCGAAGATGAACTGCTTAAGTTAGGCCTGGCACAACAGGCGCAAAACCAGCACCTCAAGCAACAGCTGCAGACATTACTCTACGGTGTGGTGTCTGTGCTGGCCCTATTTGCCCTCATCTACTTATTGTTACAGCAACGCCGGGTCGTGAAACCCCTCAGGCATCTGAACCAGGCATTTATGCGCCTGAGCGAGTCCAACAGCCGTGAGCGCCTGACCATAGCGCGGCGCTGCGAGACGGGGCAGATCGCCGGTCACTTCAATCAACTGCTGGACAGGTTCGAGGCGGAAGATGCCGCCCAACGGGTCAAGATAGGCCAGATCTCCACCTCGCTGTCACAGCTGGTACATCGCATCACAGAGCTAACCCAAGGCACGGAGACCACACTAGGCATAGTCGACACGGCCCAGAGCCAGACCGAACAGGTACGCGCCATCGCCCGCGAGGTGAGCGAACTCTCCAGCCAGGTCGAGCAACATGCCCAGCAGACCCATAGCCAGATGCTCGCCAGCCAGCAGGAGGTGCAGGCCTTCATGAGCGCCGCCGACGAGACCCAGCAGGCCGTTGACCATTGCCACCTCTCCCTGGGCAGCCTGACCACCTCGGTCAACGATGTCTCCACCATCTTGGATGTGATCGGCAACATCGCCGAGCAAACCAACCTGCTGGCACTAAACGCCGCCATCGAGGCCGCCCGCGCCGGCGAACAGGGACGAGGTTTCGCCGTGGTCGCCGATGAGGTGCGCAGCCTGTCCCAGCGCACTCAGGAATCCTTGCAGCAGGTGGTGACCATATTGAGCCGTCTTACCGAAGCCAACCAGCAGCTGACCCAAAGTGTCGAGGGCATAGCCAACACCAGTCAGAAGCAGGCACAGGGCGCGCAGAATCTCTGGCAGGTCACCCAGACGGTGCAGCAGCAATCCGAGGAGATGACCCAGACTGCCAAGCAAGGGGTCCGCTTCAGCGGCGAGCAGACCAGCCACCTGGACAGCCTGTCCCAGGCGATGGAGTCGCTGAAACAACACGCCATGGCCGCCGCCAGTCAGAGCGAGGTGATCGCCGATGAGGTCGCTCAAGGGGTCGCCGACATCGAAGCCAGCCTCGGCATCGACGCACAACCATCTCTCGAGAGTGCCGCCTAACATAGAGACTCGGGAGCAAACTGGAATCTGGCTAGCAGAAAAATTAGCCATCTTGTGCTAAGGTGCGCCGCATCATAACGGATGATGAACCACAGAGGCGCCTCATGAAGACAACACTCGCACTCGGCTTAGCCGGCCTAATGAGCTTTTCCGCATTCGCAGACTCAGACAACTCACCCTACGCCATGTCGCTCATTGCTGGCCTGGAGTCATACCCTGACTCAGAGTTCAGCTCTATGTCCCGCGGCGGAGGCCTGTCGTTTATCTGGGACGACCTGCGCTATAACAATGTCTACCAGCTGGATACCAACTACTTTAGGGTGCGCGGAACCTACTACTATGAACGCGACTCGGAAAAGTACGATGAAGACAGATTCCGTAACTCCATGGATCTGCGCTTTAACTACCAGCGTCCCTTCGCCACCCTGGGCGCACAACAAGACTATCTGCTTAGTTTTCACGGCCGCTACGAGGGGCATTACAACAGCCAGCAACTGGAAGAGTTTGAACAGCTGGCAGTCGCGGGTCTGTCGCTCAATCGCCGCTTTAGCGACGTCAACCACTATGATCTCGGCCTGACACTCGGATTGGGCTACAGCGAAGAAGAGAAAGACGACGACTGGCCGCGAGAAGAGATGGGCCGTGGTGAGGAATACCTTAACCGTGCCGGATTTGGCTACTTCTTTGAATGGAGCAACAAGTACACCTTTGCCCACTCGGGCGTGCAGCTCGGTGCCAAGTGGAGCCGCTTTGACGGCCAATGGGGATATGACGGCGATCAGTTCTACACCATGGACAGGCTCACCCTGGAGGTTGTTACCCCACTCGCCAATCAGAACAACCTGCTGCACTTCACAACCCAATATATCAGCCGCGATTATGAGGTCGATCTGCTGGGCTTCGAAGACACCCTGTATCGTGTAGCCGTGGAGTATGTGCACTACTTCTAAAGGGTTCTTCTCGAACAGTGACCACAAAAAAGGGCGCCTAAGGCGCCCTTTTTTCATCTCGCAAATTATAACGCCGCCAAGACCACCTCAGCCTTGCTCACCTCGAAACTCTTAGGCGCCTCGACATTCAGCAGGGTGACCACACCGTTATCGATCACCATGGCATAACGCTGCGAGCGGATGCCACCAAAACCTGCGGTGTCCATCTCCAGGCCCAATGCCTTGGTAAAGCTGGCGTCACCATCGGCCAACATCATCAGCTCGCTGGCATTTTGCGCCTCGCCCCAGGCCTTCATCACAAAGGCATCGTTAACCGAAACACAGGCGATAATATCCACCCCCTTGGCCTTAAATTGATCTGCCAACACTACATAGCCGGGCAGATGCGCCTCGGAGCAGGTCGGGGTAAAGGCGCCGGGTACGGCAAACAGCACCACCTTCTTGTTGGCAAACAGCTCGGTCACGTCATGGTTGACCATGCCACTCTCGGTTAATTGACCTAGGGTCGCGGCGGGTAATGCTTGTCCTTGGGCTATCATGGGGAGATCCTTATTAGTTAAATAATCTTGTTGGCGAATATTCGCTTACTTATATTCACGAACTTATTCTCAGTTTACACAAGCATAGCCCTAATTCGCAGTGACAAACACAGACGAACCTTAGGGTTTCTCTGCCCTCGCCTCACCTTGGGCTTTAGCGGAGAGACGAATCCGTCGATAGGCACTGCTACAGCAACGACCGCAACCGTGCAGCGTCAGTTCGCACAGCATGGCAAACAGTAGGCCGAACACCAAGCCGAAGGCGATGGCGCGGCCATCGAGTAAGATGCTGTGGCTGAAATGCTGCCACACCTGATCGCGGATCGCTGGCAGAGGACTCAAGACAACTTGGTCGAATCCGCCATAGGCCGACCGATTAAATTCCGTGAGCGCCTCTGACAGCAGCCGATATCTTTGGTAAATCGCCTCGATACTGTCACCGCCGGCGTTGAATACGGCATCGGGATTCTGCTTATAGTGGGCGATGAGCCTGTCTATATCACCGCCGAAGAAACGGTCGGCGTCACGCTGAAACTCGGCCAGACTCTGTTTGGCCTCCTGGGTATGCGCCGCGAGCGCCTTACCATACTGATCGACAAAAGCCGGCACCTGCACGCCTAACAGCACGCCGCAGACATACAACAAGAGTCTCAAATAATCCATCAAGCGTCTTAGCATCAATCCGACCTCAGCCTGTCAATTAACAGACATTAACTCTCTATCACCACGCTAGGATGCCGCTCACTGGCATGCTCATGATAGATATCATCCAGAAAACCAGGTAGCTCATCCTCGGTCAGCTCGGGTGGGATCACCACATCATAGACGCGGGCACACATCCCGGTTTGCGACTCATTAAACAACTGCCACTCACCGCCCACGCGCCTAACCGACATAGCTCTGCCGAACACGTTAATCCTTATCACCTCATGCTCCTTGTGTTCCCAATTGCTACGCTTATTGTCGCTGGAAGCATAAGCTGACATAGGCTGCTTCTAGCTTTCAATCACTTAGCCCAAATATGTAACCATAACCTGACATAAAATATAACCATAAGCTGACAAACAAGAGTAGCCTTTTTCAGGCCATGGTTATGACATGTACTTTTACAACATCCGGGTATTTTAAGAATCACTGACAACGCTGCATAGCAAGCGGCAAGACTAGCATCGGTCAATTATACCAATAGCAGCTCAGGCCCAAATCACTCCAACGGCGGGCAAGCACTATACGCTTCGGCCAAACAGCACAAATCAAGTTACAGGAAGGGGACCCAATAGTATGGGGCTCATGCACTATTGAGCTTAGCGGCGCTGGCTCAGATTGCCCGCCCTGCTGACAGACACTGATCACCTCTACTGGCAACGGCTGGTCACAGTACCCTGTTTCAAACAAGAAAAAGCCCCTATTGAATGGGACTGGCACCGAAAGTAGGGAAGCTGTCAGATTAGAACTACGCTAGTACACATTAACTATGGGTGCCTATGTATTTACTACTCTCATCTTTTCAAGATGATATATCAGATCTAGTCTGAACTAATACAACTTATTCGCAATTTCCCTAGTCAAGATGCTGCAGATCTTCAAAATATATAGCTGTCCTGTTTTCTTTCTGTTTTCTTTGTTGACGAAAGATAGGGCATATATGGCCACCTTCTTTCTAAGAGCTTTCGGGTACATGTTTTTTGCTAATGCTTAATTTAAAGCACAACTTCTCTGTGAGTCCATCGGCTTGAACAGGTACGCCGGATTTATATTGGGGTCTGTAATGCCACTTGGCGACTGCACGTACAGCTTCAAAATCAAACACGCCTTCAGGTTTAGATTCTATAACTTGAATGTTAATCGGTTTTCCTGATATGTTTACGCTGAAACTCACCTCTACACAGCCTTCGATTTCGTCTCTTGCAGCGGTCAGAGGATAAAACGGCTCAATTCTAACTAAAAGCATAGGTGGGACTGGCTTTTCGTCGGCATCGGATTTGGCGATTTTTTTCTGTGATTTTTCTTGGATACCTTTATATTTGGGATAAATAGTAAAAAATAGATTTTCAAGCGCTTCATTATCAGATTGTTTTTTTAACACTTCGAATCTGGATATATATTCATCTTTATCTGGCCTGGAAGAATACCTAAAGGCCGTAATTGTGTTGGAATACATTTTATCCAAGTCGGCCAGCGAAAGATAAGCAAACGCAATACCACTGTAAGCAGTTTCACTTTGGTGGCAACTAAACTGCATTTGTGCTTTATATTGCCTTATTGCTCCTAAATAGTCCCCATTTACAAGGTAGAGATTGGCGAGTAAGGTTTGGGTTGCCGCATGATCTTGCCCACCAAGAACATTGGCATCAACGACTTTTTCTAAATATGCTACTCCCTTGATAAAGTCACCTTTTTCAGCATAAAAATGTCCAAGCATTCGATTGATATAGGCTTTATCGTATTGTCTTTCTACTTCACCTAAAGCCAGCAGTTTATTAATTGCCTCATCTATTGAGCCTCGGGCATAAGCTTCGAATGATGCACCTATCGCCTTACTGTTCCTTTCGCTAACTGCGTAGCTTCTTCGGTTGCCGCTAGGGCACTGACTGTTAACTTGTTGATGGCTATCCACAGCCTCGGTATAAGAAGGCTTGTAACTGCCTGTGCTTTTACAGCCCACCATCAGAATACAAAGTAAGCTCATCCATATGCTTGGCATAAGTACTGATGTTTTTTTCCTGAAACAAGGCATTGCTGACTTCCTTGGTTATAGTTTGTCTGTCTGGTGAAAATCGAGGGTATGGCCGGGTAGGGTACAGTAAAAAGACAGGACACCCTAAGAATTTACAGGACATCCTATGAATCGCCACCAATTTTCTAGACACTAGTTGTCTTTCATCGCGGCCTTAACGTAGACATCGAAGCGGTTCTTCTTGGTTTCGATTCGGGTGCTGGGTTTGACGCCGTCGAGGTCGTCGGCATAGTCGGGGCGCTTGACCACTACGCGCTTGCTGGCGAGGGCCATGGCCGGGGCCAGCAGGCCGTCGGCGTCGAGATCGGCACCTACCAGCGACTGGAACACCCGCATCTCTTTCTTCACCAGAGCCGACTTTTCTCTGTGGGGATACATAGGGTCCAGATAGACCACATCCACCTGCTCACCCAGTTCGGCCAACGCCGTCAGGCTGGAACCATGCACCAGATGCATGCGCTCACGCATCCAGGGGCCGATATCGGCATCTTCATAGGCACGGCGCAGACCGTCTTCCAGCAAGGCGGCCACCACGGGATTACGTTCAACCATGGTAACCTTGCAGCCCAGGCTGGCGAGCACGAAGGCGTCTCGGCCAAGGCCTGCGGTGCCATCGACGACGCTCGGAGTCACGCCCTGCTTGAGGCCCACCGCCTTGGCTATCGCCTGGCCTCGACCGCCGCCAAACTTACGCCTGTGAGCCACTGCGCCGGTGACGAAATCCACTAATATGCCCTTGAGCTTGGGCTCGTCGCGCTTGTTTAAGATGAGACAGTTATCTTCGAACACCAGCTCGAACTCGGCGTCCTTGTCGAACACTAGCCCCCAGCGATCACACACGGCTTCCAGGGTCGGATATTGGCGATTAAAAAAGATCCCCACAGATGCGGGCTTGGTCGATGATGCAGTCACTTTGGCTCAATAAGTTAAGAAATAACGCCCTCATTATGCCAAAAGTGCACAGCGCTGAATATGGCCTTTGTTAGCGAGGCTTACTGCCTGCCGCTGTACCTGGGCTGGCATCCCCCCTATAATCGCCCTATCAGGCTAGCGCCCTCACCATCTGGAATCTTCATGTTAAGTTATCGTCACGGCTACCACGCCGGAAACTATGCCGATGTGCTCAAGCACAGTATCTTGCTGCAAACCCTCAAGTTGATGCATAAGAAGAATAAGCCCATGGTGTATATCGATACCCATGCGGGCGCCGGTGGTTATGCGCTATCCGATGAGTTTGCCCAGAAGACGGGTGAATATTTAGAGGGTGTCGCCAAGCTGTGGGACAAGCAGGACCTGCCCGAAGCCCTTAGCCAATACATAAGCGATATCAAACACTTCAATGGCTCGGACGAGCTAGAGCTGTATCCAGGCTCCCCCGCTTTTGTCGACATGAACCTAAGAGATAATGATCGCATGGTGCTGCATGAGCTGCACGGCGCCGACCATCAGCTGCTGGATGAGCAACTGGGCGGCGACAAGCAGATCAAGGTGATCAAGGGCGATGGCCTGAAGGGGCTACTTGCCGCCGTGCCGCCACTAGAGCGCCGCGGCGTCATCCTTATCGACCCCAGCTACGAGATAAAGAGCGACTACCAAGAGGTCGCCAAGGCAGTTATCAAGGCGCACAAGAAGTTTGCCACCGGCGTCTATATGATCTGGTATCCCGTGGTGAAGCGCGAGCAGACCGAGGCCATGTTTGAGCTGCTGAAGCAGAGCGGCATCAAGCGCCAGCTTCGTATCGAACAGGCGATTAGACCCGACAGCGAGGAGTTTGGCATGACGGCGGCAGGCCTGTGGGTGATCAATCCCCCCTGGCAGCTCGATGAGATAGCCAAGACGACCCTGGACTATCTGGATCCGCTACTGAATCAGGGCGGCGGCCGGGTTGAGGTCACCTGGGAAGTGGGCGAATAGCCCCCTCAATAAAGGATACTTAGAAGAAGGGCGCGCAGGGCGTGCCCTGATGGTAGATCATCTGCCATCGGCCATCACTGCATTTCCACAGCGAAGTACGCAGCGAATAACGCTTATCTACCTCGTTTACCGGCTTAAAACAGGCTCGGTAGTTGAGCTGGACCAAATCCTCGCTCAGCAAGCGATACTGCATATCGCTCACCCTGAATACCGGCGGTTTCTCCTTGGGCAGGCGCGCCAACACCTCAGGCTTGCCGAAACTGATTCCCGTGGCGCCCACCTCCAAAAAGTCGGCATGGATCAACTCGTCGAGCACATTGGCATCGCAGCGCACCTCTGGGCTGAGCAGCGCGAGTTCCAGTTCGATAATGGTCTGCTGCATCTTAATCACCCCAGCTTCTGATAACGCTTCATCAGTATCTTGACCCGTTTCACATAGGCCTGGGTCTCCGGATAGGGCGGGATCCCCTTGTACTGAGTCACTGTGGTGGGGCCGGCATTATAGGCGGCGCAGGCCAGATCGATATTGCCATCGAACCTTGCCAGCATCTTGGCTAAGTAGCGGGCGCCGCCGTCGATATTCTGCTCGGGGCGGTAGGGGTTCTTCACTCCCATCGCCTTGGCGGTATCTGGCATCAGCTGCATCAGCCCCATGGCACCGCTACGGGACAGGGCAAACACATTAAAGGCAGATTCGGCATGGATCACGGCGCGGATAAGTGCGGGATCCAAATCATGGGTCTTAGCCGCCCGTGCTATCAACTCATTGTATTCCGCGCTAAACAGCGGCATCTTCTGCCAGTCGAGAGTCGAGTCGGGTTTACAGGCATAGCACTCATACGACAGCACCCTGAAATCCCTGTCGCCCGGGGCATGGTCGGCAAAGGCCACCACGCCGTTAGCCTGAGTATATTGATATACCTTGATCTTGCTATCGCCCGTCTCACTGGAGCGCGGGGCATCGCCCCTGTTTAAGATGCCATGCTTAGAATAGCTCGCCTTGTAGCGCGGCTTTTCCGATTGCGCCACTGCGAACGGCTGGCATAGCAGCAGGCCGAGCCCAAGACAGACCAGCTTTAGGGGAAAATGTAGAGTACGGGGCGCGGCAGCAGGCATTAAAATCCAATGTCTTGGTCGAGTTTGAGTACTTCAATCATAGCAAACAGCTGCTTCATCTCGCGGTTAATTTGGCTAAACTCGTACTCGAAGGTAGCGCCATTAAAGATGGAGCCCATCTCGAAGCGGTTATCGCCACTCTGCAACATGATCAATAACTTGTCTTCATAGAAGGCGCACTGGATCTTACCGGAAAACAGGTTGGCCAGTGACTGGAGACGCTCCATGAAACCGACGGTGAGCAGGTATCGCGCCTCGATCTGATCGCTTGAAAACACGTCAAACTGCTTCTCAAACCTGGGATCTTCTAGCTTAACCCGGCTCAGGCGCTTAAAGCTGCTGGAGAGAAAATTCACCAGGCCGCCGCGATTCTTCACCACCACGGTATGCCCCTTAAATGCCTTATGGCTGCTGAGCTGCACCATGACGCCGCGAAATACGGTTTCCGTCTCGGTACTCTTCTCACGCTTGACCTGCTTGGTTAAACACAGCTCGTTGATGGCAATCTCGACCCCTTTATAGGTGCCCTGCACATAGTCATCAAACTTAGCATTGTCATAGCCAGGCAGCAGCTTAGAGCGCTTAAGCTGAGTCAGGCTCATGCTGTGGCTGGTACTGAAGATAAAGTCATGGCCGAAGTAGCGGAAGATCTTGGGGAACACCTCGCGCTTCACATCGCTTTTATAACGCTTCAGGGGGCGATAACTCCACCAGCCAAAGGGGAGGCATAAGACGATAAAGAAGACCCAGGGGACCTCGAGATAACCGGACAGGCTAAAGAGCAGGATCAGCACGGCCACGCCGAGGAGGATTGCCAGACTGGTATAGAGGCGGCCCCGCAGCGCCTTGAGGCTGGCGATCCTATGGTTTTCAAATTTACGGGTCAGCGGCTCGATATGTTCTTCATAGTAAGCCTTAAACTGACCCAGCTCATCGGGGTCTGCAAACAGACGCTGCGGTTGACGCTCCGCCTTAATCGGCGCCCCGAGGATAAAGCTTACTGGGTTCATCGAGCTATGATTCGGGTTACTTCAGGTAGTCGGATGCATCGATCGGCGTCTTCGACGCTTCATCGGCTTCGTAGAAAGGCATCACCTTAACCTTGGCCATGGAGGCGATAATGGAACCGGGGAAGATCTCCACCGCGGTATTGAGTTCAGACACGGCCGAGTTGTAGAAGCGTCTCGCCGCCGAGATATGCTCCTCGACCTCGCTGTAGGTGGTCATCGCCTGCACCATGGTCTTGTCTGACTTAAGTTCGGGGTAGTTCTCGACGCTGACCATCAGCTGGCCCATCTTGCTGTTGAGCTGCCCGGCCAATCCCAGATGCTCCTTGATGGCATCGGCATCGTTCAGATCATAACCCGCAGTCACCTGAGCACGCAGCGCGGTGATCTCGGTAAGCAACGACTTCTCGTGATCCATAAATTTCTGTGCAATCTTAAGAATATTAGGCACCAGATTGGCGCGCTTCTTCAGCTGCACATCGATACCCGACAAGGCTTCACGCACCACGTTACGCTTCTTGATCAGGCTGACATACCAGAGGTAGGTGATAATAACGACTAGGCCAAGGCCTAATAACAAACCTTCCATCTTTGAGTTCCTTCCCTATAGTTATTCTTATATCTCGTTAGTTAACGCACCAGCTTCACCGATTTTCGCGATGATTTCCAGCAATTTATCTATGGCGTTTTCACCGGCTCATTGCTGCTATATTCATCTGTTTTCAGCCTAAATGAAAATAATGACGCCATTATTTGCCGCAAAAATATCTTTTTCACCTAAGTCCATGATGTTTTACCGCTAGTTAGGCGAAACAACAAGACACCAGAAAAACAAAGATAAATAACCATATAAAACAACGTAATAAAGACCAATCAAAACCAAACCAACACAATCACCTCATCAAAGCCTAGTCATAAAGACAGGCATCATCTGCATGAAGTGACACCTTAGGGCAAAAATAGCGCAATCGGGCGGATATTTAATAAACAACCACCTTACCCCCCCTTAACCCTACCGAGCTGGTTGCACAGAGATTAACCAGTCTCGTCATGGTGAATTGAGCGGGAAACGACGCTCATTTCCCCTCCTGTCTCAACGCGTTATCTGTTCAGTCTTCATACAGCTAACTTGGGCTAATATCTTAGTCAACCAAGAGGCAACCCATCTTCCCTAGTTGGGCTTTGGTTCAATCATCATCTTAATATCGGCCCGCTTACCCCCTAAGCCGGGCTTTTTTTTGCCTATTGCTCACCCTCTGTACCCCAACGCAAACGGGCGATTTGCCCCAAATTAAGCTTCAGTTAAAGCAACTCCTTCATCATGGGTGGCTAACACTACGCCGTTTGGCGAGCAGATATATAAGGGCACCCAGATGTCCAAGATGAAGGAAACACCATGAGCTCCAATAAAGAAGAGGGCCTGGTGGCCAACCAGCCCCCAGCCCCCTCGACGACCAAGAACGGCCTCTTCGTCCGCTTTCTCAACCTGGTCGAACATTTGGGGAACCTGTTACCCCATCCCATCACCCTCTTCGCCCTATTTTGCGCCGCCGTGATAGTGATCAGTGGCATCGCGGGTTATTTCGAGCTGACGGTAAACGACCCTCGTCCGGTCGGCGCCGCGGGACGTGGCGAAGATGGCCTGATCCACGTGGTTAGCCTGATGAACGCCGAAGGCCTGAGGATGATAGTCTCCAACCTGGTGACCAACTTCACCGGCTTTACCCCCCTGGGCACTGTATTGGTGGCCCTACTTGGGGTTGGCATCGCCGACCGCTCCGGTCTGCTGTCGGCGGCCATGCGCACCCTAGTCATGGGGGCCTCTAAGCGTCTAGTCACCCTCACCGTAGTCTTCGCCGGTATCGTCTCCAACACGGCGGCCGAGCTGGGCTATGTGGTGTTGATCCCCATGGCCGCGCTGATCTTCCACTCTCTGGGGCGTCACCCCCTGGCGGGTCTGGCGGCGGCCTTCGCCGGTGTCTCAGGCGGCTATAGCGCCAACCTGCTGCTGGGCACGGTCGACCCGCTATTGTCGGGCATCACCGAGGCGGCGGCGCAGATGATCGACCCCGAATACCTGGTCGGCCCAGAAGTGAACTGGTACTTCATGTTTGCCTCCACCTTCGTCATTACCCTACTGGGCGCCCTAGTCACAGAAAAGATAGTCGAGCCCAAGCTGGGCAAGTACGACCCCAGCGAGGCCAGCATAGATCTGCACAGTCAGAAGATGGATAGCGTCACGCCGCTGGAGATCAAGGGCCTCAAGATGGCCGGTCTCTCCATCCTAGTATTAGGCGGCATCCTGGCACTCTCTGTGGTGCCGGAGAATGCGCCGCTGCGTCACCCTGAGACAGGCCTGGTTGCCGGTTCGCCCTTCCTCAAGGGGATAGTCGCCTTCATCTTCATCTGTTTCGCCATTCCCGGCCTGGTCTATGGCAAGGTGGTGGGCACCATGAAGCGGGATAAAGACGTGATCGACGCCATGTCCCACAGCATGAGCACCATGGGCATGTATATCGTGCTGGTGTTCTTTGCCTCGCAGTTTGTCGCCTTCTTCAAGTGGACTAACCTGGGCGCCGTGCTGGCGGTCACCGGGGCCGACGCCCTCAATGCCATCGGGCTCACCGGGCCGCTGGTATTCCTGCTGTTTATCATGATGTGTGGTTTCATCAACCTGATGCTGGGCAGCGCCTCGGCGCAGTGGGCGGTAACGGCCCCCATTTTTGTACCCATGCTGATGTTGGTCGGCTATGCACCAGAGACGATTCAGGCGGCCTACCGAATCGGCGACTCGGTCACCAACCTAATCACCCCAATGATGAGCTATTTCGGCCTGATCCTGGCGGTGGCCTCCCAGTATAAGAAACACCTGGGCATAGGCACGCTGGTCGCCACCATGTTGCCTTACTCAATCGTCTTCTTTATCGGTTGGACCTGCTTCTTCTTCATCTGGGTGTTCGCCCTGGGGCTGCCAGTCGGTCCGGGCGCCGCCACCTACTACACGCCGTAAGAAAAGTTGCGAGGCCGGTGAAACCATCGGCCTCGCTCATTTTGCTAGGCCAGGCTGGCCTTAATCACTTCCCGCACCGACTCTACCCGCTTCGCCAATACCGACCGTCGTCGACGGCAGAGATAAATAGGCTCGCTGACGGCATTGGCCAGCCGATGCGCCCTTATCAGCTCCTGACGGGCAAATGCCTCCACCGCATAGGCCGGCAAAACGGTGAAGCCCAGGCCACGACTCACGGGCTCGAGAATCAAACCTATCTGATTAGAGAAGCCCCGATTGGGCAGCTGATCCCAATGTTCAAACTCTGGATAATTGGCGCCCAACAGCAGCTTGGCATGATGAGCTCCGTCGGGATGATCGATAAAACCCAGCTGCTGTAGCGCCTCCCAGGACACCGCCTCCTGGCTCGCGGGCGTGACCAGAAGCAGCGGCTCCTTGGCTATGGGCTCGGCCTGTACCTCGGTAAGCTCCGGCTGGCGGGTCATCAGACCGATATCGGCCTCCATCGCGGCGATTGCGGCCTCGACCCCGGCATTGGAGGTAAAGCGGTAATCCAGTGACAACTCAGGGTGCTCACGCTGCAAATCCAGTAACTCGCCATAGAGCTTAAGGCCCACACTGCCGGGGGACAGCAGTCGTACCAGTCCGGCAAAGGGCGGGTCTTGTTTGATCCCCTGCTCTAGCCTCGCCAGCGACTGCAGCAGTGCTTGCCCCTCGCGATACACCTGATGTCCTGCATCGGTCAGCGAAAACTTCTTGCCCTCTCTGAGCAGCAGCTGAGTATCGAACTGCTCTTCGAGCTTACGCACATGCTGGCTGACGCCGGATTGAGTCATATGCAGGCGCTCGGCGGTGCGGGTGAAATGGCCCAGCTCCACCAGGGTGCAGAAGCTGCGCAACCAGACGGGATTAATCATCACAAATCGTACTCAAAATTATAAATTTTGATAATTTTACATAATTCTGTGCGATTTGTAAGCTATACCCAACTCACCAACAGGAGCACAGTATGAACAACACAACTTACCCAAGAACCTTTTCTCACATAGGTATTTCGGTGCCGGATCTCGAGGCAGCCGTCAAATTTTACACCGAGGTGTTAGGCTGGTATCTGATCATGAAACCCACCGAAATTGTGGAAGATGACAGCCCAATCGGCGAGATGTGTACCGACGTCTTCGGTGCCAACTGGGGATCGTTCCGTATCGCGCATCTGGCCACCGGCGACAAGATAGGCGTCGAGCTGTTTCAGTTTGCTAATCAGCAAAACCCGGAAGATAACTTCGAATATTGGAAGACGGGCGTATTCCACTTCAGCGTACAAGACCCGGATCTCGAAGGCCTGGTGGAGAAGATTGTCGCCGCTGGTGGTAAGAAGCGCATGAAGGCCCCTCGCTACTACTACCCAGGCGAGAAGCCTTACCGCATGATCTACATGGAAGATCCCTTCAGCAACATCCTGGAGATCTACAGCCACAGCTATGAGCTAACCTACAGCGCGGGCGCCTACTAGCTAAGATGAACCAACAGGCGCTAGCTCATAAAAATTAGCCCATAAAAAAGGCCACCCTTTAGCGGAGTGGCCTTTTTGCATCTATGTAGACTAATCAGAATAGCATTAGCCTTGAATGCCCGAGTGTCTCAACAGGGCGTCAATTTGCGGCTCACGGCCTCTGAAACGCTTAAATAACTCCATCGGCTCCAGGCTGCCGCCCATCTCGAGGATGTTTTCCAGGAAGCTGCGTCCGGTCTCGGCGTTAAAGATCCCCTCCTCCTCGAAGCGAGAGAAGGCATCGGCCGACAATACCTCGGCCCACTTGTAGCTGTAGTAACCCGCGGCGTAACCACCGGCAAAGATATGGGCAAAGCTGTGCTGGAAGCGATTAAAGTCGGCGGCCTTGACCACGGCAACCTGATCTCTCACCTCATCCAACTTAGCCTGAATGTGGGCACCCTCGGCCGGGTCATATTCCAGATGCAGGCGGAAGTCGAACAGCGAAAATTCCAGCTGACGCAGCATCATCATGCCCGACTGGAAGTTCTTCGCCGCCAGCATCTTGTCTAACATCGCCTTCGGCAGGGGTTCGTGGGTCTCGAAATGGCCCGAGATCTCCGCCAGCGCCTCTTCCTCGAAGCACCAGTTTTCCATGAATTGGCTCGGCAATTCCACCGCATCCCAAGGCACGCCGTTGATGCCCGACACACCCGCCACATCTATCTTGGTCAGCATATGATGTATGCCATGGCCAAACTCATGGAATAGCGTCGTCACCTCGTCGTGGGTAAACAGCGCAGGCTTGCCGCTGACAGGGGCGTTAAAGTTACAGGTCAGGTAAGCCACCGGCTTCTGCAGGCCCTTTGCGGTTTGTCGGCGCACCCGGCAATCGTCCATCCAGGCACCGCCGCGCTTACCCTCGCGGGCATAGAGATCCAGGTAGAAGCTGCCTCTGTGCTCACCCTTGGCATCTTTAATATGGAAGAAGCGCACATCTTTATGCCAGCTGTCGAAATGCTCCTGCTCCTCTATGATCAGGTCAAACAGGCGAGACACTGTATAGAAGAGACCCGACAGCACACGATCTTCAGGGAAGTACGGGCGTAGCAGCTCCTGGGAGATCTCATATCTGTGGTGCTTGAGCTTCTCGGCGTAGTAGCTGAGATCCCAAGGGGCCAGCTCGGTCACGCCAAACTCTTTCTCGGCAAATGCGGTCAACTCGGCCAGCTCGTTTTGACCCTGCTGCTTAGAGCGGGCCGCCAGTTCGTTGAGGAAATCCAGCACCTGCTGCGGCGTCTCGGCCATCTTGGTCGCCAATGACTTGTGGGCGAAGCTGTCGAATCCCAGCAGGTTAGCCAGCTGATGGCGCAGATCTAAGATCTCATCCATTAAGGGGCCGTTATCAAACTCACCGGCGTTAGGGCCCTGATCCGAGGCGCGGGTGACGAAGGCGCGGTAGCACTCCTCGCGCAGCTGACGATTGTCGCTGTAGGTCATCACGGGCAGATAAGAAGGGAAGTCTAGGGTGAACAACCAGCCTTGCTGCTCTTTGGCCTCGGCCATCGCCTTAGCCGCGGCAATGGCAGACTCGGGCAAACCGGCCAGCTCCTCGGCGTCGGTTATCAGCTTAGTCCAGGCCTGAGTGGCATCCAGCAGCTGATTAGAGAAGCTACTGGTTAACTCAGATAAACGTTTAACCAATTTTCCATAAGTTTGTTTATCTTCATCGTTCAATCCTATGCCCGACAGCTCGAAATCGCGCAGGCTATGCTCGATACTCGTCTGTTGCGCCTGGCTCAGCTTGGCAAATTCATCCGACTCCTTCAGCGCCTTGTAGGCCTGATACAGCCCCTGATGCTGGCCCACATAGGTGCCATATTCAGACAGCAGTGGCAGACAGGCATCGTGGGCGGCGCGCCACTCCTCTGTGCTAAGCACAGAGTTCATGTGCGACACAGGCGACCAGATCTGACTCAACTCGTCATCTACCTGCTCGAGCGGTGCGATCAGATTATCCCAGGTATAGGGGCCGCCGCTGGCGAGCACCTCATCGATCTTCTGGCGACAGTTAGCAATCCCCTGCTCGACGGCTGGCTGAATATGCTCGGGTTTAATTTGCGAAAATGGCGGTAATTCACTGCCGCTCAGCAAAGGGTTACTCATCGGGTGTCCTCATCAATCTTAGGGTATTGGGTTTACATATGGGCATCGGGGAGACTATTCAAGCACCTTATGGCGAACAGCCGCAATTTACACCTAAAAACAAACGCTTGTGTGCATAAAGCTAGCGGCATAAACTTGCGCCCAAACCTGTGAGCAACTCCTAGCAGTAGACACCTAACAACTGTCTGAACGAAAAACCTTGATCTAGAACAAGGGAGTTTTTACTTGAAATTTACAATACAGATATTGCCAAGCTGATCGCAAATGCGACCAATTATCATTTATGTTTAAAAACTAACCCACTATTATCAGCTTCGATTCCAATAGCATTCAGTGTCACACCCATGAACAGATTGATCACTCACTCTTGTATTATCGGCCTCATGCTGGCTGGCACAGCCAACGCCGCCAACGAGCCTATTCCTGGCACAGTCGATGATTCCCATATCAATAACATCATCAGCCACGGCGAAGGCCCGGACACCAACGTCATTCTCGACCTGGGCTGGGATTCGAAATATATCTCAGAGGGGCGCAACAACTTAGACAAGGGCGGCATCTACTGGGCAACTGCGGCCGTGCAGTTTGATGATCTCACCCTGTTTACCACGGTTGGGCGTGGCGATAGCCAATACTATATCGAGTGGAACATGGGGCTGGAGTATGGCTTCGAGCTTAGCGACAACCTGAGCGCCGCCATTGGCTACCAACGCATAGAGGCCTACGGCGACGAGCGCTGTGGCGACAACGAGCTGTTTGCCACTATGGAATATACGGCCATCGAATGGCTAACCCCCTCGCTGAGCTATACCTACTCCACCGAGGCTGGCGGCTACTTTGTCGAGGCCAGCCTGCACAGCGAATGGCCTGTGTCAGACAGACTCACCCTGACTCCCTATGTCATCCAGACATTCGATTTCCAATATGTGACCGAAGAACACGATGGCCCTAACCATTTTCAGTTTGGTGTAGAGGCCCAATATCAACTGGCCAATCGCCTGGTGCTCTCTGGCCACCTCAGCCGCACCCTGGCACAGGAAGATATTAAGCAAGAACATCCAGACACTAAGGCCAGCCTGAACAACACCTACGCCGGCTTGCACCTCACCTATAGCTTTTAGCCTCTAGGCAAGCATTAACCTCCTCATTGAAAGCTGGCTCACCATGAGCTAGCTTTATCTAACACAGGCAAGGAGTGCCTGCCCTGACTTGGAGGACACGGAATGTCTGCCCGCTATCACCCTCGATACTTTTTCGCCCCCAGCTTTACCATCAATCGCTTTATCCAAAGCTTCCTCATCCATAGCTTCGTCATGCTTAGGTTCGTCATGCTTAGCGTCATCACCCTGTCACTCTTGCCACTCGGCGCCGCACACGCCAAAGATAAGCAGCTAAAACCCGAGGTGATCACCCTACCCGCCGACGGCGCCCTGGACAGCGAAGGCAAGCCGCTCGCCATCCCCAAAAACCCCAGCAGTGCCCTTAACTATAGTGCCGGCCCGACACATACCAAGCAGCGCCGCGAGAAACGCTCCACCAACAAGCAGAAAAGCAAACGCACCAAGCCTTTGAGCCGCAAGCAGCAACTGGCCAGTCGCCAACACGTGGCGGACGATCCCAGCTGCCGCTGGCTGGACAAACGCATGTCGCATCTTGAAAACAGCCTCAAGCGGCAACAGAAACACCAGTACGGCTACCAGGACAAGGAGCTACGCGCCCGCCAAAGCGAATGGGTCTGCATGAAGTGCGGCGCCGAAGGGCCAAGCCAGAGCGATCACCACAGATGCCAATATCGGCGCTAACGCCAAACGCATTTGAAAGTCATACGCCCTGACGCGGGTCTATTGCGAAAGGGCGCACACACCTCTGGTTTGCTTGTCGCTTTACCCCTACAATGACCCCCATATGCAATCCGTCGAATTTGGAGAAAAAGATGGCTCAACATTTTGACTATATCTGTTTAGGCGCCGGCAGCGGCGGGATCGCCTCGGCCAACCGTGCGGCCATGCGCGGTGCCAAGGTACTGCTGATCGAAGCCAAGGCGCTGGGCGGCACCTGCGTTAACGTTGGCTGCGTCCCTAAGAAAGTCATGTGGTATGGCGCCCAAGTCGCCGAGGCCATGCACCTTTACGCCAAAGACTATGGCTTCGACGTATCGGTCAACAAATTCGATTGGAACAAGCTGGTCGAGAGCCGCGAGGCCTACATCGAGCGCATCCACGGCGCCTACGACCGTGGCCTGGACAGCAATGGCGTCACCCTGGTGCGCGGCTATGGCCGCTTCGTCGACAACAACACCATAGAGGTCAACGGCGAGCACTACAGCGCCGACCATATCCTAATCGCCACCGGTGGTACCCCCACCATACCTAACATTCCTGGCGCCGAATACGGCATCGACTCCGACGGTTTCTTCGCCCTCAACGAGCAGCCTAAGCGGGTAGCCGTGGTAGGCGCCGGTTATATCGCCGTCGAAGTCGCCGGCGTACTGCATGCTTTAGGCAGCGAGACTCACCTGTTTGTGCGTAAGCATGCGCCGCTACGTAACTTCGACCCTATGCTGAGCGAAGCCCTGATGGAGTCTATGGCAACCGACGGCCCTAGCCTGCATACCCATAGCATTCCAGAGTCTGTGACCAAGAACGCCGACGGCTCACTGACCCTCAAGCTGGAAAATGGCGAAAGCTATGAAGTCGACACCCTGATCTGGGCCATCGGCCGCAGTCCATCCACCGACAAGATCGGCCTGGAAAATACAGACGTTAAGCTCAACGACAAGGGCTATGTGGTAGTCGATGCCCAGCAGAACACCACTGCCAAGGGGATCTACTGTGTCGGTGACATCATAGAAGGCGGCATAGAGCTTACCCCGGTTGCGGTAAAAGCCGGTCGCCTGCTGTCGGAGCGCCTGTTTAACGGCATGACAGATGCCAAGATGGATTACAGCCTGGTGCCAACCGTGGTCTTCAGCCACCCGGCAATCGGCACCATGGGCCTCACCGAGCCAGAGGCGATCGCCCAATATGGCGAGGAGAACGTCAAGGTGTATAACTCAGGCTTCACCTCTATGTATACGGCGGTTACCGCCCATCGTCAGGCCTGCAAGATGAAGCTGGTGTGCGCCGGTAAAGAGGAGAAGGTCGTGGGCATTCACGGCATCGGCTACGGCATGGATGAGATACTGCAAGGCTTCGGCGTCGCCATCAAAATGGGCGCCACCAAGGCCGACTTCGACGCCGTCGTCGCCATCCACCCCACAGGCGCCGAAGAGTTCGTGACTATGCGTTAATCAGCTCGTTGCTTGATTGAAAGAACAGCAAAAGGCCAGACAGATGTCTGGCCTTTTTAGTGCTGCCGCGATGAGAATTGGTACTCATTTCGTGGAGATATCGGCTAACGCCCCAAGCAGGGGCAACTTTTAAGCTGGCTAAAATTAGGAGCAAAGCGACGGGAGCCAGCATAAAATTGTCCGATTGACTTGGCTTGTTAACTATTTTTTTCAACTTATTGGTTTAACTTTCTAACATGTTCGCCCCAACCAGCGGGCTCATGATTAAACTCAGCTCTACTTGGATCTTTGTCGGTTATACACGGCTTAAAAGGTGTAAATTTCAAAGGCTTTTTACCAGTATCTGATATGTCAGATAACGACCAGTTACATTGCTTTTTGATATGATTATAAGAAGCCAAGTAGCTCTTACCTTCTTCAGGTACAAACTCTAGGTTTGGTTGGCAATACTCAGTTTCAATAAAGGCCCCACGGGCTTTCATTTCGAAATTCTTTGTTCTGGAAAAAAATGCTGACATTCTAAAAGGTTCATTTGCAGGGATTTTGACTGTTACAACATTGGTATTTTCACCTTTATCTGCATACCAATCTATGCCCGCAGCAAAAGCAACATTATTTAAAATAGCAATAATTTCAGGTGATTCAGAAGAACAATAAGGAGACTCTTCCTCTCCTTTAAAATGCAATATCTTCTTATTAACGGAGTTACTGTTTTTAACAAAATTAGCGTCTTCAAATTCGATAGTTAAATTTGCCTGTTTTGAATTGGTGCTCGGCTCAACATAAGCGGGGAACATTATAGACTTTGCAGAAACACAACCGCCCAAAATAAAGATTAGTGAAACTAATGAAACTACTTTTTTCAATGTATATCCTTAAAAAGCTAACGCCTGAATAATGTGTGAGCGTAGTTTGGCAATTTTATTGCGTTTTTTGCAACTAAAAATGACAAACTATTGCGAATCACGATTCATGCTCTTATTAGGTATTCAAATACACTAATGCTCCAATAACACATACAACCAAAATGTAAAAAGCAGCTGAGCGTACCTTATTGCCAGTCTCAGAGCTAAAAAGCTCATGTACAATCACACCTCTTGGTGCTTCTTTGTGCGCTATAAGTTCAGCACCTTTTTGACCATGCTCCGGTTTAGCAATGCTAACAGTTAAAAATGAGCCTTCTTTGTGTAACTTCCTATCGAATCCTTCAATCTCACTTAAAGGTAAAAAACCATACCTCTCTGCTCCAAAATCAACAAAAGCAGCTTTTAGTGAAGGCTCAATTCTAGTAATTCTAGCTTTGAAGAAATTTCCTTTTTTAAATACATCTTGAGAAGTCAACGTTGCTCCCTGAACTCCTAACGCTTATTAGCGAGAATGCCGCCTATGTAAATCACTACTACCTAATATACATTGCGACAATTTTTTTAACCATCTGAAATTTATATCAATAATGGCATTGCATAACAAGAAAAAGCGAACGACTCAAAACAAAACGAGGCCCGCTTTTTTAAAGGAAAGAGCGAGACCTGCGATACTCCCCATTAAATAGGCAACACGATAATCCAAGTCCTTATATGCGATGCAATACGCAAAGCGGATTATCAAATTGACAGGATAGTGAGCAGATCTATCAGCCTTTTCCTTCACGCCAGCCATAGTCTACTCCTAGCAAGCAATCACCGAACATCAGCCAAAAGTGTGACTTGCGCGGCTCTGCAAAGTGAGTCAAATCCAGCATAGATAACACTCCTGCCGATCCTTGGGTTCAACAACAAAATCCCTTGTGGTCACGACAAAAAAAATTAGCTTTTCTCCGCTGGGGTTTATCAATAAGGTCGCGCCCTAAACAGGCGATGGAAGACCTCTGGCAATCGAATGATATCCAAGGAAAAAAGACCGTTCCGCCGCGGTACTACTCAATTATGGCTATAGTTAAACCAGTTGAGTTATTCCGCTGGCGGCAGGCCGCGCTTAGGTGAACTTTTACCAACGCGACACCTAGCGCCGTCGACCTAGATTGTTCGCCACGAGGCCAGCAATCATTTTGAATTTGAAAGCATTAATTTTTTGTTTTACCACTAAGGAATGTAGACATGCGTATTGCAATCTTGTCTCGTAACGAGAACTTATACTCTACCATGCGCCTGAAAGAAGCCGGCGAAGCGCGCGGCCACGAGGTGGATATCATAGACACGCTGCACTGCTACATGGATATCACCAGCAGCAACCCGACCGTGCGTTACATGGGTAAGGTGTTCCTAAGTATGATGCGGTGATCCCACGTATCGGCTCGTCGATCACCTTCTACGGCACGGCCGTGGTGCGCCAGTTCGAGATGATGGGCACCTTCTGCGTCAACGAGTCTGTGGCCATCAGCCGCTCTCGGGACAAGCTGAGATCCCTGCAACTGCTGTCGCGTAAGGGCATTGGCCTGCCGCGCACCGGATTTGCCAGCAAGCCCGACAAGATCCAGGATTTGATCAAGAATGTGGGCGGCGCGCCCTTGGTGATCAAGCTGCTGGAAGGCACACAAGGCATAGGCGTAGTATTGGCCGAAACCAATAAGGCGGCCGAGAGCGTGATCGAGGCCTTCATGGGCCTCAAGGCCAACATCCTGGTGCAGGAGTTTATCAAGGAAGCGGGCGGCGCCGATATCCGTTGCTTCGTGGTCGGCGACAAAGTGGTTGCGGCCATGAAGCGTCAGGCGGCCGAAGGCGAGTTTCGCTCTAACCTACACCGCGGCGGTGTGGCCCAGCTGGTGCGCCTGTCGAAAGATGAGCGGGCAACGGCCCTCAACGCCGCCAAGGCGATGGGGCTCAACCTGTGTGGTGTCGATATCTTGCAATCCAACAATGGTCCTGTGGTGATGGAGGTGAACTCCTCACCAGGTCTGGAAGGGATAGAACAGGCGACCGGCAAGGATGTGGCCGGGCTGATCTATGAATTTATTGAGAAAAAGGCGAAACCCAACGCCAACAGAACTCGCGGAAAAGGCTAAATGAATTCAGCACTGACCATAGCAGGGGTCGATATTCAACCCGGCACCGAGCACCAGCTCGAGCTGCCCGTTGCCAGCCTCTACACTGACACTCAGGTCTCGATTCCTGTCCATGTGATCCGGGCCAAGAAGGATGGCCCCAAGGTGTTTGTCAGCGCCGCGGTGCATGGCGATGAACTCAATGGCATTGAGATCATCCGTCGCCTGATCCAGAGCAAGCTTAAGCTGCTCAAGGGCACGCTGATCCTGGTGCCTATGGTCAATGTGTATGGGGTGCTGAACCAGAGCCGTTATATGCCCGACAGGCGCGACCTTAACCGCTGTTTTCCCGGTTCGCCCAAGGGTTCACTGGCGGGGCGGGTGGCGCATACCTTCTTAGACAGCATAGTGCAGCACTGCGACTATGGTATCGACCTGCACACCGGGGCGATCCACAGATCTAACCTGCCGCAGATCCGCGCCAACCTGGATGACGAGCAGACACTGGCCCTGGCCCAGGCCTTCGGTGTACCAGTGCTGCTTAACGCCAACGTGCGTGATGGCTCATTGCGGGAGTCGGCGGTTAACAAGGGCACCAGGGTGTTGCTGTATGAGGCAGGCCAGGCGCTCAGATTCGACGAGTTGTCGATTCAGACCGGTGAGCGGGGGATTCTCAACGTGCTGTCGGCGCTGGGGCTGATCCGCAAGCGCAGGCAGCGTAAGAAGATAGCCCCCTTCATCGCCAACCGCAGCGACTGGACTCGCGCCTCGGCCAGCGGCTTCGTGTGCGAATTTGTAAAGCTAGGCAGCTATGTGGAGAAGGGCGAGGTGCTGGCGGAGATCAACAGCCCACTGGGCGAGCTGATCCAGAGCGTGGTATCCAACCGCGCGGGCATCGTCATCGGCAAGCAGAACATCCCCCTGGTACTGGAGGGTGACGCCATGTTCCATGTGGCCTACTTTGGTAGCGCCGCCGACGAGGTGGCCGAACATATTGAGATAATGAACGATCAGATAATGCCGCTGACCACTCAGACCATCTAAGGCATGAAGAGGCATTAAGCGAGATTGAGGGACAAAGAGCGATGAACAAGATCATCATAGGCAACTTAGAGGCATGCGATCTGCCGGATCTGGGCATCAAGGATCTGCATGTGCGCATCGACACGGGCGCCAAGACCTCGGCCCTGCATGTGGATAACCTCAAACGGATCAAGGTGGGAGGACGCCCCTATGTCGCCTTCGACCTGCATCCGGATGTGTACGACTTAGAGCAGATCGTCCACTGTAAGGCCCCTGTGCATGACTCCCGCCGCATCAAGTCATCCAACGGCGAGGTGGAGCAGCGCTGCGTGATTGAGACCACACTCAAGCTGGGAGAGCATGAGTGGCCCATAGAGCTGACCCTGAGTAATCGCCAGGACATGACCTATCTGATGCTGCTGGGCAGAGAGGCGATGGGCGATCGCGTTCTGGTGGACCCGTCGGAGAGTTTTCTCATCAACGGCTAACCATCTGTTGCAGTGCCTGTTAAGGCAGGCACTCGCTCCGCCTGTGGCAATGTAAAATGCAGGCTTTCAATGGTTTAGTTAAGGGCTTTCCCTTACACTGTCCCCCAAGCTCAACCAAGGACATCCCCTATGACAATGCCAGACCCCATACCACCAACAGATCAAGCGGCCAGAGACGACCTGCTCTCCCGCGTCATCGACATTGTCAGTCATCCCGAGGCCGAAGAGCTCCCCTCGCTGGGCTTTATCAGCGACTATTCAGATGCTGATCTGGCCGACCTGCTGGAATCTGTTAGCGATCAATATCGTTCGCCTATCTGCCGTAAGATCCCTATCGACCGCGGTTGGGCGGTATTGCACCTGCTGCACTACGAGACTGCTCGCCACGTCTTAGACCTGCTGAGCCCTGAGCAGCTTCAGGGGCTGGCACGGCGTATCTCAGAGATAGATATCCTCACCTTCGCCGAGATCCTGCCCGGCGATATCGTCGAAGACTACCTGGATCAGCAAGAAGCCCTCACCACAGAGCAGATGCAGCAGGCGCTGAGCTATCAGGACGAGGCGGTCGGCCGTTATCTCAACAACGATATCCTGCGCTCACGCCCCACGGCCACGGTTGGCCGGGTGTTAGAGAGAATAAACAAGCAGAAACAGCGGGAATATGTGGCCGTCTATGGTGTGGATGCCGAGGGGCAGTTTCATGGTGGCTGCACACTGGAGCAACTCTATCGAACCGATCCCGCCACTCCCTTGGCCGAATGCCTCACCGAGCTCGAAGTGATAGGCGACGAGCAGGATATCACTAAGGTGGCGCAGCAGTTCAATCCGGTAGCGGGGTTCGCCTGGGTGCCGGTTGAGAAAGAGGGCAAGATCATCGGCGCCGTTGCCCTGTCGACCCTGATGCACCGCCTCAAGGAGCGAAGCCTTGAGGTGCTGGTATCCGAGACGCCTCAGGATGAGGAAGACCTCTTTACCCCGGTCGGTGTGGCGGCTCGCATGCGCGCCATCTGGCTCACCACTAACCTGCTGACCGCCTTCCTCGCCTCCTGGGTGATAGGCCTGTTCGGCGACGCCTTGCAGCAGGTGGTGGCGCTGGCGATCCTGATGCCAGTGGTGGCCAGCATGGGCGGCATCGCGGGTAGTCAAACCCTGGCGGTGGCGCTGCGCGGTATTGCCCTGAATCACTTGAAACGCAGCAACCTGACCATGCTGCTGGACAAGGAGCTCAAGATTGCCGCCTTCAACGGCGTGCTGCTGGGCGCGCTCATCGGCGTGGTGGTGAGTTGGTGGTTCTCCTCTCTGGCGCTAGGGGGCATCATCTTCGTGGCGATTGTGTTCAACAGCCTGGCGGCGGCCTCTTCGGGTACTGTGATCCCTTTCTTGCTCAAGCAGATGCGTATCGACCCTGCGGTAGCGGGCTCGGTGATCCTCACCACAGTCACAGATGTGGTAGGCTTCTTCATCTTCCTCGGACTGGGTAGCCTGCTCCTGCTGAGCTAGCCTGACTGAGCTTAACTGGGCCTTAGTTGGGTTTGGTTGGACTTAGTTGGACTTAGTTGGACTTAGCTGGGCTCAGTTGGGCTTGAAAACCTAGCCGAGCTGGGCGAAACCCGACACAGGTAAGATTAAAAATACCGAATCTGTGATAAAACAGCCCGAATTCGATAGAAGGTTGGCAGGCCTTATTCTGCCAACCCGGTTAAACAAGATATAGACTCGATGAAAGCATTGTTTCAAAAGTGGCCATTTCCCCCCGCTCAGGCGATCTTCTTTCTCGCCGGCGCCCTCTGTCTGACGCCGGTGATCTCCTCGCCCATCGCCCTGGTGATAGGCTTCACCTTGGCCAGCCTGGGGCTGGTGCCCCACCAGCTGGATATCGGCGCCCTGACCAAGAAGCTGCTGGCCTACGCCATTATCGGCCTCGGCTTCGGCATTCAGCTCGATGCCGCCATCAGTGCCAGTAGCCAAAATATCGGGCTGATCTTAGGCTCCATCATCTTCACCCTGCTACTGGGCACTGTGCTGGGCAGGCTGCTGAGAGTCGATGCCAAGCTGAGCCATATGATCGCCTCGGGCACGGCCATCTGTGGCGGTAGCGCCATCGCCGCCGTCGCCCCGGCCATCAAGGCCGACAGCCATGACACGGCGATCGCCCTGGCGACCGTGTTCGTGCTCAACTCCATCGCCCTGTTTCTGTTTCCCGCCCTGGGGCATCTGCTGCAGCTAAGCCAGTATCACTTCGGCGTGTGGAGTGCCATCGCCATTCACGACACCTCCTCGGTGGTCGGCGCCGCCTCGGCCTATGGTGATGAGGCGCTGCGCACCGCCACCACACTCAAACTGGCCAGAGCCCTGTGGATAGTGCCCGTGGCACTGGTGAGCGCCATGGCCTTCGGGGGCAATCGACGCAAGGTCGCCGTACCTTTCTTTATTCTCTTCTACTGTCTGGCGATACTGCTGGCGCACTTTGTGCCCCAGGGGCAGGTGCTGTATGACGGCATCTTTGCCCTGTCTAAACGTGTGTTGGTGCTCTGCCTGTTTATGATTGGTGCAGGGATCACCATAGGCAAGATGCGCCAGGCAGGAATGCGGCCTATGGCCCTGGGATTACTGCTCTGGCTGATTATCGGCGCGGGATCTTTGCTCTATATCGTCAACTTTAGCTGAGGAACGCCACACCAGGCTCACTATGGCGATAAAGGCCGCCAGCTCCACCAGGGAGCGAGCGAGTCCTGTGGTGAGCCAGGACGCCAACAGGAAGGCGCAACACAAAAGCACTAGCCACTTTTTCATCTTTGCCTCCTTTAAGTTTAACGAAAGAGTCTGGCGAAATGATTAAGTGGCTATTATTTATTGCCGCCGAAAACTCAGCAAATATCCGTTTTTACTAACAAATAGCTGAATCGGCTAAGGACTAAATCGACTAACTTATGACGGCGTAGGGATCCTTGTCGGCATCACTATTCCACTGATATTCGGTAAGCACCTCTATCTTCCTCGCCTGGGCCTCACCAAACTGCTGCACGATATAGAAGAGCGCCGCGTCTGTGCCGGCCGACACGCCTGACGAGGTCAAGAAACGGCCATCGTCCACCCAGCGGGCGCTAGGCTGCCAGATCACCTTATCGTTTAATCCCGTCACCCAGGCATAGGCCATCTTATTGGTGGTGGCGCTCACGCCATTAAGCAGATCCGTCTTAGCCAGCAGGGCCGCACCGGTACACACGGAGAACACCTTCTTGGACACCTGCACCTGACGTGTCAGCCAGGTTAACAGACGAGTATCGTCCACCAACTTGCGCGTCCCCATGCCGCCGGGGATCAATAGGAGATCGCACTCGACCACATCATCGAGCAGCCTGTCGGCGACCACTCTCGGCCCCTGGTAACTGCGCACGATAGTCTTAGGGCCGATCAGGGTGATCTCGACGCTAGGCAGATGCCCCAGCATCTCGATGGGACCATGAAGATCTAAGGTTTCATAGTCGTCAAACACCAGAGCCAACACCTTGAGTGGCGCGTGAGTATCGGCAAATAACTTGGGGGAAAGGCCCGCGGCGAGAAGTGCACCGCCGGCCAACATAAATTCTCTTCTGTTCATCGATAACCTAAGCCAGTTTCAATAGGCCGCCAGTGTAACCGCCAGGGCCGACCCCTTCAGCTCGGCCTGAGACTTCTGCTAACCAGCACGCAAATCCCCTGAAACTATGATATCTGACCAAGACTGCTTCAGTAGAAGGGAGTCGGATCGACGCCTAGGCTGCTTGGCGAGACACCGCGCTCGATATGCAGATCGGACTTAAGCAGATCCACCATGGTGACCTCGGTATAGTGTTTATGTTTCAGCGAATAGAAGGTCTTAAGCACCGGATGCAGGGCATCTCTGTCTTTGGCCTCCCAGACGATACCGACGCGGCCGTCAGAGAGCTGCACCAGAGAACCCACCGGATAGACACCGACACAGCGGATAAATTCATACACCAGCTTCTCATCCAAATGAAAGGGCGTCAGGCTGAGTAAGATCTTAAACGCCGCGGCCGGGCTCATCGCCTCCTTGTAACAACGGGTCGCCGTCAGGGCGTCGAAGATATCCACGATACAACTCATGCGTCCGTGGAGGGAGATCTCCTCCCCCTCGAGACCATTGGGATAGCCCTTGCCGTCAAGCTTCTCGTGGTGCATCAGGCAGACATCACGGCTGATCTGCGACAGGCCTGTGGTCTCGGCCAAGATCTCCTGCGCATACACCTGATGCAGCTTCATATGCTCGAACTCTTCCGGCGTCAGGCGACCGGGCTTGTGCAGAATACGGTTATTGACCCGCACCTTGCCGATATCATGCAAGATACCGCCAACCGCCAACTGTTTGAGCTCGCTACGCTTTAGCTTGAGGTAACGACCAAAGGTCACCAGGAGGAAGGCGACATTGATGGAGTGCTCCAGCAGGTAGGCGTCTTTAGAACGCAGCGCCGAGATACACTTTAAGGCGTCGGCATCGTGCATGACAGACTCGAGCATCTTGTCCGCCAGCGCCTCGAAAGGCGCCACCTCGACCGCCTTACCCTCGAAGGTCTCAGACAAGACCTTCTTCACCAGATCTTTCGCCTCGCTCATCAGGCGCTTGGCCTTGTCCTGAGACTGCTCCCTGGTCAGGCGCATTGTTTTTTCTGGCTGCCGCCTCGGCTTGAGTCCGCAGCCTGGTGCCGACTTTTCCAGGTCGATCCAGACATACTGGATACCGTTACGCACCAGTTTTTCTATGGCTTGTCGATCTTTAATCTGTCCCGGATTGGTGATATTGACTCTTCCCTGATGATCGATAGCCGCAACATACATGCCCAGCGCCAGGTTTGGCACCGGCACCTTCATGACATCCGCTTTTTCGTTCACGCTTTCGGTCATACCGCTTATCCCAAAAAATCACCCGGTTTTCGCATCCACTCCTTCTTAGCCTAGTCTATATCCCTTAGGTTCGGTGCGATTGCCTGTGAAAACACTGTGATAGGAGAGAGTTATAGTATGCCTGGGCGCGAAAAATCACCAGCGGCCAACGAGGATAGTTTCAGCTTCTATGCCCTTCTACCCCCAATATTTGACGCTGAAAAGTGAGACAAGCTCTTGTAAAGCAAAGACTAATATACTGCTACAAGAAGGTACATTCGATGGCATCGATCAGCCACCGGCGCCGGGCACAATTGACGCACGAGCGCTCGATATCGTCGACCTGTTCATCCTCATCATCGGCAATGAAGCCGCCGCACTGGGCCGCCAGTTGCCGCGAGGCGCCATACTCCTCCCCATCTAGGGTCAGTTGCCAGCGCCCGTCAGTTTGCTCAAATGCTTGCTGCATGGTGTTCCTCACTGATTTTACTCATAGGCCAATTAAAGAGCTGGCCCACTAGTTTTGTCCCGCTAATAGTGTTTGAGCTGCTGCTTGAGGGCGTTACGCCAACGGCCCTGCTCCTGATACACCAGCAGGGAGACCTGATGATCCCGGTAGACGGCCTTCACCTTGCCCGACAGGTAGAGAGGGGTCTTAAAGCAGAGCTGCTCGCCACTATCGCTGAGTACACGGTCGACGCCGGTCAGCTCGATCACCTCGCCCACAGACAGCGACACCTCCCCCGCCTCTAACCCAGGCAGTTTAAACTGCCCCTTGATGCGACCATCGTTGCCCTGCAACCTCAGCCCCAGACCGGCTAAGGCGCCAATCACCCCCTGCCCCGTGCCGCCATGTTCGCTCAGGTGTATGCCCAGCTCCTCGGCCAGGGCGTAGGCTTGCGCCTTGGTTTTCACCTCCTCCTTGGCCTGCTCGCCGAAGGCGATGAGGGGAGCTTGCTGAAATGGGGTGTGCAGATCCAGCAGGGCGATGCCGGGATCGGCCGCGGCAGCGCTCTGACTGCACAGATGCGCCACGGCAATATCCAAAATCTCCTCTTGCGACTTAGTGGTACGCACCTGAAAACACATGGCGCTGTTGTGTGAGGTATAGGGGATATCCGGATGCACGTATAGCTGATGCCGGGTGACGAAGGCGCAGCGACTCAGGTGATTATCACTCAGTAGCTCGGCTATCTCCTCGGCGATCTCCCCGGTCCCCTTAGTGCCGATATCGTCGGTATCGTCGATACACACCAACCAAGATCTCAACCCAGATGCTCTTACCATGCTTAAATCTCCTCTCTATCTATCAGATCGTGGCTGCGCAGCCGCTCCAACACGGGCGGAACGAGCAAGGCCGCCAGCAGGGCGAAGAAGCTGCCAAACACCAGACTCTTACCAAATTGCAGCGCCACGACTTGTGGACTCAGGCCCACCAGCAGCCCCTCGATCAGCCCCTTACTGGCCCAGGCCAGGGTAGCCACCAGCGCCAGTATGATGCAGCGCCACTTGAGTACCAGCACGCTAGGCAGCAACAGGAGACAGAGATCCATGGCGATCGCCGGCAAGCCAAACTTGATCAGCAGCAAGGGACCGCCTTTGCCGACGCCCAAGATCATGGCCATCATGCCCGCCAGCAGGCCACACAGGCTGATGGCACCGCGTTTACCCACAGTGCCGTAGCAGATCAGGTAAAAGAAGCTCATCAGGAACATAGAGTGTCCCGACAGCCCCAGCTTTAGCCTCAGCATCCCCTTCAATGCCACCAAGAGGGTGGCACAGAAGCCGATAAACAGGGCGTCGTGTAGGTTGAATCCTTTATTATTCATCATGATATTTCTCACTAATAGGGCCAATGGGTCGGCTTGGGATGACGACCAAACTGGCGCAGTCTGGCCGCGGTGGCCATCTGCTTGGATAGCTTTAACAGCTGGATCAGCAAAGGGTAGAGCACGCAATAGATCAGCTCACGCCAATGCTGAGGGCGCCACAGGGACTTGAGCCGAATATTGGCGCCGCGCATCACCTGCATCTGATAGATCTCCCGCGTCTCCTGCCCAAGATAGGGCAGAATGCCGAAACAGGCGGCCAGCACGAAGGCCCACTTATGGGGCAGGCAATAGCTGAGCACCTCCCCCATCCGCTGGGGCGAGCAAGTGATCGACAGCCACCAGCCTGGGATCATGGCCATCAAGATACGGCAGACGGCGATGAGCCCCTCGGGCAGGCGCTCGACCCCATGAAGCAGCAGATACAACAGGCTGGTGATCACCAACTGGCTGACGAAGATCAGCAGTAGCCCCTTGAGCCGCCCGCCCAGATATCGGCCCTGCACCAGCAAGAGCAGATTGATCAGCCCCAGATAATGCAGCCAGGACAGCGGCAGGAGGAAGGCGCCACTGGCCAACCCCAGGGCGAGCAGGATAGACAATGCACACCAGCGGGTGTCGTTAATGGCGAAGTGGCGTTTAGTACGGCGCCCCAGGGGCGCACGCACGCCGCGTCTAGCCCACACGAGAGTACGCCTGACTATCGGCGACCGGTGAGGCGGAGTGGCACTCGAGACGGGCATCGACCACCCACCAGAGACGATCCACCGGCAGCGCCGCAATCGGCCTGTGACTGGCGATCACCAGGGCGGTGCCCTGCCGGCTCAGCTCGAGAAGCAGCGCCACTATCTTGTCGGTAAAGTGGGCATCGAGCCCGGCAAAGGGGTCGTCTAACAGCAGCAGCTTGGGCCTGAGACAGGCAAGAGATGCCAAGGCGACCAGATGCTGCTGGCCGTAAGAGAGCGTATGGGGCGAGTGTCGCGCCAAGGTGGTCAGCCCGAGTTGTCCCAGCAGGGCGATGGCCCTATCCAGCGGCAGGCCGTAACGCTTGAGGCTAAACTGCATCTCCTCAATCACGGTATTTTCAAACAGTTGCCGACTCGGCCTCTGGTGCAGCAAGGCCAGATCGGCGCCGAAGCGTCCCAACTTGGGACGCTGACCAAACACCTTGATGCCTAAGGGATCTATGCCCGCCTGGATACCCGCCAGACTCTTGAGCAGTGTGCTCTTACCGCAGCCATTGTCGCCCACCAGCGCCGCAATCTCACCGGGAAAGAGCAGCAGGGACTCGGCATCGAACAGCTTCTGACACTCACGAAATGCCAGGGTAAAACCATGGCTGTCGATGACGGCGCTTCCCTGAGGCCAGCAGGGCGACTCGCGCCAACACACCTGCTCGGGGCTCGTATCCATCTCTTGCGCCGATAACGCCTGCAACTGACCCTGGCTTAACTGCCATCTGTGGGTCACTAGATCCTTGAAGACCCCCTGGTGGTGCTCGACGATCAACAGGGCAACCCCCTGCTGCCTGAGCTGGGTTAGTACGGCCGACAGCTCCTGCACACCCTGATCGTCCAGCTGGGCCCAAGGCTCATCCAGCAAGAGTAGATCCGGCTCAAGCACCAGCTGGGCGGCGATCATCAGACGATAGCGCTGACCCAGCGAGAGGCTAGTGATCGGCGTGTCCAGGCTGATGTAGAGGCCGACCCGCCGCAGCGCCGAACGCACCTGCAGCAACATCTCATGGCTGGCGACCCCTAGGTTTTCGAGGGCGAAGGCCACCTCGGCCCCCAGGGTCTGGCGCAGCAGCTGCACATTGGGGTCCTGCATCACCACCCCAAGGGTGGCCCCATCGGCTATCTCCCGCTCACCCTCCCAGGGGCGCTCCAGGATCCCCAGCAAGAGCTTGAGCAGGGTCGACTTACCACAGCCGGTATAGCCGTGAATAAGATGACACTCACCGGCAGCTATGGTCAGATTGAGATCCTCAAACAGCGGCTGCGCCGCTGTCTGGAAGTTAAAATGGATCTGACTGAGTCGCACCAGGGCCATGGTTTATGCCTATAGCTGCCAGTTCACGCCCAGAAACACCTGACGACCCGCCTGAGGCAAGCCTTCGCTCTGATAGTAACGCTCATCGAGCAGGTTGGCGGCCCTGAGGTAGACAGATAGCGCGTCACCGGCGATAGGATGGCTCAACTTGAGATCCACCAGTGTGTAATCATCCAGCGACTTCTCCACCAGCTGCTTCTGGCCGGCAACCTTCTCCTCGGTGTGATACACCTGCCCCATGATGTGCTCGACATTCAGGTTGATGCGGGTGGCAAAGCTAAACTCATAGTCCGCCTGCAGCCTGAATTGATGGCGCGGACGGTACTCTAAGGTATCCAGCCCTGGCGCAGCATCCTTGTCTTCGCTGTCGAGGAAGCTGTAGCCGAAGCTCAGCGACAGGTTGTCGATGCTCTGATCGCGCACCAGGAAGTCGACCCCCTTGAACTGATAACGCCCCATGTTCTGATAGATGCCATCGACATCCTTGGCGATATAGTTTTCCGCATCCGTGTAGTAGGCCGCCAGGCTCAGATCTGTGTTGCTGCCCAGCCCCTGCGCCAGACTCAGCTCCAGGTGCTTAGAGGTCTCAGACTCGAGATCCTGGTTGCCCGACGAGAGCGAATAGAGGTTACGCATCGAAGGGAAACGTACCTTGCGGGCTACGCCTAGATTGAGGCGAGTGGCCTCTGCGGCCTGCCAGTAGGCGGAAGCCTGCGCCGAGTAGTCGGACTCGTCTTCGCGCACACGCTGCTGCTCGTGCAGTGCACCGCCCAAGCTGGCACCCACGCTGTCCTGCTGATACTGATATTCCGCCGCCAGGGTATAGAGCCAGGATGAATCGTCGAATGACTCGGCGCCGCCTGAGCCATTACCGCCACCCGAACCATTTCCGCCGCCGCTACCGCTACCAGAGCCTGAGCCGCTATCGGTACCAGAGCCCGATCCACCGCCCGAACCACTACCACCGCCAGTCCCTGAGCCCGAACCGCCGCCGGTTCCTGAACCACCGCCAGTCCCCGAACCAGACCCGCTGCCTGATCCGCTACCAGCATCGCTAGTCTCTATCTTCTTGCTCTCTGACTCCCAGCTCTGATGCTCGGCGATCAGGGCGCCGGTCAACAGGTGGCCCTCATCGAAGTCGGCAATGAGCTGCACATTACCGCCGCTCACCACAGAGCGGCCATCCAGGCTTTGCTGCAGACCGACAAAGCTGTCATCCAGATAACGGTTTTCCAGCACGTCCGACTGATTCTGATAGATGAAGCCCCTCAGGGTCAGCAGATCGTTAAATCTATGGGCCAAGCCCAGCTGCACCGTGTGGGCGTCGTAGTCATCGACGCGTTCAAATCTCGTCTTGCCGTTGGTGGTACCGTCGACGGTAGGTTTGCCCCAATCGCCGCTGCGCAGGCTAAGGTTTGCCATCAACTGCGTATTATCCGACAGCCAGTAGCTGCCCTGGGCAAACAGGTTATCGATAGTCTTGTCGCTGTTGAAGCGGGTATCGCCCTGCTGCAACTCGGTATCGGGCTGATCGCCAGACACGGGCCAGCCGTCTGTCTGCTGACGAGAGAGCGAAACCAGCCCCTGCCAACGCTCGCCAGAGCCAGCAACTGTCACGTCGCCGTTAAAGGTATCGTTTTCGCTACCCTCGAGATGGCCGGAGAAACCAGGCACGTCGGCGCCCTGCTTAGTGCGAATGTTGATCACGCCGCCCGCGCCGCCTGGGCCGTACAGCACAGAAGTTGGCCCCATGGAAACTGTGACCGACTCGATCTGACTGGCGGGTACCACGCTAGGGTCGAACTGACCATCTTCGGCGCCATTGGCCGGCACACCGTTGATCAGATAGATGACATGGCGGGCCTTGAAGCCGCGCACGTCGACACGAGGTGTCCCCTGACCGCCGGTACGCACATAGACGCCGGGGGCATTCTTTAATATCTGGTCCAGGCTCTGGGCACCCATGGCCTGAATCTCATCGGCACCTATGGTCCAGCTGCTGGTGGTCTGCTGTAGCGGCGTCGGCTTCTCGCCTGTGATCACTATGACCTCAGCTACATCTAAGATGGGTTCGTGTTTTACTTCCTCGGCCATGACCAGAGGGCTGGCGGCAACGGCGGCTGCCACGAGTGATAATTTGAGACTAACTGGTTTGTTTTTCATGCTTACTTCGCTGTGTCATTTCCCTATGGCCGTCATTCTTCCGGCTTACACCTGTAGCAACAAGCTAACGAAAACCAAAAACAAACCCAGATCGACAAATTTGAACAAATGCCGTGATGGCAGCAGTAGACAAGGGACATTTTGTCCAGTGTAAAACCTTGATTAGACAAAAATACACAGGATAGAAATACTTCCCAAATAAATGACAAATCTCTCTTTTCTTGGGCAAGCTCACAGCTTAACTGCCTGTAACTTGACAGCTAACAGTCGGCACATTAGTTTGTGGTAAAGATTCTTATTACCAATTCAGATAAGTCTCAGTTTCGCCGCGTTTGATGTCCTTACCCGCCTTCAAACCCACGCACTTTTTTACCAGGTTGGAGTATTTCTTGAGCGTTTCCTCGCTGCCACAGGCCATACAATCCCTATCCCGCAAACTCGAAAAACTCGATATTCACCCCCAGGGTGAACCGATCATTCAGTTGTCGGTGACGGCCTGTGTGATGCCGATGATCGCCTGGATCGCCAGCCAACCTTGCTACCCCAGGATCTATTGGCATGGCCGCGACACCCAGGAAGAGGTGGCAGCCCTGGGGTGCTGTAAAGATTTTATCTTCGAAGATGCGGTAGACGACAACCAACTTTCTCAGGCTTATCAGACACAAAGATCGCTCTCGACCAATCAGGAGATACGCTACTACGGCGGCGTCGCCTTCGATCGTCATACCGAGTGCTGGCCCGAATATGGCCGTGCCCATTTTATCCTGCCCAGGGTCGAACTCAGGCGTAGCGGCGACGAATACAAGCTGCTGGTCAATCTCAACGTAGAATCTCGCGATATCGAGCAGGAGCGCACCCTGGCGCTACAGGCGCTCGCCGCGCTGGTACCGCCCAAGCCGCTGGCACCGCCAAACAAGATCCAGCTGCTGAGTCGCAGCGACCGTCCCAACAAGCTGCGCTGGCATGAGCTGGTCAATCAGGTGACTCAGGATAGGTTTATTCAGGACACCCCTAAGGTGGTGCTGTCGCGTCTGACTCAGCTTGAAGTCAACGAGAAGGTGGATCCCTGGATGCTGCTGGCCAGCTGGCAGGGGCGCAATCAGAACAGTTTTCAATTTGGCTTTCAATTCAGCCCAGAGAGCGCCTTTATCTCTTGCACCCCTGAGCGTCTGTATCGACGCCGTCAGCGGGAGGTGTTCACCGAGGCGCTGGCCGGCACCACCACGCGTGGGCTCAACGAAGCCGAAGATGCCTTGCTAGCGCAACAGCTGCTGGACGACACCAAGAACAGCCACGAGAACCAGCTGGTGCGTGAACATATCGTCGATGCCCTGACGCCGCTGAGCAACTATGTGGGCGCCGATGAGCTGGCCAAGGTATTTAAGCTGAGCCATATCCAGCATCTGCACCGCGCCATTCGCGCCGAACTCAAGCCGGGTGTGAACGATTTTCAGATCCTGCAGGCCCTGCACCCCACCCCGGCCGTGGGCGGCCTGCCGAAGGCTTCGGCCATCAACTTTATCCGCCAACGCGAAGGCTATACCCGTGGCTGGTATGCCGGCGCCTGTGGCTATTTCAACAAGTATGAGAGCGAGTTTGCGGTGGCGATCCGTAGCGCGCTGATTGAACCCGGACGCATCAACCTGTTTGCCGGTGCTGGCATAGTCTCGGGCTCAGAGGCCGAGGCGGAGTGGAACGAGCTGGAGAACAAGCTCAAGACCATAATGTCGATCCTGACCGAGGTCTAGCTCTTACCTACCTGGCTGATAGACACTAGCCGAATTGGCCTCAGGCTTATTTACCCAGCGGCACCCGGTCGCGATATCCGACGTTGGCCTGAAACAGACGATCCAGCTCACCGCTGGCGAGCATGCGCGCCATGGCACGGTTAAAGATCGCCTTCAAACGCTTGCCTTTCTGCGTCTGGGGAAAGACGAAGAATACCTCCGCATTGAGTACATTTTCTTTTATCACATACTGCTGCGGCCGATTTAACTGGCTGGCGAGCCCCAGCAAAGAACGCTTATAGTCGAGCACGGCGTCTATCTTGCCGCTGTTAACATGGTTGAGCATCTGCAGCAGATCGCTCCCCTCCTCGTAATACATGGGCACCTTGATAAAGGTATCGTAGCGATACTCCAGCAGCGCCTTCACCTTCTTCTTTTTCAGGCTGTTGATGTCCTGCCAGATAGCCGCCAGCTCGGGCGTCAGGGCGGCATCCACCTGATCCACCTCCACCGGCAGGTCACAGTAGTATTCGGGTTTGACTTCGTCGAGATAGAAACCCAGTCCCACATCGACCTTGTGATGCTGCACCATGTAGAGGGCGCGAGAGAAAGGCACAAAATCGACAGAGAGCTTCCACTTAGGGGCGGGAAAGGCGCTTTGCATCAGCGCGAGGTAAAAGCCTTTGCCGTCTGGCGTGCTAAAGCCGGGCCAGTTACCGGTTACCACGGTGATCTCCTCAACCTCTTCGGATGCGGCATGCCGTGGCGTACCCGCTAACATGCAGGCACACAAGATGACGACAAGATAACGCCAGGATCTCATCGACCCCTCCTCGAAATCATGGTGATATTCAACCAAGTGTAGTCTCTTTACGCCGTGTAAGCGGGAGCTCGGCAGAGAAAACGACGCAAAATCCTTGCTCATTTGGTCTTAATGACTATAATTTGCCGCCCTGTCTCCCGGGCTAGGCTCAGGACACGGCTAACCGAGGCGCAAGCCTTACCCAGTTTCTAAGCGGGTTCCCTCACCCCGCGTCAACCCACTAAAAAGGCCACAAGATGTTAATGTTATCCCCGGCGCAGATTCAGCGTGCGCTCCTGCTGCTTGTCAGCTTTCATATTGCCATAATCACCGCAAGTAACTACTTGGTTCAGCTGCCCTTTCAGCTATTTGGTTTTCATACCACCTGGGGCGCCTTCAGCTTTCCCTTCGTCTATCTGGCCACAGATCTGACGGTGAGAATCTTCGGCCAACAGTCGGCGCGTAAGATCATTCTAAGGGCCATGATACCGGCGCTGGTGATTTCCTATCTGATCGGCGTACTCTTCCATCAGGGCAGTTTTCAGGGTGGCGACGCCTTGCAAGCGTTCAACAGCTTCGTGTTTCGTATCGCCTTCGCCAGCTTCGCCGCCTATCTGGTCGGCCAGCTGATGGATATTACCGTGTTCGCCCGCCTCAGACAGGCCAAGGCCTGGTGGGTCGCACCAGCCGCCTCGACGGTCGTTGGTAACCTTATCGACACTCTGGTGTTCTTCAGCGTCGCCTTCTACGCCTCGAGCGACCCCTTCATGGCCGAGCACTGGATTGAAATCGCCAGCGTCGACTATGGTTTCAAGCTGATCGTCAGCCTGGGGCTCTTCCTGCCCGCCTACGGCGTCTTGCTCAGGGTACTGCAGGAGCGAATTTTGCGAGAAGGCCAGACAAAATCGCAGACCGAACTGGCCTGACCAGTTGTTTTATACTATCATCGCGGCACTCAAATTTTCACCAGTGCCGCCATGCTAGCACCGACTTTGGAGAGCCAAGATGTACACCACAAGTATTGAGCATCACACCCAACTGAGCGATGAGCTCATCGACACCCTCATCGGCCTGAGCCAACAGGTACCCGAATTCGACGGGCGTCATCAGGCGGCAGATTATCAATCACGCCTGAGCGGCAAGCCCTTTCTGGTGCAGCTGATCCGCATCGAGGGCGAACTGGCAGGCTACAAGATTGGCTATGGCGAGGCCAATGGTGAGTTTTACAGCTGGCTGGGTGCCATACTGCCTGAGTTTCGCCAGCTAGGGCTGGCCAAGGAGATGATGCAAGATCAGGAGCACTGGGCCAAGGCGCAGGGCTTCAACACCCTGGCGGTTAAGACCTACAACCGCTTCGCTAGCATGTTACAGCTACTGATAAAGCAGGGCTACAAGATCGCCGGCCTGGAAAATTCCACAGCCAATATCGATGATAACAAGTTGGTTTTAAACAAGTTACTGAGCTAGAGCCTGTTAATCGTGAATCTTTACACGATAAAAGCTTGCAAACCTAAATGATAATCATTACTATTTAGGTGCGTTCCAAAACTCAGTCTGTTTTAAGCACTTCATCTCTGCTTACTATGATGAGTTCGCAAGCACAACATTGCTCACACACTCTTTGTGGCCGGAATATTAATATTCCGGCTCTTTTTTTATCTAGGGCCTAGATTTTTGGGCTGCAATCAGTAGACAGTTAGGCCTCCCGCGCCTTCTTGTCCAGGGCACTCGAGAAGTGCAGTCCCTCGTAGGGCGGATTGAACTGATCGTCGATCGCCTTGTGATACAGGCCTATGGTAAACAGCGTCCCCTTACCGACCGTAGAGCTGACCTCTATGGTGCCGCCGATCCGCTTGATGATGCCGTAACTCAGGGAGAGTCCCAGTCCAGTGCCGTCCTGGCGCGTGGTATAGAAAGGATCGAAGATGCGCCCCAGCTGTTCCTCGGGGATCCCCTTACCCTCATCTTCCACCTCTATCTTGACCCCTATGGGCTCACCACCCTGCACCCAGTCATAGGTGCGGATCCAGATGCGTCCCTGTCCATCCATGGCGTGGGCGGCGTTAACCACCAGGTTAATCAGCACCTGTAATAGCTGAGGGCGATTCACCTCGATTGGATAGCTGGCGTTGAGATCCTGGATCAGTACCACCTCCTGCTTCTTGATGGAGTGGCGTACCAGTATGGTCATCTCCTCGACGATAGGCGTAAGCTGATGCATCTCCAGTGGCGCGTTGAACTCGCCGGGACGACTGTATTGCAGCAGGCTGCGAATAATGGTGCTGATGCGGCCCACCTGCTCGATGACGATATCTATCTCTTCCTCGACATCCTCGGCCTTGGCGCCGAGTTCAGACTTGAGCAGCTCCATGTTGCCCAAGATCACCGCCGTCGGATTGTTGATCTCATGGGCGATGCCTGCGGTCAACTCACCCAAGGCGGTTAGCTTCTCGTTGGTCACCAGTTGCTGACGTGTCTCGTTCAGCAGGGCCACGTTACGCTGCAGCTCCTCCGTCTTCTCCTGCAGGCTGCGGGTACGCTCCTCGACCTTAACCTCCAGCTGCTCGGCCGCCGCCTGGATCTGCGAGTTACGCCGCTGCAGCAGATCCAGCATGCGGTCGAACTGTTCGGCCAAATTAGCCAGCTCGTTGTCGCGCTCCAGTCCCAAGGAGCCTATGCGCAGGTTGCGCCCCGACTGCACCGCCTTCACCACGTGGTGGATCCGTTCAATCGGCTGCAGCAGGCTATAGGCGCCGCGGTATACCAACAGGCCAGAGACCAGCAGCACCAACATGAGTATGGTGCCCAGCTCTATGATGTTGAGCAGGTAGTTATGGATAAAGGGCGACTCGGAAAATCCCGTGTAAATCATGCCGATGCGCTCGCCGCGAATATCTTTGAGCGGGGCATAGGCCGAGATGAACCAGTCGTTGTAGACGAAGGCACGATCGACCCATAGCAGGCCCTGCACCAACACCTTCTGCCGCACCTCTTCCGACACCAGACTACCCAGGGCTCGGCCGCGTTTCTCGCTGTCTTGAGGGAAGAAGTTAAGCGGTACATTGGTGCTGATGCGGGTGTTGTCGAGGAAGATGGTTACCGTGCCGATGGAACGCTCTGGCAGGGTGCCCTTGTCGTACACCAGATCGCGAATATGATCCACGATACGAATGTCGCGATTGAGTAAGATGCCGCCGTCCAGATACCAGCCCACCTTGCCATCGCGGCCCAGGATAGGTAGCAGACTGCGGCTCAACATGCCGCGCTTCTCGACATCCTTACTCGGTTTCTGAGACCTTGGAGTATCAACCAGGGTGATCACCGCCTCCTGCTCGAGGTTGGGCGACAACCGGGCCAGACGTTGTGGCTGGAGCACCATCAAGCCGGAGAAGGGTTGGTTGTCCTGTATCTTAGGCAGCATGACCCTAAGGTCTGGGTCCTGCGCCGCCTCGGCGACGCTGACCAGGCGCAGAAAGTCCAGATCCAGCTCGGCCTGTTTCTGCTTCAGCAGCTCGGCCAGCTTGGCTCTGGCGGCCTTAGTGTCTCCATCGAGATCGCGAAATTCGTTCTGAAATTCCCAGGAGGCGCGCACCAGCTCCAGCTGATTTTCCTGCTTCTCCTGCACAGAGATGAGCGTGTTGCTGGCCACGGTCAGGTCGGCCTTCACCTTCATGAAGAGTTGCTTGCCCGTGTAGCTGATGTTCCAGTAGATGGTGATAAACACCAGGCTCACCAGGGTGAGCAAGATGGGCAGCAGAGTCAGGATCAGGATGCGATAACGCACCTTTGCCTGTAATTGCTGCCAGTTGACACCAAAGAAACGCGAGAAAAAAGACACCGTTATTCTTCCTCGAGGTTATTGAGTTCGAACCACTCTTTATATTTACGATCCAGTGTCTTACGGGAAACCCCGAGATCGCGTGCGGCGGCAGACTTGTTGCCCTGATGCAGGTCGACTACCGAGGTCACATGGTGTTTCTCCACCTCTTTAAGCGACCAGTCAAGGGGATAACCCAGCTCGCCCGCCACCTCTGACTTAGGCTGCTGCTTCCAATATTCCGCCGGCGGCTTACCCAGGAGGATGCAACGCTCTATCATGTTGCGCAGCTCACGTATGTTGCCCGGCCACTCATGCTGTTGCAGCTTGAGCATATCCTCGTGGCTCCATACCACCTCCTTGACCCCCAGCTCGGCGGCCAGCAGGCGGGTGAAGTGATGGGTCAGTTCCACCACATCTTCCGGGCGTTCGCGTAGCGGCGGGATCACTATGTCGAGCACATTGAGTCGATAGAAGAGATCGCGTCTGAAGTTACCGGCCTCCACCTCGTCCGCCAGCTTGCGGTTGGTGGCCGCCAACACCCGGACATCGATATTGATCTCTTTCTCGCTGCCCACGGGACGTATGGTGCGTTGCTCCAGCACCCTGAGCAGGGCCGTCTGCATCTTGAGCGGCATCTCGCCGATCTCGTCGAGAAAGATGGTACCGCCAGAAGCGAAGCTGAACAGGCCCTCGCGATTGCCCTTGGCGCCGGTAAAGGAACCGGCGGCATGGCCGAAGAGCTCGCTCTCCAGTAATTCCGGGGCGATGGCACCACAGTTGACCGGCACGAATGGCCCCTGACGACCACTGAGCAGATGCAGCTGCCTGGCCACCAGCTCTTTACCCGTGCCCGACTCGCCCTCGATCAGGATAACCGCGTTGGTGGGTGCCACCCGCTCGATAACGTGTTTCACCTCCATCATGGCATCGCTGCTGCCTATGATGGTGGAAGACTGACCGATGGAGACCTCACGGCGCAGCATGAGGTTTTCGCGCTTAAGCAGGCGACGCTCGATACAGCGATCCACCGCCTTCATCATCTGTTCAAGGTGGAACGGCTTCATGATGAAGTCGGAGGCGCCGGCGCGCAGCGCCTTGATGGCCACGTCCATATCGGCATAGCCGGTCATAAAGATGATGTCTGAGCGCCGCTCCTGATCGCTCAACGCCTCGTCCCATTCGATGCCGGAACGGCCCGGCAGGCGAATATCGACGATCAGCAGATCGAAGTGACAGCGGCTCCTGAGCTGCTCGGCATCTTCGACGCTGCCGGCGGTTTCCACCAGGGCAAACTTCTTCGACAGCGCCTTCTTCAGGAAGCTGCGCATGCCCGGCTCATCGTCGACGATAAGCACAGATACGGCGGAAGGTAGGGGCTTCATCTCTTTATTGGGCTGGCTCATATTGTCTTCTTTTGGACATTTTGACTCATATTGAACAGATTCTAGCATCAAACCTCGGCCAATTGGTCACCCTGAACCAGTAGAATCACGCTCTGGGACATTATGTCTGGCGACAATTTACCGAGCTTGCGATCTGCTTCACACTTTGTTGGCAACTTGTGAGCTTTTTTTGCAGATAATAGATCTGGCACTGTTTTTGCTGAAACAGTCTCGTTATTTACACATGATCCGCGTGATCTCGGCAACATCACGCATTCAGCCAATGCCAAGGAGCAAAAATGCTAAAGCTAAAATCAATAATCAGCCTAGCGATCGTCGCCAGTGCCCTTACGTTAACCTCTGCCCAGGCGGAAGAGGTCATTAAACTGGCCACCACCACCAGCACAGAAAACTCTGGCCTACTCAAGCACCTACTGCCTAAGTTCGAGCAAGAGTCTGGCTACAAGGTACAGGTCATTGCCACAGGTACTGGTAAGGCGCTCAAGCTGGCTCGCCAGGGCGATGTTGACGTCGTCATGACCCACGCCCCAGCGGCCGAAGCTAAATTTGTTAACGAAGGCTATGGCATCCTGCCACGCGGCATCATGGAAAACGATTTTGTGATCTTGGGCCCGAAAAATGACCCAGCGAAGATCCGCAGCAGTAAGACAGCTGAAGAAGCCTTTGCTAAAATAGCCGACTCTGGCGCGGGCTTCGTCTCTCGTGGTGACAACTCAGGTACCAACATGAAAGAGTTGATCATCTGGAAAGGCGCCAAGGTTGAGCCGACATTCAATGGCTATCGCGCCGTAGGTCAAGGCATGGGTAAGACACTGCTGATGGCAAACGAGCTCCAAGCCTACACACTGTCTGACCGTGGTACTTTCGTTGCCTACAAGGCGAAGTTAGATCTAGCGGTTGACTATGATGGTGGTCAGACACTGGCTAACCCTTATCAAATCATGTTGATCAACCCAGAGAAATACCCAGATCTGAACCACAAAGGTGCTAAGGCCCTGAGTGACTGGCTGATCGGCAACGAAGCCCAAGGCATGATTAACGGCTACACCGTACAGGGTGAGCAACTATTTAAGGCAACATATAGCGAATGAGTGAAGGCTGGTTAGCCCTATTACAGCAGGCGTTGAGCCTGCTGTTTTCATTAGACCCAGATGTTTGGTCTATCGTCAGCGTATCTTTTTCTGTCTCTTTTGCGGCGCTGGCGATCACCCTAATTCCCTCTATGGTACTGGGCTTCGTGCTGGCCTTCGCCCGTTTTCCCGGACGTTGGTTTGCCACTAACCTGGTACAGACGACACAGTCGATCCCAACCGTGGTGATCGGCCTACTGGTCTACCTGATGCTGACCCGCATGGGTCCCCTGGGGGACCTAAAATGGCTATTTACCCAGAAAGGCATGATACTAGGACAGATGATGATCTGCGCCCCCGTGTTAATCGCCATGAGTCAGGCCGCCTTTACCAGCGTGGACAAGCGAGCCTGGGAGACCTCACGCACCTTAGGCGCCTCCTGGCTGCGCTCTGTCTGGTTGGTGTGTCGCGAACTCAAGGTGCCACTTTTGATGGCCATAGTCGCGGCCTTTAGTCGCATCCTGACCGAGGTGGGTTGCTCCATGATGGTGGGCGGCAACATTGCTGGCGTCACCCGAAATATCCCCACCGCCATCGCCCTGGAAACCAGCAAGGGCGACTTCGCCCAGGCGATCGCCCTGGGACTGGTACTACTCATTCTGGCCTTGGTGCTTAACTTTACCCTGGGTACCCTCAGGGGCAGAGCCGAACCGAGGAGCCTTTAGTCATGGTCAAGATCATCGCCAACAACATAGAGATGCGCTTCGGCAGCCGCCTGCTATACCGCTTCGACCGCCTCAGTCTGGCCCAACATCAGACCATACACCTGCAGGGTGACAATGGCAGCGGCAAGACGACTCTGATGAAGATGTTGGCCGGTCTGCAGACACCTAGCCTAGGAGAGATCCACACAGAAGGCTTTGCGCCTAGCCCCTGGTGGCGCCCCAATCCCTTGCTCGGTAAGGCTGTCTATCTGCATCAACACCCTTATCTATTCGATGGCAGCGTGGCCTACAACCTCAACTATGTGCAGCCATTTTGCGACATGACCGAGCAGGAGATCGCCTCGCGCACCCAGACGGCTATCGAGATGGCCCAGCTAGGCGGCCTGCTCAACCAGAGAGCCGCCAGCCTCTCCGGCGGCGAGCGTCAGCGCCTGGCCATCGCCCGCGCCTGGATCATGCGCCCGCGCCTGCTGATGCTGGACGAGCCCACCTCCAACATGGACAAGCTGTCCCAACAACTGGTGCTCACCATGGTCAGCCATCTGAAACAGCAAGGCACAGGCATGCTGATCTCCAGCCATCAGAGCTGCTTGCTCACAGGCCTGTGCGAGCAGACCTGGCAGATCCACAACCAGGCTATTCAGGTCAGCCCATCGAGCATAGATGAACGCCCCTTCACCCCATCACAGCAGGAGCTGAGATATGTCACCGCAAATTGATGCCGTGATCCTTGCCGGCGGCATGGCCAGACGCATGGGCGGCAACGACAAGGGACTGGTCGAGTTAAACGATCAGCCGATGATAAAACACGCAATCGACAGGATAAAACCTCAGGTTAAGCAGATCCTGATCAACGCAAATCGCAATCAGGACCGCTATGCTGAGTTTGGTTATCCGGTACTGAGCGACGAAGACTCGGGTTATCTGGGGCCGCTGGCCGGCATGATCACCGCGCTGGGGCAGACCCAGGCCGACTACCTCATGGTGGTGCCCTGTGACTGTCCGCTGCTGCCGATGGATCTGGTGCCACGCATGCTCGCCGCCATAGAGGCCCAAGGGGCCGAGATGGCCGTGGCCAGCGACGGCAAGCGGGAACAACCTGTGGTGCTACTGATGAAACCGGCGCTGCGAGAATCGATGAAGGCCTTCCTAGACGCCGGCGAGCGTAAGATCGATTTCTGGTATGCCAAGCACCACTGCGTCGTGTGTGACTTTTCCGATCAGCCCAATGCGTTCGTGAACGTCAACACGCCAGAACAAAAACAACAACTTTCCGAGGCAATTGCCCACTAAAAATAGAGGTGTACATGAGCGTACCGTTTAACAATCCACTGCCGATCCCCGTCCTCGGATTTTGCGCCTACAGTGGCACAGGCAAGACCACACTGCTGAAGAAGCTGATCCCCGAACTCAATCGCCGGGGCCTGCGTCTAGCCGTTGTCAAACACGCTCATCACAACTTCGATGTGGATATTCCCGGCAAGGACAGCTACGAGATGCGCAAGGCAGGTGCCCGCCAGATGCTGGTCGCCTCCCACGTGCGCTGGGCCCTGATGACAGAAGATCCTTTCGAGGATGCCCCTGAGCTACCTCACCTGCTGGCTCAAATCGAGGCCGACAAGGTAGACATCGTCCTGGTGGAGGGCTTCAAGAAGCTGGCCCTGCCCAAGATAGAGCTGCACCGCGCCGCCCATGGCAAACCCTTTATCCATACCCATGACGACAACATTCAGGCCATCGCCTGCTGCGACGAGACTCAATTACCCTCGGATCTTAGACGCCTGGATATCAACGACGTCGGCCAGATCGCCGACTTTGTTATCGAATACGCCAACAGCTGGCGCCCCTGTGCACCATCGCTCCCCCTCGCTCCCGAGTGTGGCTGCGAACTCGATACCAGCAAGACGCTGTCGGTGAGACAGGGGATAGATAAAATTCTTTCTTACGTCACGCCAGTCTCTGCCACCGAAGAGGTGGCCATTGATGACAGCACAGACAGGGTTTTGGCCGAGGATGCCATCTCGCCGGTGGACGTGCCCCAGCATACCAACTCGGCGATGGACGGTTTCGCCTTCGCCTATTCAGATCCCATGCAAGCCAGCTACACCTTGGTGGGCGATGTGATGGCCGGTCACAGCTATCAGGGCACACTCAAGCCCGGCGAGGCGGTGCGCATCATGACGGGCGCCCCCATGCCTGAGGGCGCCGATACTGTGCAGATGAAAGAGATGGCAGAGGATCGCGGCGACACCGTCAGCTTCCAGGGCAATATCAGCCTGGGACAACACGTTCGCCAGGCCGGTGAAGATATCGCCAAGGATCACACGGCGCTGGGGGCCGGAAACAGACTCAAGGCCGCCCATCAGGGCATGCTGGCCTCGCTCGGCTTTGGCAGGCTGCCCGTATATCGTCGCCCTAGGGTCGCGGTATTCTCAACAGGGGACGAGGTATGCCAGCCGGGCGAGCCATTGAAACCCAACTGCATCTACGACTCCAACCGCTTCACCATCAAGTCCATGGTCAAACAGCTGGGCTGTGAGGTGATCGATCTCGGCATCATCGAAGACAGCGAGGCCGCCCTGATCGACGCTCTGCAAGGCGCGGCGCAACAGGCCGACGTGGTGATAAGCTCCGGTGGCGTCTCGGTAGGCGACGCTGACTTTATCAAGTTAGCGCTGGCCAAGGTTGGACAGATCAACTTCTGGCGCATCAACATGCGTCCGGGTCGCCCCCTGGCCTTCGGTCAGATTGGCGACAGCCTCTTCTTCGGCCTACCGGGCAACCCTGTGGCCGTGATGGTCTCCTTCATGCAGTTCGTGCAACCGGCGCTGCGCAAGTTGGCAGGAGAACAGGAATGGGCACCGACATTGGTGCCAGCCGTCGCCGACTGTGCGCTGCGCAGCCGCAGCGGCCGTACGGAGTTCACCCGTGGCATCTATCATCTGGGCAGCGATGGCCGATTGCATGTCACCAGCACGGGCGCCCAGGGTTCAGGCATGTTGAGCTCAATGGTGAAGGGAAACTGCCTTATCGTGATCGCCGAGAAAGACGAGCAGCTCAACGTGGGCGATACCGTTTATATTCAACCCTTTGCCGATCTCTTATAGACGACAAATAGCAACAGCCAGGCGGGCAAGCAGCCCTTACCCGCCGCCCTAGGTGATTCTATATGAGTTTAATCGTCGATACCTTTGGCCGTACGGTCGAATATCTCCGCCTCTCGGTGACCGACAGATGCGATTTTCGCTGCGTCTATTGTATGAGTGAAGATCCCTGCTTTCTCGACAGAGAGCAGGTGCTCAGCCTGGAGGAGCTGGCCTGGATAGGTCAGGCCTTTACCGAGCTAGGGGTGAAGAAGATCCGCCTCACCGGCGGCGAACCCTTAGTACGCACCGATTGCGACCAGTTGGTCAAACTGCTGGGCCAGCTTCCCGGCCTCAAAGAGCTGTCCATGACCACCAACGGCTCGCGCCTGAGTAAGTTTGCCGGCAAGATGCATGAGGCAGGCCTGAGCCGACTCAACATCAGCTTAGATACCCTAAAACCCGAGCTGTTTACCCAGCTGACCCGCAACGGCAATCTGGAGCGGGTGATTCAGGGGATCGATGCAGCCAAGGCCGCTGGCTTCAAGCGCATCAAGATCAATGCCGTGATCCTGCGCGGTCAGAATGACGATGAGGTATTGGATCTCATCGAGTTTTGCCGCGAGCGCGAACTGGATATCGCCTTCATCGAGGAGATGCCCCTTGGGATCATCGACGAGCGCAAGAAGAGCCGCCACTGTAGCAGCGACGAGGTCAAGGCGATCATCGGCCAGCGATACCCGCTAAGCGTCTCCAACAAACGCACCGGCGGCCCGGCCCGCTACTACACCATGCCCGGCAGCAGCATACATGTAGGCTTCATCTCGCCCCACAGCAACAACTTCTGCCACGAGTGTAACCGGGTACGTGTCACGGTTGAGGGACGCCTGCTGCTCTGCCTGGGCAATGAAAACTCGGTAGATCTCAAGGCGATTGTCAGGGAATACCCGGGCGATATCGCGCGCCTGAAACAGGCGATTCTTGAGGGGATTAAGCACAAACCCAAGGAGCACCACTTCGGCCCCGAGGGAGAAACCCAGATCCTGCGCTTTATGAATGCCACCGGCGGCTGATGTCCTGGGCCATTTTCGATGTTAGACTCGTACACATCTTACATTGATTGATGCTGACTCGAGATGGCCCTGACCAGAAGAAAATGGAATAACATCATCATCTTCGCCTCCATCGCCATGGTGGCGATACTCACCTTTTTAGATCGTCAACGCCAGACAATCCCGGATGACGCCCAGCCACTGTTCGATCAACAGGCGCCGCTGGCTCAGCTGCAATATGATGACCTATGGCTGGCCGAACAGGGCTTTGGCTGGCAGTGCGACCCTAGGGTGCTCAACTGCCGCCAGTGGGCCGAGGCCTGGGGAGGCATACAGGTCTCTCCTATCGCTAAGCCCACAGACCTAAGCGCACAGGCCCACGAACTGGTGCTGCAGATCCGTGACATAGAGACACCGCAGCTCTGGCTCTTCTATCCCGACGAGGGGCTACTCAGCTCTCCCGCCGGTAATTGGTACCAGATCCCGCCGAGTCTGCGCCCGCAGCTTGCGCCAATTCTCAAGCTCGATAACCCCTAACAAGTTAAACGAAGAGATTTATATGCCCGAACTCCCCGAAGTCGAAGTGACCCGCCAAGGGATCTCCCCTCACCTGCTGGATCAGGAGGTCACAGGATTAACCGTGCGCAACGCATCCCTGCGCTGGCCCGTGCCCGAAGTAGCCCAGCAGATAGTGGGCCAGACCATCAGAGGGATACGCCGCCGCGCCAAGTATCTGCTGCTGGATACCGATGCCGGCACCACGATCGTCCACCTGGGCATGTCAGGCAGCCTGCGTATCCTGCCCAAGTCGACACCCGTGGAGAAGCATGATCATATCGATCTCGAACTGGCCAGCGACAAGGTGCTCAGGTTTAACGACCCAAGACGTTTCGGCGCCTGGCTCTGGTGCGAGCTGCCAGAAGCCGCCCACCCCTTGCTGTCCAAACTCGGGCCCGAGCCACTAGAGTCAGGCTTTAACGTCAACTATCTAGCCAAGGCGCTGGAGGGCAAGAAGAAAGCAATAAAACTCTGCCTGATGGACAATCACATAGTTGTAGGTGTGGGGAATATCTACGCCAACGAGGCGCTGTTTGCCGCCGGCATACATCCACAGGCCGAGGCTGGCCGCATCGATATGGAGCGGCTAACCGTGCTGGTTGCCGAGGTAAAACAGATACTGACTCAGGCAATCAAACAGGGGGGAACAACCCTCAAAGATTTCACCAACGCCGAGGGAAAACCCGGTTATTTCGCCCAGAAGCTACATGTTTACGGCCGCGGCGGCGAGACCTGCACCCAGTGCGGTCACCTGCTGAGCGAGATAAAACTCGGCCAACGGGCCACCGTCTTCTGCGGCCTCTGTCAGCCAAGATAATCCTAACGCTAAAAACGCAAAAAGGCTGACAAAGTGTCAGCCTTTTTTACTATGCCACAGCCTAGAAGCTAAAGACGAGAAACTAGAAGCGATACTCATAGGTGCCAAACAGGGTCGCATTGGTATCTTTATCGTCGGCCTCAAATTCAGACTGAGACACAGTGCCACCCAGGCTCATCATCCCCCTCCAGATCGGCAGGCGATAGCTAAGCTCTAGCATCAGCAGATCTTCCTTGCGCGGCTGAGGTGCCCAACCATTATTGACGGTTTTGCCATCCTTGTTCAGCTGAGCGAAGCGCAGCAGAGAGGTAAAGCCATGGCTATTGGCAAACTGGCCGATGAGCCCCAACACATAGACGTTGGCGTCACTGTCATAGGTACTGCCCAGTGAGCGGCCATAGTAACGAGAACCACTCAGGTAGGTGCTGTGCTCGTAGAAACAGTTGAAGGCATTCTGGTCCTCGCCACAGGCGACCATGGTATCTGAATACTCGAAGAAGAGCTTATACTGCTGCGAGTCGAACTCGAAACGGGTATCGGCACCGAACAGCTTGGCGCAGTCGGCCAGATCCCACGGCATAGGGCCGCTTGAGTCTTCACAGGTGCGCTCTAAATAGAGGCCGACAGGAATGTCGAACCAGGTATCGGCGTAACGGATATCGAAGCCCGCCATCTGGTTACCTATCTTGGACTGCAAGGCAGGATCACAGTTGGCCTCACCATTGATACAGGTGGTATTTCCGGCGATAGCATCGAACAGGGTAGACAGCCCACACTCCTCGCCCTCACCACAGAACATGGTAGTCCAGGAGATCCCCATCTCCAGCTGTCTCAGGGGGCGAATGGTACCGCGAAAGTTCCACAGCAGCGGATTGGCGACGGCGCGCTCCTCTTCCAGATAGCTGATGCCAGTGGTCAATGTCCAGGGGCCTATCCAGGAGAGCCAAGGGGTTTCAAACGCCGCGGCGTTATTGCGGCTCAACATCAGACTGGGCAGCGGGCGGGCGTTGTTAGAGCGGTGAAGCGCGGTATCGAATCCCGGTCCCCACCATTGATCTACGGCGCCGGCCGTCACCATCCAGTTGCCCAGAGCCACCGCAAAATAGGAGTCATCCAGGCGCACCTCTTTCTCATCCAGCGGATCATAGTGCGCCGAGGCCGCAAGCTTAAAGGCAAACCTGTCGCCCAGATACTCATGGGACACCTGCACCTCACCCTTCTCGCGATAATCTGAGCCAAAGTGCTGGAAACGGGCCGGATCGCTACCGCCACCCGCCTTAATACGAGTATTGCCGCGATTCTCTACCGCATTACGGTAATAGAAGTTCACTCGGGCAAACGCGGTGGCGAGACCCGGCGACAGCACAGAGGGTTCCACCTTGCTCAGATCGCTCCCAATCCCAGACCACATCAGGGGGTAAGTATTGACCGGCACTGTGATGACACCGGCGTCAGCGAGCGCCTGAATATCGGCTCTGAGATAGATATCAGACACATCGACCCAGGGAGCCGCATGGGCTAAAGAGGAGAGCAACAGGCTTAGCGCCGCGACCCCTCCTACAACATAAGCTTTCATTTTTTCCATCATGACGGGCAAATTAATCCTTTTTTTGCAGCGCTTTGGCTACTTCTTCATGCACAAATTGACTGACATCACCACCATGTAATGCCACCTCTTTCACCAGGGTCGAAGAGATAAACGAGTTCTCTTCGGCCGGCGTTAAGAATACGCTTTCCAGATCGGCGCTCAGGCGCCTGTTCATGTTGGCAAGCTGAAACTCATATTCGAAATCTGACACCGCCCGCAGGCCACGCACCAGGACGCTGGCATTTTGCTCCTTAGCAAAGTCCACCAGCAGGCCACTAAAGCCTACCACCTCGACATTATCCAGATGCTCGGTCACTCGCTTCACCAGCTTGACCCGCTCCTCAAGGCTAAACCTAGGCTGTTTTGAAGGGTTAGCGGCTATGCCGATCACCACCTGCTTAAACAATTTCGCCGCACGCTCGATAAGGTCGGTATGACCGTTAGTGACAGGATCGAATGTTCCGGGATAAATCGCTTTCGTGTGCATGTTTAGCAGACCTAATTCGCATCGTAATGGCGCCTAGTTTAACGAGTTTCCCTCCGGGATTGAACCACCTGCATCGAATTGTTTATTGGTAAAAATCGCTAGAAGCTAGGGTTTGTATCATTAGTGTAAAAATGCCATGGGAGAAAGTTTTACAAAGAGTCACCAATGTCAGAATTGGCTGCATAATGGTCGAGCAATTCTTTGTCAACCTTAGGTTACGAGTATTAATGTAACCCACACGCTAAAGAGATTCCTTCCACAAGAGATGGTCGCTACGGGATAAATGTGTCCTGTTTAGATAAGACTGGTCTATTACTGGGTAAGTAAAGGCCCTGGAAGCCCAATAAGACTAACCGACAACTTTACACAATAAAATCAACAACTTGGAGTTATTGGGTGGCTAACAATAAGTAAAACTATTGATTCTCATCACTCTTAAGAAAAACAAAGCACTAAGATACGACAATAGTAATCAAAGACCTAATATGTGCACCAGTGACCGAAAACTAACTCTCTATGCGTAAAAGCAATTAACAACTGTCACACCTGTTGCGCTTACTATGGCTTTAAAAGTCGTTTTTCACCCACTAAATTTGCTTTATCATATCAAACTAAATTTTTCCGCTGCCTCGGTACTAGAGTCGGCTCAGCTCTTTTAGGTTATAAGATGTCAAAGAAAGTCTTAGTTGTCGGCGTGTTTGATCTGTTTCATCGTGGTCATGTTGAGTTTTTAAAGAAAGCTGCAACTTTTGGGGACGAGCTCATTATCCTTATCAATGGAGATGAGATGACTGAAAAATATAAGAGAAGACCAGTATATTCAGAACAAGATAGAGCTGCCATTCTAAGCGCCTTGGCATGCGTCACTGTTGTCGAAATTACAAACAGCTTCGACGTGAAACCTTTCATCGAAAAATATAATATCGATGTCATAGTGCATGGGAATGACTGGGAACATAACTCTTATCTCGAACAGATCCGTTGTACCGAGGAATACCTACAACAACAAAAGGTTACCATGGCATATACCGACTATCATTCTAGTGTTAGCACAAGTGCTCTACTCAAGCAGATCAAGGAATTATAATTGCAAAATCTTTTGGGAAAACTAAACACTCGCCAATTGGAGTTCCCCGCACAACTGATAGTGCAAAAAGGAGCCATCTCAACATCTGAGTTTTTGTCATCTCAAATCTCTTCAAGAAGAGTGTTATTGGCAATTGATGATGGAGTCCGAGAGCTAGCGAAGATGAGTTTACCTCACCTTCATAATCCCAACAGCATCATATACTCGGTCACTGCGGCAGATTTTGACAACGTGCGCCAGATAGATATGCTTTGCGCTCAAGAACATATCGAAACTGTTGTCGCATTCGGTGGTGGCAAGGTCTTAGATGTATGCAAGCGATTAGCAACAATCAGAAAATTCGAATTAATTGTTGTCCCTACAGCATTATCGAGCGATTGTATCTCTTCACCTGTAGCCGTCATTTTTGATGAACAGGGCAAAAAGCTTAGCTTACCTGCGGCCATACCCAATTTTATCGTCGTAGACACTGAACTGTGCGCGAAAGCGCCTAAGCGGTTGACTCAGGCAGGTGTGGGGGATCTTTTATCGAATTATTCTGCATTACTTGATATGGATTACGCCAAAGGCAGAGCCAACTTCGATGGATTCTCCTACTTACTGGCAAAATCCGCCGCAAATGAAATCCTTAATATGGAACACAAACCTCTCACAGATCTTACGACAATCACTCAACTCGCCGAAGGGCTAATACTGTCAGGATTAGCCATGGGGTTTTCAGGTGATTCTAGGCCATGTTCTGGAGCCGAGCATTTAATTAGCCATGCAATTGATTATCTACAACTTGGTACTGGTCTTCACGGCGAGCAAGTAGCCCTTGGCACCAAATATTGCCACTTTTTACGTGAGCAACTTGATTTACCAACCTTAGACCCAAGGGTTCTTAATACAATCGAACGACTCAATATAAAAAGCACACCAGCAGCTTTAGGCATTAGCAAGGAAGAATTTTTCAATGCACTCTCGATTGCTCAGCAGATGCGCAGAGATCGCATCACATTTTTAGAGTCTTTAGAGCAAATACCCACAGAAATACTAGAAATAGCCTACGAGAATGCCTTTGAACCGCTAGGAAACTAGATAGTCCACAATTCGCTCACTACATCTCCCATCTACCAAACCAGCTAACTCTAAAGTGTATTGAGCGCGCTTGGCGGCAAAGGACTCGGGCTGAGCGATCTGTTGATCAACCACTGCCTTAAGCTCTGTGTAAGATGCCGCATGGGCTGCTACACCGGCATAGCGATAGAGATCCTCATCCATACGATTCTTAAAACGGAAGCTAAAGATGCCGCGATAACTCCAGCGCAGGTGATAGAAGTCGCACCAGACCACGGGCTTATCCAGGGCGGCAAACTCAAATAACGCCGATGAGGCGTCACTGTCAAGAGATCGGCACTGGCCATGAAAGGCAAAAGGTTTGCCTGCTCCACAGGGGCCAGATAGACATTATCGAAGGCCCCCCAATGCTCCAGCAGTCGCTTCTGCTTCTTATAGCTGGGCTTGCTCAAGGAAAAATAATGCGGCTTCAGCAATATGTTGTATTCGCTAAAGGCGCTTGGCCAATCTTTAGCCATCTTCTCAATACTGCTGGGATAGAAGGTGGGGGCATAGAGCAGGGTCGGCTTGGCAGGGTCTAAACCTAACGCCGCCAGAGCCAGCCCAGTCTCATTGCCCTGCACAATAGGATCCAGTTTGGCATAACCGGTATCGATAAAAGTTTTGTGAGGATAGAGCTGCTGCAGGCGCTTGAGGCGGTATTCCCCCTCGACGAAACGCACATCCATATCCGACTCGGACACAGTGTAATAGCAAGCCTTTGGGCCTATGCCATGTTGCATCAGGGCGGTCTTACAGATCCCCTTAAGCTTGGCCGCCGCATCGAAACTATTACCGAAGATCACCCAGCTAGGTTTCTCTTTCAGGTAGTAGGCAAGCGCCTCCTCTTGCGAGTCGACCCAATGCGCCTCCAGGGCATTTTGCGCCACTAGGGCATCGAGCGCCGCCTGTTGCTCCTGACTGCGATAGATCACGAAACGCACCAGCTGCCCACGAGCCTGCAACTCCTGCATGACGGGCAAATACTGCGGCAAATAGTATGGATGCAGAACATCAAAACAGATCACAATCAATCTTCTCGCTGGTTATAGAAACCTATGACCCGGCGCGAGGGACAGCAAATTGCCACCAAACACTCGACCCAGCCTCAGTCTATCAATGGGCATACTGGCGCAGATTGTAACACATTCCATTAATACTACAGCCAATTTGTCACCCCTCTAGGCGAAAGCCTGACCAGTGGCGCCGAGTTCTTAGCGATGAGTCACAAACTGATCCGAAACCAGCGCTTAACCTCTGGCAAATAGCCCTTGGCCAAGGTTTTATCTGCCTTCAAAGCCATGTATCCTTAAGCCACTTTCATTTTATCGGCTAGGGCACAATGTCTCTTATTCCCAATGAGCGATTAGCACAGGCAAAACGCCTCCTCTTTATGTCACCGCTGGCACTGGGCGATTTTCTCTATATCAAGACCTTTCTAGCGGCACTCAAACAGCAACAGCCGCACCTGGAGGTCGACATCTGGCTCGACGACAACCGCAACAACCAAGACAGCTGGCGCCTCTCGCGCAGCAAGATTATGCAGCAGTGGATAGCCGCCGAGCACGCCTTTAGCCGCAGCTATGGCTGCAGTGACAGCAAGGCGATGCAGGACCAACAGGTCGAAACAGCCAAGACACTCGGCTACGACTTAGTGATCACTCACTCTGGCAGCAAGAGCGAGCAATTCTCAGCCCTGGCCAGACGCATCAGCCCCAAGGGTTTTATCGTCACCAGCCTGGCCAAGTCCAAATTTGCTGGCCTGCTCGATCCCTGGTTTTTCCGTCACAGCGATAAGACCTTTAAGATAGACGTAGCGGCCCTCGGCGAGCAGCACCACATTACCGATCGCTACTATCAGCTGCTACACAGCATTACCGGGCTGACGCTGGACAAGTCGGCCTTTATGCCGTCGCTGACCATAGCCCCGGAGTTTGCCGAGACGGTGCAAACCTGGCTAAATGAACAGTTTGTCGACCAGCCTCAGGGCAAGCTCTATTTTCTCAATCACCTGTCGACCAACAAGAAGCGCGACTGGCATCAGTCACAGCTGTTTGAGCTGATCGCTCGCCTCACCGAGCTGGCACCTGATAGCCGTTTCATCGTCAACAGCACGCCGGAAAATTATGATGCCCTGGCTAAGGCGATCGCCAATGAGCCAAGGCTGGTAAACAGCCAGGTCGCCCTCTTTACCGTGCAAGACAACTTCTTCGAACTACCGGCTATGATTGCCGCCGCCGACATGGTGATCACGGTAGAAACCGCCATCATGCATTTCGCCACCGCCAGTCAACGACCGCTTATCGCCATGATGCGACAGAAGAAGCCCTACTGGGCACCGCCGGAAACGGCGAGTTCCAAAGTGCTATACGCCTCGACAGGCAAGGGATATGTCAGCGATATCGGCGTCGATGAGGTGATGGCAACACTCGCCAAAATGCCAGATGTCAGCGCTAAGTTAACTTCATAACAGCCAAGGTTCCATTATGAAAAAAGCTATCTTCACCCTCGCCATTGGCGACAACCCCATGTACCGGGCTGCTATTTCGAGCTTTAAACAATATGCAGAAAAGGTTTCTGCGGATCTCATCATCTCAGATCAGCTTCACTACAAGCTCCATGTGAACAATAAGAAGTTTGATGCAAGCCCCGCATGGTCTGAAAAGCTATATATGCAAGAAATCTTAAAAGAATATGATCGCGTACTCTATTTAGACGCCGACATGCTGATTTCTCCCTGGGCGGAAAATATCTTTGAACAATGCCCTGACCTAGATGCCGTTTACATGTTCAATGAGGGCGCGCATATAGACAGATCACAACAGTCAGAGCAAATAAATCAAGTGCTTGGCGAAGTAGACTGGCCTCAAGATGAAGGCAAGATGATCTATTTTAATTCAGGCATGATCTTGGTCTCTAAGCAGACAGGTCTGTTCGATAGCGCCAGCGCAGAAGAGATGCAGAAGATCTGTAACGAGGTGAAATTTTACGATCAAACCTATATCAATTATCTGATTCGTAGAGACAAAATAAGAAGTGTTTGCGTAGATAAACGCTTTAACCGCATGCCGCTATTAGGTAATGAGAATTATCAGGAAGCAAGCTTTATTCATTATGCAGGCAGAGGCTATCGCGGGAAAATTCCCATGAGAGAACTCAAGTATATTGCCGACTACTGCGACATGTATAAAGAGAGTCTGTCAACGTCAGAAATATTAGAATATAAACAACAGGCCTGGCACTGGTACATGCTCAAGCAGCAACGAAAAACCAAGCTCCCTATCCCTCTGCTTAGCTGGATATTTGGTCTGCTACACCCCGCTCAAAAATACTGATAACCCATACAACAAGATAGGGGCTTTTGATACCGCCCCTATATTTACGCTCAGCTCATAACTTGCGCACAAATTCGACAAAAAAGCGCAACACTCCCCACAATAAAATTACAGCCACAACGCAAAGTAAACATAAAAGCTAATAAATTCGTATAGTTACATGCTATGGGGTATACAGAGTTTAAGTTTGTCACTTAACTCATTTTTATGTCCATTAGCTTAATTATCACCACCTATAACTGGCCAGCAGCCCTAAATGCCGTCCTCGCCAGCGTCGAGAGACAATCCCGCCTCCCCGACGAGGTGATCATCGCCGACGATGGCTCTGGCAAGGCGACTCGCGATCTTATCGACACACTCAAAGCCCATTTTCCTGTTCCCCTGATCCATAGCTGGCATGAGGATAGAGGCTTTCGCCTCTCCGCCAGCCGCAATCGCGCCATCGGGCTTGCCAGCTTCGACTACATCATAATGATCGATGGCGACTTAGTGTTGCACCCTGAATTTATCGCCGATCACTTGGCCGTCGCCGAGCCCGACTGCCTGGTGACGGGCAAGCGCGTCAAGATGGGGCCTGACTTGAGCCGAGAGATATTGGCAACTAATGCGCGTCCGAGCCTCTTCTCGCCTGGTATCGCAAGGGGAAGGGAGCTGGCACTGCGCAGCCGCTGGCTATGCGAGAAAACTGGCTGGGGCGCCCCCGATTCGATAGAAGGCATACATGGCTGTAATCTCGGCTTCTGGCGACAAGATGCCTTGGCGATCAACGGCTTTAATCAGGCATTCGAGGGATGGGGACCGGAAGACAAGGAGTTTGCTCTGCGTATGTATCACAACGGCAAGTGGCGCAAGCGGGTGAAGTTCTATGCGGTCGCCTTTCATCTTCATCACGAAGAAAGCTGCCGCCACCAACTGGCAAACAATAATCGGCTATTTAACGCAACCTTGAAGGACAGATCCATTCGCTGTGCCCAAGGCATTAACGAACTCGGCGGCTAAACTGGAGAAGGCGGCTCGCAGAGGCTGAGATAATCGGCAACAATTCGCTCAATAGCGACCTCATCGAAGATCTCGCACTGATGAAGAGACGGATAATGGCATAGGGCCTTATCTATCTTTCGGCTCAAGGCCTCACTGTCCCGCCGCGGCGCAAGGTAATCGGCCAACTCACCCGTCAATATCTCATCGGGTCCATGGGGGCATCGAGTACTCACCACAGGCGTACCGCACATCAGCCCCTCCGCGAGGACATTTCCAAAACCCTCATAATCGGAAGATAAAACCAGCAGCTTAGCGCGCCTGATCCAGGGGAAGGGATTGGCCTGAAAGCCGGGACAGATGATGCGATCGGCCACGCCATGTTTCTTGGCCAGTTTCATCGCCTTCTTAGGGTTATTGCAGAGCAGCACCAAGGGCAGAGGTTTTTGCATCTTGGCAAGCGCCTGAAACAGTATGTCGTGGCGTTTCTGGCGCGCGACCCGGCCAACATGGATAAGGTAATCCCCCTCGGGGATATCCGGATTCACCTCTTCCGCCTTTGCCCTTATCGCATCCATATCGAAAGGGTTGTAGATGGTGCGCATGCTACGGGGCGCAACTCGCCCGGTCTGACTAATCTCCCTCGCTATCCCTTTGGAGACGGTGATCAACGCCTGACCATCCAGTGCCTTCTTGGTCCTAAGCATAGTGAGATAGGCCAGCGGCCCGAGCTTCCGCTCGCGCTTCAACTCCTCTTCGATTGAGTTATGCACCACGATATAGAGGGGCGCGACGCCTGCCCGAGTCAGCAGGAGGTTGCTCTTGTCCAGATTAGAGAGGATCAGATCGAAGCGGCCATGGGCCTGCTCTATCCCCTCTATCCACTGCTTCACCCTAGCAGCCGAGCGCCCCAGTCGCCACCAGGCGATAATGTGCTTGTCCCGTTCATCGAAACAGACATGCAGAGGTATGCCCTCTGGTACCACATAGTCGTAATTCGGGCTGATAACCAAGAGATGCGGTTCGTGACCCAGGCGTTTCATCTCCGTCGCCAGGGTCAGGACAATCTTCTCTGCACCGCCCCCCGCCAGACTATCGATGACGAGGGCTATACGTTTACCGCTCACAGCTCAGTCCCAGGAGTCTAGCGATCTCCGCCATGCAGATATCCAAGCCCTTAGCCTCGGCCTCTCTGTCCATTTTTGCCGCAAGCTCCTGAGTAGTTTGCGGCTCGAGCAGGCGCTGCACCTGAGCACACATGGCATCCAGCTCGATATCACAGCTGAGGGCAAGACCCCGCTTCACGCAGCTGTCGATCCGCTTGGGCTGATCCTTAGAGACGGCCACCGCCAGCGTCGGCACCTTGAGCGCGATCGCCTGCAGCAGCGTGTCGCCGCCACTCAGCACGGCACCCGCGGCGCCATCGAGCAAATTGATAAACTCCAGGCTAGAGAGCCGCTCTATGGCCACGACGCCCTCGAGCCGAGGCAGAGCCTTAGGATAGTTGGGGCCAAACACCATGACACTGGGGATCCCGGTCTCTCGATAACAGGCCTGTGCCACCTGGGCGAAACGCTCGGCCGCCAGAGTCGAGCCGATATAATGCCCACCGGAGCCGGCGCTATAGAGAAGATAACCTTTAGGCTTTAAACCATACTGCTCTCGCAAGGCTTGCTGCAGGACAGTATCGGGACGCGCGAAGATAGAACCGGTAAAGATGGGCTCGGGACATTTAATCAGGTTTAACTTGAAGCGCTCGAAACGACTGATATCACCAATCACAAACTCGGGTTGCACCACCCAATGGCTGTCGGTCACTAAGGCTCTTTCGAGCTTCATGCCGCGGGCCCGCTTACGTTTATGCTGGCTAACGAACACCACCTTGGCACCGCTGCGACTGGCATGTTTAAGCTGGGCCTTACGGCCGGCGGCATCGAAGATCACTAAGTCAGGCTTGAGCTGCGATACCAGCTGGTTGACCTCTTTCACCCGCTTGGTGGGCGTGTCATTAACCAGATGTGTCGGATAGGGGCAATGCTTGGCATAGGGTGCACGGCTATTGAGCACAAACTCAACCTGTGCCCCGGGCCAACGCTGCATTATCTCGTCGGCCACTATGGTGGAACGCATATATTCACCTATCCCCTCTTTACAGGAGACAGGTACAAACAGAAACTTTGGCGCCACTGACATCAACGATATCCCTAAAAATAAATGGGAAAACCCCATCTTCCCTCATTGCATGGCTCAACTGATGGGTGCCAGATGAGCCAATCAAACCTGAAGTCTACCATTATTCGCCAACTCGTGGCTAATGGCTGGCATGTTGAGAGGGCTAGCTCGCTTGAACACCTTCGCTTGCCTTAGCCAGACGATCAAATTGGGCAGTCACGGGGGCCACCTGGATCATCTCCATCAGATGCGCCCCCTTGGCACGTGTGCCCCAGGGCACCTCGCCCGAATGTTGCTGGGTAATGGCCTCATCATAGACGCTGACCACACTCTCTAAACAGGTGTAGGGCCCGGTGCGCCCAGGATTGGAGTGGGCGTAGAGGCCTATCACGGGCGTACCCTGAGTCACCGCCATATGGGCCGGTCCAGTGTCTGGCGCCAGGACTATACTCGCCTGTTTCAGCAGCGCCAAGAGTTGTGTCAATGAGGTCTTGCCCACCTGATTTTCGATACGGGCATCGCCATGTGTAACTATGGCTTCGGCAAGCTTACGCTCCATAGAGACCGGGCCACCGCAGAGCAGCACACGATAACCTTTCTCCAACGCATGGTCGGCCACCTTGGCATAACGTTCGGGCAGCCAATTGCGCTCGGCCTTACTGGCGGCGGCGCAGATAATCAATGTTTTGTCTCCATCAGGGATAAGCTCGCGCGCAAACTCGGTATCGGCGACGGGCACAGGAATATTCCACTTAGGCGCAAGATCCGTGACGCCCACGGCCTTGGCAAACCCCATGAAGCCCTCGAGCACATGGGGAGTCGCCAGCGGCTCGACCCTATGATTGGTCACCAGCCACTGCCCCTCCTTGGCCCTGGCACGATCGAACCCCAAGCGCACCTTGGCCGAGATGGCCAAGGATGCGATGGTTGCCCTCAGCGCCACCTGCATGTGTAGCAGCACATCGAATCTACGTCCCTTAAGCGCCTTACGCAGGTTAAAGTAAGCGCGCCAGCCCTGAGACTTATCGAAGATCACAAATTCGATACGCGGCAGATGCTTAAGCAACTGATATTCCACCTTGCCGATCACCCAGGTGATCTTAAGATCGGGATACTGGCGCTGTATCGCCTGCACCATGGCCACCGCATGACACACGTCGCCGATGGCAGATAAACGTAAGAGACACAAAGAGTGGGCAGTCTGCAAATTCAAGCTCATATTGGGGCCGCTGAGAAATAGTAAGGGAGTAAGGATCCGCAACGAGTTTAATGTAGAATGTCCCTAGGTTCCATGATTAGGCCGTCATAGGGACCAACTTTCTTTAGAACCTGTGGCCCTGTTTACCGGCCGGATGACACTATGAAGATCCACGATACCAACATTCCAGATGTTAAGCTGCTCGAGCCTCAGGTGTTCGGCGATGAGCGCGGCTGTTTTTTCGAAACCTTTCGCAAGCGGTGGTTTAAGGAGCATCTGGTTGATCTCGATTTCGTGCAAGAAAATCAGAGCCATTCACTGCAGGGCACGATACCCGTTACGCCATCGATGCCAGTAAGCTCAGCGATAAATAGGGCTGGCAGCCAAGTGAAAGCTTCGTCAACGGCCTTGAGAAGACGCTGGACTGGTATCTGATGCACGTGAATTGGTGCCATCGGGTGGTGAGGCAGTCTTAATGGGCCGGGCACGATGATAAAGATATTGGTGATCGGTCGCCAGGGGCAGGTTGTCCAGGCACTCAAGGCGACTCAGCCTAACGACTACTGGGTGGACTACCTGGGCCTGATAGATCAAGCGGCTAAGATTAGCCCCGCCAGCACCCAAGACTATGGCACACCAGCACCTCGCCCTCCCTACAGCGCGCTGGACTGCAGCCAATCACAAGCCATTCTGCCCGCCAAGCCTTGGCAGGTGAATCTTAGCCAGGTACTGCAACAACTGGTGAAAGAGGGCTGACAGGGCGCCAATATCGGGTACAATTCCCCATAGCGACCACCCAAGCCCGTTGAGCCAGTAAATCTATGCAAATAAAACCTACCGATGCCGGTTGTATCGTCTTTAACCAGCCTTCGCTCAAGGCGATCACCCCTGATTGGTTTACCTTCGATTACTGGCAAGAGCTAGGCGCTATCACGGGCTCTTCGACGGGGCGTTACACCACCTGGTTTGTCAATCCTCATCCACTGAGCCAGGCACCCGAGGAGGAGTGGGTACTCAGACACTATTATCGTGGTGGCATGATGGAGAAATTCAGCCGCGACGCCTATCTCTATACTGGGCTAAAACGCTGCCGGGCAATCGCGGAATTCACCCTGCTGGAGCAGCTGTTTGAGGAAGGGTTTGCCGTACCTGAGCCGGTGGCGGCGCAGATCCAGCGCAGCGGCCCCTGTTACCGCGGCGACATCATCATCAAGCGGATACCGGGCGCGCGCGATCTTGTGGCTAGGCTGAAACAGTCACCTATGTCCGCGGAGCTTTGGCAGGCGCTCGGTGCATGTATCGCTAAGTTTCATCGCCGCGGCGTCTACCACGCGGATCTCAATGCCAAGAACATACTGCTCGCCGATGACAACTTTACCCTGATCGACTTCGATCGCGGCGCCCTCAAGAAGCCTGACAGCAGGTGGCAACAGGCCAACCTCGACCGCCTGCTACGCTCCTTCAACAAGGAGAAGGGCAAGGCACCCGAGCTACACTTTACCCAGGAAAACTGGCAGCAGCTATTAGCGGGTTATGCAAAGGCATAACCTATCCCCTGCTTTTTAATGTACGACGGGGCTTAATTAGCCCTTAAGCAGCTCACTCGCCAGGGCAAACTGGGCCACCAACGCCCCTTTATTGGCCTCGACCACCTCGAGCCCAGCCTCTCTGGCAGTCAGATAGGCCGCCTTATCATCAAACTTATGCACCAAGGCCTGAGCCAGCTCATCACCGTCCAGCACCAGCGTCAATGAGCCCGCCTCCTTGAGCAGCCCTGTGATCTCGGCAAAGTCCCAATGGTGAGGCCCCACATAGACGGGCAGACCTATGGCCGCGGGCTCCAGCGGATTATGGCCACCATTTTCGATCAGGGTGCCACCGACAAAGGCCTGATCCGCCGCGCCATAGAAGCTCAACAACTCGCCCATGGTGTCGCCGAGCAGCACCTGAGTCTGCTCATTTACCACCTCTTGACGACTACGTCGCGCCAGCACCAGCCCCGCGGCCTTGACCCGGCTTGCCGCCGCATCAAACTGCTCCGGATGCCGGGGCACCAAGACCATTAGCGCGTGAGGAAACCGCATCAACAGACTCTTGTGCGCGGCGAGCATGATGTCGAACTCGCCCGGGTGCACACTGCCCGCGACCCAGACGGGGGTCTCCATACGTTGCCACTGCTGACGTAGCCCCTTGGCCTGCTCGAGCAAGTCTGGCGCTATGGTGAGGTCGAACTTAAGACTGCCTGTGACCTTTACCCGCTCGACATCGACCCCCAGGTCGATAAAACGCTGCGCCGCCTGGGGCGACTGGGCGGCGATCAGATCCAGAGAACGCAGCATGGGTTGCGACAGCTTGGGCCTAGCGCGATACTGATTCGCCGACTTCTCCGACAAACGAGCATTAGCCAACATCAGCTTGATCCCTCGGCGCTTGGCCTGATGGATAAGATTAGGCCACAGCTCAGTCTCCATGATGATAATTTGTTTGGGTTGCAGCTGGCCCAGAAAGCGCGCCACACACAGGGGCAGATCGAAGGGCAGGTAACAGTGCTGTACCGACTCGCCGAAGGCCTTGAGCACCTCGGCCGAACCAGTCGGGCTGGTCGTGGTGATAGTGAGTTTAAGATCTGGGTTGGCGGCCTGTATCTGCTTAATGAGCGGAATCGCCGCCAGGGTTTCCCCCATGGAGACCGAATGAATCAGCAGATCTGCCTTCGAAAGCTTGGCCAAACCGAAACGCTCGCCCCAGCGACCACGGTAATCCGGGCTCTTAACCGCCCTAATCACCAAATAAAGAATTAGCAGGGGGCTTAGCAGATACAGCAAGATTGAATAGAGGGTACGATTCATAGGGGTCGGCACTTAGACAGGGGCAATTTACTCATAGGGCTTAATAGTAACATATGCCTGACGCCGACGGGCGGCAAACGCCAATAACCCGATACAGCGTCAGTCAAATTGATAAAAGGAGTGAAAAACAGGGTGTTAATCTTAACTGGTCTGAGTAGCCATAGATTGACTTTTACCCGCTGGCTGATAAGTTGCAACTGGAGCCTTTACTCGAATGTAGCCAATTATCCAGTCCGCCTATTCGCTTGAGTGCGCTGGTAGATAACCGACCTGACTTAGGATCAAGATGAAAACCCGCGATAAAATCGTCCATGCCGCCCTGGCCCTGTTTAACGAACATGGTGAGCGCAGCATCACCACCAACCATATTGCCGCGCATCTGGGGATCAGCCCGGGTAACCTCTACTACCATTTCCGCAATAAAGAAGACATTATTCGCTCCATCTTCAGCCTCTATGAGCAGCACCTAGAGACAGGCTTTCAGCCCTATGAAGGCAAGAAGGTGGATGTCGACCTCTTGATCGGCTACTTCGATGCCCTCTTCTATACCCTGTGGCAGTTCCGTTTCATGTACGCCAACCTGGTGATCATCCTCAGCCGCGACGAAGAGCTCAACAAACGCTATACCGTCACCCATGAACAGGTACTCAAGAAGGCCACCAGCATTCTTAGCCAGTTGAAACAAGATGGCGTAGTGGTGTTGGAAGATGCCGAGATCACCCCATTGGCCGACACCATCCGTATGGTGGCCTGTTTCTGGATCAGCAACCAGCTCACCCACTCGGAAGCCACCCAGATCACTAAGACCTCGCTCTACGAGGGTCTGCTAAGGGTATTGATGATCTTCAAGGCTTACGCCAGCGATTCCGCCAAACCCACCTTCATCAGGCTGGAGCAACACTACCAGGCCTTGGCTAAGGCGGAACAAGAGGAAGACTAGACGAGCATTGGCTGCGCGCCAGCATCTACAGCCATCAGATACCGCCAGTTGTAACATTTCGCATTATTTTTTGTTATGCGAAAGTTGCACATGCACTAACTTAGTTAATAGCGCAAAAAAAAATGTGGCGCCGGCCGGGTTTAAGGTTAGAATTCGGCCAGCCTAGCGCGATCCATATCCCAGGCGTCCCCTTTTCCGACAGGCTTGTCGGCAACAATAGATGGTCGAAACTGAACTAGACTTAATCATTCATCGACGGGGCGATACCTGGCTATGACAAGCCTGACTTATGCGTTAAACATGGTTCCTAACTTATCGCCTTTCCTCGAATTTATCTGCCAAGCGTGCAGGCTCGAGCAAAGCATACAAAAATAAAACGAGACAGAAAGAAGGAGACTACAGGTGGCAACGACCTCATTCTACGATCAAATCAATCAGCAGCTGGCTGAAGTGAAAGCGGAAGGCTTATACAAGAGCGAGCGCGTTATTGCCTCTCCTCAGAAGACTGAAATCCAAGTCAACGGCCACGAAGTGATGAACTTCTGCGCCAACAACTACCTTGGCCTGGCCAATCACCCCGAACTGATTGCCGCCGCCCAACAAGGCCTGAGCGATCACGGCTTCGGCATGGCCTCTGTACGCTTCATCTGTGGTACCCAAGATATTCATAAGCAACTCGAAGCCAGCCTAAGCGAATTCCTCGGCATGGAAGACACTATCCTTTACTCTTCTTGCTTCGACGCTAATGCCGGCCTGTTCGAGACCCTGCTCGGCGCCGAAGACGCCATCGTCTCAGATGCCCTGAACCACGCCTCTATCATCGACGGTGTGCGTCTGTGTAAGGCCAAGCGTTTCCGCTATGCCAACAACGACATGGCCGATCTGGAAGCACAGCTGCAGGCGGCAAAGGCAGCCGGTGCGCGCCACATTCTGATCGCCACCGACGGCGTATTCTCAATGGACGGCGTCATCGCCAACCTTAAGGGCGTTTGCGATCTGGCTGATAAATATGGCGCCCTGGTCATGGTGGACGACTCGCACGCCGTGGGCTTCATTGGTCAAAACGGCCGCGGCACCCACGAATATTGCGACGTGATGGACAGAGTCGACATCATCACAGGTACCCTGGGCAAGGCCCTTGGCGGCGCATCGGGCGGATTTACCTCCGCCAAGAAAGAGGTGATCGACTGGCTGCGTCAACGCTCACGTCCTTACCTCTTCTCTAACTCACTGGCACCTTCTATCGTCACCGCCTCGATTCATGTGCTGGAGATGCTCAAGTCTGGCCAAACACTGCGTGAAGCCGTATGGGAAAACAGCCGTTACTTCCGCGAGAAGATGACAGAAGCAGGCTTTACCCTAGGCGGCGCCGACCACGCCATCATCCCTGTGATGATTGGCGATGCCAAGCTGGCCAGCGACTTCGCTAACCGTCTGCTGGAAGAGAACATCTATGTGATCGGCTTCTCCTTCCCTGTGGTACCTAAGGGCCAGGCCCGTATTCGTACCCAGATGTCTGCCGCCCACACCCGCGAGCAGCTCGATCGCGCCATCGATGCCTTCACCCGCATCGCTAAAGAGATGGGAATTATCTAGGAGTCTATCGATGAAAGCCCTAAGCAAACTCAAGCCTGAAGAAGGCATCTGGATGGTTGATGCGCCAAAACCTGAAGTTGGCCACAACGATCTGCTGATCAAAATTCGTAAGACCGCCATCTGTGGCACCGACGTACATATCTACAACTGGGACGAATGGTCGCAAAACACGATCCCCGTCCCTATGGTGGTCGGCCACGAATACGTGGGTGAGGTGGTCGAGATTGGCCAGGAAGTCCGTGGCTTCCAGATCGGCGATCGCGTATCGGGCGAAGGCCACATCACCTGTGGTCATTGCCGCAACTGCCGCGCGGGCCGTACTCACCTGTGCCGCAACACCTCGGGCGTCGGCGTTAACCGTGAAGGTGCATTTGCCGAGTATCTGGTGATCCCAGCCTTCAACGCCTTTAAGATCCCCGACGATATCTCTGACGATCTGGCCTCAATCTTCGATCCTTTCGGCAACGCGGTACACACGGCGCTGTCGTTCGATCTCGTGGGCGAAGATGTACTGATCACGGGCGCAGGCCCTATCGGCATCATGGCAGCAGCCGTCTGTCGTCATGTTGGCGCACGCCATGTGGTGATCACAGATGTGAACGAGTACCGCCTCGAACTGGCCAAGAAGATGGGCGCCACCCGCGCCGTCAATGTGGCCAAGGAGAAGCTGGAAGATGTGATGCAGGAACTCGGCATGACCGAAGGCTTCGATGTGGGTCTGGAGATGTCCGGCGTACCGGCCGCCTTCCACTCTATGCTGGATACCATGAACCACGGCGGCAAGATCGCCATGCTGGGTATTCCCGGCGGTGACATGGCTATCGACTGGAGCAAGGTGATCTTCAAGGGCCTCATCATCAAAGGGATCTACGGCCGTGAGATGTTTGAGACCTGGTACAAGATGGCCAGCCTGATCCAATCTGGGCTAGATATCTCCCCAATCATCACACATCACTACAAAGTCGATGATTTCCAAGCAGGTTTCGACGCCATGCGCTCGGGCCAGTCGGGCAAGGTGATCCTCAGCTGGGATTAATCCCCCGAACCACCCGCAACCGGGGCTGTACTCTCACGGCCCCATGTTGCACACTTATCCTATCCCTCTTTTGCTTTACAGGTTGACTATGTCTGCTTTTCAACACCTGAGTGTCAATCAACTCATCCATATGCTGGAAGACAATGCCGAATTACAGGTGGTCGATATCCGCGACGGCGCCAGCTTCGAGGCGGGACAGATCCCCGGCTCCACTAATCTCAACAACGAAAACCTGGCACGCTACATTGCCGAGGCCGATATGGACAGCCCACTGGTAGTGATCTGCTACCACGGCATCAGCAGCCAGAACGCCGCACAATACCTGCACGAGCAGGGTTTCGATGATGTCTATAGTCTGGACGGTGGCTTTCAGGCCTGGCGCGAAGCCCATTAATCACCCGAGGTGAATATGTTGGAACTTGGTCGTCTCCCCAATGAGCGCGCCGCCCAGGCGCTGATCGATTACCTCAAGGGCCAGGGCATAGATTGCCGGCTGCAACATGCCGAGCTTGGGGTCACTCTCTATGTCACCCGAGAGCAAGACTATGCCAAGGCGCGCCAGGAATATGAGCACTTTGTTCGCGATCCCTATGACGACAAGTACCTTCAGGCCTCCTGGGAGAATGGCAGCACGGGCACCAAGCTAGATTACGGTGCCCCCGGCCTTCAGCTGGCCACTCAGTTCCTATCGGGCGCCGGCCCCTTGACCCTGAGCGTCATGCTGAGCTGCACGCTAATCTATCTCGGCTTTATCTTCGGCTTTGCCAACCCCATCTTCGAGGCACTCTCCTTCTTCGGCGCCGTGCCAGATAGTGATACCACTCAGATATGGCGAGTATTTACGCCGAGCCTGATGCACTTCTCAGCCATGCACATCATCTTCAACCTGCTCTGGTGGTGGTATCTGGGGGGTAAGATAGAGAACAAGCTGGGTGTCACGCCGCTGGCGACCCTGCTGTTGATCGCCGGCACTCTACCGAATGTGCTGCAGTATGCCATCGGCGGGCCCAACTTCGGCGGCCTCTCGGGCGTGGTCTATGCTGTGGTGGGCTACACCTGGATCATGGGGATCAAGCGTCCCGAGAAAGGCATCGGCCTGCCCCCTGCCTATATAGGCTTTATGTTGATCTGGCTGGTATTCGGCTTTACCGATATGTTCGGCCTCTCCATCGCTAACGGCGCCCATATCGGCGGCTTGATGGTAGGCTTAGCCCAAGGCTTTATCGACAGTCGCCGACGGACTTGATGCAAAGCTGAGATCAAAAAGGGCCCAGCAACATGCGGGCCCTAATTTAATTAACTCAGATCACGCCAGCTCAATCACCTTCTTCACCAGCTTATCTATGCCGATATGAGCCTGGGCGATATTCTCGGCCAACATATAGGCCGGTGTACTCACCAGTTTGCGCCCCTCATCGACAACTATCTGTTCGACATTGGCGTCCACATGCTCACCGCCCATCAGATTAAATGCATGAGCCGTCTCGCTGTCGTGGCCTATGGTGCCTTTGGCCTTCTCGCCATAGAGCTTAGGGATCATCACAGGCGAGATACAGATGAAGCCGACGGGCTTGTTCGCCTCGACAAATTCACCGATGAAAGTCTTTACGCTGGGCGCCACCTCGCACTCGCTACCGACCACGGCAAAGTTACACAGGTTCTTCGCGGCGCCAAACCCACCGGGGATCAGCAGGCCATCGAACGCCTGAACATCTAGCTCGTCCGTTGCCTTAATGTCGCCACGGGCGATGCGCGCCGATTCCACCAGCACGTTGCGATGCTCACCCACGGCCACCTCACCGGTAAGATGATTCACCACATGCATCTGCTCGATATTAGGTGCAAAACATTGGTAACTCACTCCGGCCTGGGTCAACGACAGCAGAGTCAATACCGCCTCATGAAGTTCGCTGCCATCGAACACTCCCGCGCCGCTTAATAAAACAGCAAATTTTTTCATTAAAAACTCCTTTAATAGACCGAATGGTTTTAACAACTAAATAACAAAAGGGTTGATCTGATTATTTTTCATGCTAAGTTAGTTCATCGACTCTAACAAGGCCGAACAATTTCGCCAAGTCAGAGCATTAATATGGATGACAAAATAATAAATCCACAAATTAGGAATTTTTACTCGGAAGTAATACCTAGTTCACATAAAAATATAATATAAAAACAAATCAACAAGTTACATCACCCGCTTATGTTCGTCGTCGTGATACCTACTCGCTGAAACTTTTTTAGCTCACAGACTTATCCACAGGCTGCTGAGTAATTTGCCGTGGCCGAAATCGCCCTAATATGGCATGCTAGCGCCATCATCGCATACCGAAAAAATAGATAAAATTATGCCTAATATCGCTGAAAACCCACTCATTCTTGTGGATGGTTCTTCCTATCTTTACCGCGCCTACTATGCGCCCCCCCATCTGACCAACTCCAAGGGTGAGGCCACGGGTGCCGTTTATGGCGTGATCAACATGCTACGCAGCCTGCTCAACCAATATAAGCCGACGCAGATGGCGGTGGTGTTCGATGCCAAGGGGAAAACCTTCCGCAATGAGATGTATGCCGAATATAAGGCCCACAGACCGCCGATGCCAGACGATCTCAGGACGCAGATTGAGCCGCTACACCGCATCATTCGTGCCCTGGGGCTTCCTTTGGTCTGTATCCCCGGCGTCGAAGCCGACGATGTCATAGGCACCATCGCCAGGCAGGCCAGTCAGGAAGGTCGAGCCGTGCTGATCAGTACCGGCGATAAAGATATGGCGCAGCTGGTCGATGACAAGATCACCCTGATCAACACCATGACCAACACCATCCTCGGCCCCGATGAAGTGAGCGAGAAATTTGGTGTCGGCCCAGAGCTGATCATCGATCTCCTGGCCCTGCAAGGCGATAAGGCGGATAACATTCCCGGCCTACCCGGCGTCGGTGAGAAGACGGCGCTGGCAATGCTACAAGGCGTGGGCGGCGTCGACGCAATCCTTGCCAATCCAGACAAGATGCCGGAGCTCGGCTTCAGAGGCTCCAAGACGATGCCGGCCAAACTCGCCGAACATGGTGACATGCTTAAGCTCTCCTATGAGCTGGCAACCATCAAGTGTGACGTCGAGCTGGAGCAAGACTGGCACCAGCTCAATATTCAAGACGCGGATCGCGACGAGCTAATCAAATGCTACGGCGAGATGGAATTTAAACGCTGGCTGGCCGAGGTATTAGACAATAAGTCTGGCAGCGACAGTCTAGAAGAAGCCGAAGAAGCGCCTGCCCCCCAGGCAATAGATGCCCAGTACGATACCATTCTGACTTGGGAAGCCTTCGACGAGTGGCTCAAGGCCCTGGCTGCCGCGCCGCTGTTTGCCTTGGATACGGAAACCACCAGCCTCAACTACATGGAGGCCAAGCTAGTCGGCCTATCTTTTGCCATCGAACCGGGCAAGGCCGCCTACCTACCGCTGACCCACGATTATGCCGGTGCACCAGAGCAGCTCGACAGCGAGCAGGTACTCGCCAAACTCAAGCCACTCCTGGAAGACGCCAAGCTTCTCAAGGTGGGGCAAAACCTTAAATATGACATGAGCATACTGGCCAATGTCGGCATCACCCTCAAGGGAGTGGCCTTCGATACCATGCTCGAGTCCTATGTCTTTAATTCGGTCGCCTCTAAGCACAACATGGACGACCTGGCACTGAAATACCTGGGCCACAAGAATATCAGCTTCGAAGAGATCGCCGGCAAGGGTGTGAAGCAACTGACCTTCAACCAGATCCCGCTGGAAACGGCGGCGCCTTACGCCGCCGAAGACGCCGATATCACACTCAGGTTACACCAGCACCTCTGGCCGAGACTGGAAAAAGCCAGCGAGCTTGCCAGCGTCTTTACCGACATTGAGCTGCCTCTGGTCACCACCCTGTCTCAGATTGAGCGTCAAGGGGTGTTGATCGACAGCATGTTGCTGGGTCAGCAGAGCGACGAACTGGCTCGCAAGATAGACGAGTTGGAACAGAAGGCCTATGAGATCGCCGGCGAGCCCTTTAACCTAGGTTCGACCAAACAGCTGCAGGCGCTCTTCTTCGAGAAGCTTGGCTACCCGGTATTGAAGAAGACCCCTAAAGGCGCGCCGTCCACCGCGGAAGAGGTACTGGTCGAGTTGGCACTGGATTATCCACTGCCCAAGATCATCCTGGAACACAGGAGTCTGTCGAAACTCAAGAGCACCTATACCGACAAGTTGCCGCTCATGGTCGATGGCAAGACTGGCCGCGTGCACACCAGCTATCATCAGGCGATTGCCGCCACGGGTCGCCTGTCATCAAGTGAACCTAACCTGCAAAATATCCCCATTCGTACCGAAGAGGGTCGCCGTATTCGCCACGCCTTCGTGGCACCCGAGGGACGCAAGATCCTCGCGGCCGACTATTCGCAGATAGAACTCAGGATCATGGCGCATCTGTCACAGGACAAGGGCCTATTGAGCGCCTTTGCCCAGGGCAAGGATATTCACAGGGCCACCGCCGCCGAGGTGTTCGACGTCGATTTTAGCGAGGTCACCAGCGAGCAACGCCGCCGCGCCAAGGCGGTCAACTTCGGTCTCATCTATGGCATGTCGGCCTTCGGCTTGGCGCGCCAGCTCGATATTCCACGCCACGAGGCCCAGCAATATATCGACATCTACTTCAAGCGCTATCCGGGCGTGCTCAAGTATATGGAAGATACCCGCGCGGCTGCGGCCGAACAGGGTTATGTATCGACCCTCTATGGTCGTAGACTCTACCTGCCGGCTATCAAAGATAGAAACGCCATGCGTCGTCAGGCCGCCGAACGCGCCGCGATCAACGCCCCCATGCAGGGCACGGCTGCCGATATCATTAAGAAGGCCATGATCAACATAGCCCAGTGGATTGAGTCAGAGACACAGGGAGAGATCACCATGATCATGCAGGTACACGATGAACTCGTGTTTGAAGTTGACGCCGACAAGGCTGACTCACTCAAACTCAAGGTGTGCGAACTGATGGCGCAGGCCGCGTCACTGGATGTCGAGCTGCTGGCCGAGGCTGGCATTGGCGACAACTGGGAGCAGGCCCACTAGGCTGGATGCTTAGCGAACGAGCCTCGACAGGAACAATGTACTAACGAGGCCGAGCTTCAAGGAAACATTCGCTCAACGAAGCATTACCTCGAGGAAACAGTACCTAGAGAAGAAGATGCCCCGGCCCTGCCGGGGCATTTTTTATGCTGCCAGGCCTGTTTACCATGGGATTTCCCCTCTTCCCTCCCTTGAAGCCGTAAAAATCGTCAAAAATAGTAATATTTTTTCACTTAAGTGGAATTTTAAACTAAACGCCTCTTTTAAAGGTATTTTTTGTAAATTTCAGATCAAAAACCTGTGTCTTTATTGAGCACTTTTTTAGACGTTGCTCACATTATTGTCGTTTTTTACAAAAAACAGTTTCCCATAATACGACCAATGAAGTATTATTCTCTGCGTAGGGTACAGAGGTTAAGATGTTCTATCTTTCAGACCTTTTTTTATTTCACGTTAAGTGAAATGCCAAATTATGGCGCCCCAGCAAGTAACTTGCTGGGGCTTTTTTTCGTCTGAAATTTATTTTAGAGCAAATACTTTAATTGAGATGGGATTCGGGCTATCCTATGGCCACTGAGAACTGTTGGTCGATGACCAACAGAACTTGAGTCTTGTTGAAATTTAGCTTCTCCCCAAAAGAGCTAATGTATTTTTGCCGATGGCGTAGCCCTCGGCATTTTTTTTGCCCGCTCTCCTATCAGCTAAATACCAGGCATAAAAAAAACGCCCCCAATCTGGAGGCGCTCTCTATTCACACATCACTTAGCCTGAGCTACTCTTGCTCGGCGTCGGCCAAGGCCTCCACCAGCCAGTCTGGATGACACCATTCGTTGAGAATACTGAGCACCTTAGGTTTACCCGTGCCCTTCAAGGAAGAAAATGGCTCCACCTTCACACCATCGCCGAAGTCCGCCAACGCCTTACGCACCTCGTTGACCGTCTTCATGCGGGCGCTCTGCGCCAGCTTGTCACACTTGGTCAGCAAGGCCAGCACAGGGATATCGCAATCGACCGCCCACTCGATCATCTGCATATCGAGATCTTTGAGTGGATGGCGAATATCCATCAATACAACCAGGCCACTCAAGCAGGTACGCTCTTGCAGATATTGCCCCAGTGCCTGCTGCCATTTCTTCTTCATGGCCAAGGGCACCTGCGCAAAACCATAACCGGGCAAGTCCACCAGGCGTCTGTGCTCATCGAGCGCAAACACGTTGATCAGCTGGGTACGCCCAGGTGTCTTACTGGTTCTTGCCAGGTTCTTCTGTTCGGTTAATTGGTTTAATGCGCTCGACTTTCCGGCATTAGAACGACCGGCAAAGGCAATTTCGACGCCTACATCACCGGGCAAGTGCTCATCCAGATGCGCAATATCCGGCGCACTGATCAAAAACTTGGCCTGTCGAAAATCGATACGAGAATCAGTCACTACCCACCCCAAAATTTGTTATTTCTTCAGTTTAAATATCGAAGACTTGCTTACATTTGCACAATTTCGTGTAAAATATTACCCCGATCACATAAATCATATTTTATCACGCTTGCAGGTCACTCTCGTAAGCTCAGGACAAAAAATTTAACTTAAAAGTTGGAACGCCATGAAAAAGTTCGCTATTGCGCTATCAATGTTAGCCACTCTATCAACTCCGGCTCTAGCAGCAGGTGATGCTGAAGCGGGAAAAACTAAAGCAATCATTTGTTCTGCCTGTCACGGTGTTGATGGTAACAGCATGATCGACATGTACCCCAAGCTTGCGGGTCAACAAGAAACTTATCTGAAGAAGCAGCTAACCGAGCTGCGCCAAGCGGCGCATACAGGTGGCAAAGAAGGCCGTAACGATCCAATGATGAGCCCAATGGCGGCAGCATTATCAGATCAGGATATCGAAGATTTGGCGGCTTACTTCTCTTCACAAAAACTTGCAATGAGCGAAGTGAAAGATGTGCCTGAGCTAGGCGAGCAGCTATACAAGGGTGGCGACGCCGTACGTGGCGTGACCGCATGTATCGCCTGTCACGGTCCAAGTGGTCAAGGCTCAGAAGCAGCCGGCTTCCCAGCCATCGCGGGTCAACACGCTAACTATATCAAGATCCAGCTGAATAAGTTTCATGATACAAGTCGTAACAACGACTTAAACGGCATGATGCAAGACGTTGCCAAGAAGCTGACCAGCGAAGATATCGAAGCACTATCTAAATATATTTCAAGCATTAAGTAATTAATCGCTGGAAAGCGAAAGGGTGGTCAATACCACCCTTTTTTACCACCTAAAATTTACGTTTACGTAAACTGTTGAAAATTGATGCTTGACATAGATCACAGATTTCGTTTTAATTGTGCCCGTACCGAGGTAAACCCAACTGTTTGTATAAAATCTATCTAATAACAATAAACAGATTTCGGTATGTGATTACATTTAAGATATAAGAATAAAGTTAAGTAAAAATAATAATAATTTTTTGACCACTCACTAAAAATAATAAGAGTAGTACTTCGCATCTGAAGTCGGGTCGTAATAACTTAGTAAGGATATTGGTTAGGAAGGCCAATGCGCTAATTAGCATTCTCCTTACGGTTCAGGAAACAGTTGAACTGCTTACTGCTGAACTATAACGTAAACCTAACAGGGATGGTTTATTAGGCGTCAAAGATGACGATATGGATTGTGATGTGTCAAGAAGACCATCTACGGAAGCTGTGGTCAGGAAGGCGACAGGGAAAGAAAAAAAGCGTCTGGAAGACCGAAAACGAAAATAACTATGCATGGAAAGCAGATTAAAAAATAAGATGGAATCCGACTGGGAGAGTCGCATAGCAAGTAAGGAAACTTGGAATCAGAATTGAGTACCTTTGGTACTTTTTGGAAGGCGACAGTGATACTGTCGCCTTTTTTTATACCCAACAAAAAATACGCTTCTGTTTCCACCTGGCCTACAGTAAATTAAACAGGCAACTGCAATTAACCCAGCCTTTGAGAGTCATGCCCAAGCCATGCGAAGATGCCCCCTGTGCACCAGCGAAGCTACCGCCCCCTTCTATCAAGATAGAAAACGAGCAATCTATCGCTGTAAACGCTGCATGCTGCTTTTTGCCGATGCCAGCTCTCATCTGCCCCCCAGCGCCGAGGTAAAACGCTACCGCTCGGCCAATAGTAAAGACAAACCGCTGCAACAATTCTTGTCGAGCCTGATCACTCAGTGTGAACAACAGGTTCAGGGACCACTGCTAGGACTCAACTTCGGGCGACTGCTAGGCCAACCGGCCATCGACGCCATCATGGCCCGAGGTCACCAGCTCAACCAATATGATCCACACTTCGCTCCGGATCATACCCTGCTAAGGCTCAAGTACGACTTCATCTGTTGCTATCGTGTCTTCGAACACTTTCGCTTTCCAGGTAAAGAGTGGCAGCTGCTCTGTTCTCTGCTCAAACCCGGTGGCTGGATGGCAATCAGCACCCAGCTGCTCACCGAACTTCAGGGCTTTCCCAAGTGGCATCATAAGAACAATCTGACCCATGTCAGCTTTTATCAGGAGGCCACCTTCCAATATTTGGCAGCCCAGGCTGACTTTAGGCTATTATTCGCCTCGAAAGATCTCATTTTGGTGCAAAAACCAACAGGATCTGGTATAACACGCGACCCAAGTTCACTTATCTGACTCAGGGTTAGGTAGGTTCACGATTTTTTGTAGTTGAGATTAACGCTATGACACGTAAGAAAACGCGCAAGATCAATGAGAATGCGCCAAAACGTCCGCCTAGAACCAAGAAAGAAGACCGTGCCCTCACGGGCAAGAAGCAGAAGTCAGGCAATAAAGCGGGCAGTCGTCATAACGAAAAACAGATCCAACAGAAGCAATCGGGCACGGCCCAGGCGAAAGATCCTCGCCACGGCAGCAAGAAGCCTATCGCGCTGGAGTTGCCGACTCAGGCGCCTGTAGCCAAGCAGCCCAAGGCACCTAAGATGAGCGATGAACAGAAGCTGCTGAAGCTAGAGGAAGATCCTAGACTCAACAAGCTGCTGGATATGCTCGAAGAGGGTCGCGATCTCAACGAGGCGGACCAGGCCTGGTTAGAGAAGCAACTGACAGAGATAGAGCGCCTGATGGATCGCCTGGGCATCACGGAAGAGGACGATCTCGAGCATGTCATGAAGACCACGGTCGGCTCAGACGACGATCTCCTGGAGAAGTTTGAATCTGGCGCCGATCTGCTCAAAGATTACCAGGATAAAGACTAGCCCCGCGGCTAACCCAAATGGCATCGATTCGATGCCATTTCGCTATCTACGCCAGGTAACCAATACCTAGCCACTATCACCTAGCGAAAGCAAACACCCAGCGAAAGCACACAACTAGCAACCCAAAACCTCGGAATGATTATGACCACGACACTCCTCATCCTAGGCGCCATCATCATCTTAAGCCTGGCCGCCTACGCCGCCAGCCTGCTACTCAAGCTAAAACAGCAAACCGCCCAACAAAAGGCCCAGCGCGAGGCCCAACAGGCAGCCAAAGATGCCAAAGAGCTGGAGCTGCTGGGCAATATCCACTATATCGCCGCCGCCATGCTCGAGGAGCGCTGCGAACTCTCAGAGGGGGTGATGCGTATCGGAAAACTATTTAATATCCTCGGCCACGACGAACAGGTAAAGCACCAGTATCCGGCGCTCTTTAAGCATTTTGAGGTCATAGAATCTCACCCCATTATGGAGCAGCGTAAGGCACTGGCGAAACAGCAACGGATGAAGCTAGACTTAGAGAGAATGAAGTCCGAATCAGCGCTCGAAGCCGAGATCATGGCCGAGGTAGCTGTGCTTGCCAAGGCCTATGCCCACCTCAGCCATTGACGTGAGTCGGTGCACAAAAACGGCTTAACACCAAGACATTTAAGTCGAAAACAAGGATATTCATCAGCTAACATAAATTGCAGTGCTAATTTGCAACCTGGATCAATGTTATTCGCTCAATAACATTGCATACTTCGCTAGTTGCTAATTTACCACCCTCGGAGGACACGCCTTGAAGCAGCCCACCCAAATTAGTTGGGATCAGTCAATGATCGAAAAATATAATTACAGCGGTCCTCGTTATACCTCTTACCCGACCGCACTAGAATTTGACGCCTCCTTCACCGAAGAAGACCTGCTCACCTCTATTGCCAACAGTAAGAGCAATAAACTATCGCTGTATTTACACATTCCTTTCTGCGCCAAGCTCTGCTACTACTGCGGCTGCAACAAGGTGATCACCCGTCACCAGCACAAGGCCGACCAATATATCGAATATCTCGCGGCAGAGATCGTCAAACGTGCACCGCTGTTTAAGCATTACCAGGTAACCCAGATCCACTGGGGTGGCGGCACGCCAACCTTCCTCAGCCCAGAGCAGATCCTCAGGCTGTCGGCGCTGCTAAGAGAGCACTTTAATATTGCAGACGAGGGCGAATACTCTATTGAGGTCGATCCACGCGAGATCGAACTCTCTATGCTAGACACCCTTAAAGAAGCCGGCTTCAACCGTATCTCGGTTGGCGTACAGGACTTCAACAAAGAGGTGCAGATTGCCGTTAACCGCGAACAGGACGAGCAGTTTATCTTCGACCTGATTGCCAAGGCGAAAGAGATGGGCTTCGTGTCGACCAACATCGACCTGATCTACGGCCTGCCACACCAGACGCCAGAAAGCTTCGCCGAAACCATGCAACGCGTACTGGATCTGTCTCCCGACAGACTCTCTGTGTTTAACTACGCTCACCTGCCGGCACGTTTCGCCGCCCAGCGTAAGATTAAAGACGAGCACCTGCCGACCCCACAACAGAAGTTGGAGATGCTGCACCAGACCATCGAGACGCTGACGGGCGCCGGCTATCAGTACATAGGCATGGATCACTTCGCCAAGCCAGATGACGAACTCGCCATCTTACAGAACGAAGGACGCCTGCACCGTAACTTCCAGGGTTACACCACCCAGGAAGAGTGTGACCTGCTGGGCCTAGGTGTCTCCTCTATCAGCCAGATTGGCGACTGCTACGCCCAGAACCAGAAAGATATCCGCCCCTACTACGAGTCGGTGGACGAGAAAGGGCACGCCCTGTGGAAAGGCTGTAAGCTCAATCGTGACGACGAGATCCGCCGTGTCGTGATTAAGCAGCTGATCTGTCACTTCGACCTGGATATGGACAAGATAGATAAGCAGCTAGGTATCAAGTTTGAAGAATACTTCGCCGAAGATCTCAAACTGCTACAAACCTTTATCGACGACAAGCTGGTCGAAGTGAAAGACAGAAAGATCACCGTAGGCGAAACAGGCCGTCTGCTGATCCGTAATATCTGTATCTGTTTCGATGTTTATTATCGTGACAAGGCTCGTCAGCAGCAGTTCTCACGGGTTATCTAAACCCTAAACATAAAAAAGCCGATGAATTATCATCGGCTTTTTTGTGGCTAATACTTTACGCCATAGCACTTTAAGATAGTGCTTTGAGTTAGTGCTTTAAGTTTGCGCTTTAAGCCTTGGCGGCATAGAGCGCCTTGCGCTCGCTGTCGGAGATAAAGGCCATCTCCACGCCGTTGCGTTGCAGCTGCGCCAACTCGGCATCGCTAAAGCCCATCTCCTGCTTCACAGTGTCGTACTCATGCTTGATGTCGATGGCGCTCACGCCAGGATCATCTGTGTTGAGGCCGATCAACACCCCGGCCTCCATGAAGGTACGCAGCGGATGCTCCTGATAACTGGTCACTGTAGACGTATGCAGGTTACTGGTTGGACAAGACTCTATGCCTATCTTATTGACAGCCAGATACTCCATCAGCTTAGGATCGTGGATGGCATTGACCCCATGGCCGATACGGGTCGCACCGAGCTCCTGAATAGCCTGCCACATGCTCTCGGCACCAGCCGCCTCACCGGCATGCGCCGTAATCGCCAGTCCGGCGTCACGCACCTTCTTAAAGTGATCGTTAAACAGGGCGCCTGGGAAGCCTAGCTCATCCCCCGCCAAGTCCATCGCCACCAGGTGCTGCTTGTGTGCCAGCAAGGCATCTAGCTCCTGCATGCAGGCGTCCTGACCGAAGGAGCGCGACATGATGCCGATAAGGTTGATCTTCACCTGATGATCCTTGAGGCCGGCCTTAACACCATCGATGACGGCTTCGACAACCCCCTCGATCGACAGCTTATGGTTCATCGCCATATAGTAAGGACTGAATCTCAGCTCGGCGTAATCCAGGCCAGAGATCGCCGCATCGGCAACATTCTCGTAAGCCACACGTTTTACCGCATCAAGATCCGCCAGTACGGCAACCATCCAGTCTAGCTTCTTCAAAAAAGCGACCAGGCTGGATTCTTTCCCCTGAATTTGAACGAAAGGCGCTAAACCTTCCAAGGTGTCGGCAGGTAAAGCAATATTGTGTTGGTGGCCCAGGTCCCAAATCGTTTCCACCCTGACGTTACCATCAAGATGACGATGCAGATCCACCAACGGAATGGATGTATCAATCATATTTAACCCCTATTTGAACCCCTCAGCCAATATTGTTTTTTATCTGGTCTGAAGTTGTTGCAACTATAACACGCATTTTTTAACGATATGCATGACTTATGTTCAGCTTTCGACCAAAGTCCGTTGCAATACCTGCTGACAATTTATCTTGTGCCATGGGTGACCCACCAAATTGAATATTGCATAATCATTGAGCTTATACCTAGGCCCATAATAATGACAACAGGATCACCCATGCATAAACCCTTAGCCCCTTGCCTACTCATACTCAGCCTCACGGCCTGCCAAATGGCACCCACGGCAGATGTCGGCACGACACCGCAAACCACTGTCAGCCAGAGTCATCAGCAATTGCAGCGCATCATAGACGATGCCTGGCAACTTAGATTAGAGTCTAGTCCAGAAATGGCCTACTCACAGGGCGACGAGACGGCGGCGGGTAAACTGGACGATCTCTCCCCTGAGGCACTGGCTAGTCACAATCAGGCTGAAAATGCCCTGTTGGCTCGCCTCAAAGCACTAGACATGGCATCGCTCGACAAGGCCGATCGCATAAACGCCCAGATACTCGCCTATCAGCTACAAAACAGCGTCGACCAGTACCGATTTCACGACCGTTACTTACCCATCACAGCCGAGAGTGGCTTTCACGCCTATATCGCCTCCATCGCCAAGGGTAACTTCAACAACCAAGCCGATTATCAGCACTACCTGAGCAAGCTTGAGGCGCTACCTCACTATTTTGCCCAGCAAACCTATTGGCTAAAGCAGGGACTCGCTAAGGGCATCACGCCCGCCAAGGTAGTCTTAAACGGCTTCGAGGAGAGTATCAGCGCCTACATAGTGCCGGTTGAGCAGAGCGGTTACTTCAAGCCCTTCACACACTTTCCCAAGCACTTCACCGAGGCTCAGAAAAACGAGTTAACGGCGCAAGGCAAGGCCCTGATTGAACAGAATGTCTTGCCTAGCTACCAGGCCTTCTATAACTTCATGACCCAGGAATATATCCCAGGTGCACGCCAAAGTATTGCCGCCTACGATCTCCCCGACGGTGAGGCCTTCTATGAGAATCGCGTGCGCCACTACACTACGCTGCCGATGACGGCCGACGAGGTGCATCAACTCGGGCTCAAAGAGGTCAAACGCATTCGCGCCGAGATGCAGGCGATCATAGATAAGTTAGGCTACCAGGGCAGCTTCGCCGATTTCTTACACTTCCTGCGCACGGATCCTCAGTTCTACGCCAAGACTCCAGAGCAGCTCCTGAAAGAGGCTGCCTTTATCGCCAAGAAGGCCGATGCCATGCTACCGAAATTCTTCGGCAAACTGCCACGCACGCCCTATGGCATCCAGGAAGTGCCCGCTGAGATCGCCCCTAAATACACCACTGGGCGTTACTCCGGCGCCAGTGGTGACGACCAACCCGGCTATTACTGGGTAAACACCTATGCCCTGGATAAACGTCCTCTGTATGAGTTGGAGGCCCTGACCCTACACGAGGCCGTGCCGGGTCACCACCTGCAGATCTCCCTCAACACTGAGCTGACCTCCCTGCCTAACTTCCGCCGTTACAGCTACATCTCGGCATTCGGAGAAGGCTGGGGACTCTACTCAGAATATCTCGGGCTGGAAGGTGGTTTCTATCGAGATCTCTACAGCAACTTCGGCCGCCTGACCTATGAAATGTGGCGCGCCGCCCGTCTGGTTGTCGACACCGGCATGCACGCCAAGGGTTGGACTAGGCAGCAGGCCATCGACTATATGGCCAGTAACACGGCACTGTCGCTACACAATGTCACCACTGAGATAGACAGATATATCTCCTGGCCGGGTCAAGCCCTGTCTTACAAGATAGGCGAACTCACCATCAAGCGTTTGCGCGCCAAGGCGGAGAAGGCCCTGGGGGAGAAGTTCGATATCCGCGCCTTCCACGACGCCGTCTTAGCCAATGGCTCAGTGCCCATGGCGCTGCTCGAACAGCAGATAGACGACTTCATCGCCGCACAGGCGGCCGCTAAGTAGTAATCCTCCTCTGGCGTCCAAGTCTCACGATAGTGGCGCCAGAGACACTTAGCCCCTCTTAAGCCATTAATCGCGATAACATATCGTGCTACACTCAGGCATCTTGTTCCTAATTCAGATTGCCCATGTCCGCAGCCCCAGTCTCTACAAGCAGTGGCATCATCGCCACAACACTACCGGTTTTTTCCAGCGAATTAGAAGACAATCGACAGCAGCTAGATATTTTCTGGCAGGGCGTGGAGCAAGGCTATCTGACAAGTAGCGATGGGCTCAAGCTGGCCTACTGTATGGCCACACACCCCGACTCGACCCGGGCGATTGTGATCAGCAGTGGTCGCGTAGAGGCCTATCTAAAATACCAAGAACTGATCTTCGATCTCTATCAGTTAGGATATAGCGTCTATGCCTTGGACCACAGAGGCCAGGGACTTTCAACCAGGCTGACCGATAATCCGCACCAGGGGCACGTAGAAAAGTTTGCCGACTATGTGAGTGACTTTAGTCACTTCATCGATACGATTGTCACCCCCAAGCAACATGACCGACTATATCTAGTGGCGCATTCCATGGGCGGGACCATAGCCACTTTGTATCTGCAACAGGCGCCAGAAGTATTCGATGCGGCCGTGCTCTCGGCTCCCATGTACGGCATCTGCCTGCCTATGCCTAAGCCCTTCGTGCGTTGGTTGGCGGGACACCTGGACAATGGCTCGAACAATAAGCCCAACTATGTCTTAGGTGGAAAAGATTATATTGCCGCCCCTTTTGAGGAGAACGACCTAACCCATAGCGCTACTCGCTATCAAGACTATCGTAAGCTATATGAGACCTATCCGCAGCTGAAGCTAGGCTCGCCAACCAATCGCTGGTTAACCGAGTCTCTCGATGCCTGTGAGCAAGCCGTCCAGGCCGCGAAACACGCACAGACACCGATATTGATCTTGCAGGCAGAAGAAGACTCCATCGTCGATAATCGCGCCCAAGATGCCGCCAAGGGGGAGCATTGCCACCTCTTTAGGGTCGCCCATGCCCGTCATGAGATCTTTATGGAAAGAGATAGCGCCCGAAACCAGGCACTGAATCAACTGGCAGACTTTCTCAGCCTACACGCTTGATATCACGGGTGATTCATCCAGCCTAACCAGCAGGCGGCTCAGCTCTTCTCCCGGCATAGGCCGGTGGAACAGATAGCCTTGATATAGGTCACAGCGATAGACCTTAAGCTGCTCGAACTGAGACTGGATCTCGACTCCCTCGGCAACAAACTCCAGGTTCAGGCTATGAGACATATCGATCATGGCCTTAACGATCGAGGCGGACGCCTCACCATTGCCCATGTCTCTGATAAAGCTGGCATCTAATTTAAGGCGATTTAGCGGCAGCTCCTGCAGATAGCTCAGCGAGCTGTAACCGGTACCGAAATCATCCACCGCGATACTGATCCCTGCCTCCCTCAGCAGAGTCATGGTTTGACGCACCTGTTGAAGATCGGTCAATAACACATGCTCGGTCAGTTCCAGCTCAATATGGGCAGGACTGATCCCTTGCTCCTGCAGCGTGGCCAGTAACTTAGGCGCAAACTCATCCTGATGGAACTGACGGGCGCTGACGTTAATAGATACCATGGGCGGACAGATATTCTGTGCCTTCAACTCACGAATAAAGCGACAAGCCTCCAGCAGCACCCACTCACCCAACTCGATAATCAGGGCGCTACCCTCGGCAACCGGAATAAAGTCAGCCGGAGAGATCGCCCCATGCTGTGGATGATGCCAACGCAGCAAGGCCTCGACCGAGGCGATCTCGCCCTTGGCATTTAACAAGGGCTGGTAGAAGAGAGACAACTGATGGCGAGAGGCGGCATGCACCAGCTCGGTTCGGATCATCAGGTTTTGCGCCGCACGCTTATCCATCTCACTGCTGTAGACCACACAGGCATCGCGGCCACTCTCCTTCGCCTGAGCCAAGGCCATGTTAACCCGTTTTAGTTGCTGTTCCGGTGGTGTGGCCTCACTCGGATCTATGATGGCAATTCCAACGCTCGCGGAGAGATTAAAAGTATGACCGCTGATATGAAAGCTGCGAGCGATGAGCTGACGCATCTGGCTTGCCAACGCCTGAGCACGACGTCGAGCACTGAGAAGATCTTCCGGCAGCTTCTTCACCAAAACCACAAACTCGTCGGCCGCCACACGTGCGATAAGTGAATTAGAAGAGAAATAACTAGATAGCCTAGCCGCTATCTGAATCAGCAGCCTGTCACCACCATGATGCCCCAGGGCATCATTAACCACCTTGAAGTTATCCAGATCCAGCATAAACAGGGCGGCACAGCTTCCCGACTCATCCTGCTGCTTATAGAGTCCATCCATCAAGGCGCGACGATTAGCCAGATCCGTGAGAGGGTCATGCTTGGCCTGATGCATCGCCGCCTTCTGATTGCGAATATCCTCGGTCACATCGGATAGTGTGCCTATCATGCGTAGCGGCTTACCCTTCTCATTCCACGCAACCGTCATGCCGCGATCCAGCACCCAGATATAATGGCCCTGCTGATGACGGAGTCGATGAACGCTCTCAAACTCCTCGGTTTCGCCATTGAGGTAGGCGTTGAGGCTCTTGAGGATTCCTTCCTTGTCCTCAGGATGTAACCGACTCTCCCAGGTTTCTAACTCGGGCATCAGCTCTTCGGGCCCGTAGCCCAACATATCTTTCCAACGATCCGAGAGAAATACACTGTCATCCTCTAGGTTCCAGTCCCAGATGCCATAGCGAGAGACCTCTACGGCAAACAGCCATCTCTGCTCACTATCCTTAAGCTGTTTCGCCCCTTGTTGGAATCTATCCTTAAAGCGCTGGAGATTCTGCTCTAAACTATGCAGTTCGATGAAGGGGGACTCGATCCTCTTATTCCCTGGCTCAGGCTCTGACTGACCCAAAGCCGCCGCCTGGCGGCTCAGATGACGAATCGGCGACAACACAAAGTAGTAAAACAGGCCGAGCAAGACAAAGGTGGTCGCCAAGGCGATTGCCCCCATTCTCATCAGGCCGACGAATACGGTTTCATCGCTGGCGGCCAGCATGGGCGCCATGTCATATTCGAGATAAATAAGCTCGGGACGTTCCACCGACAGAGATGAGAGTAGAGGTGTAATGGGATAGTAGGCCTGTATCGACTGACGCTTGTCATTGAAGTAAATCCTAGACTTACCCTCGGCGACCCTGTCTCGATGCGCCTGACTATCATAACCATCGATCACTAACTGTGCCGAGCTGTCACGCCATACACCATGATTGGCAAAGCGTATGTCTCCTTTGCCATCGATAAGCGTATACACAGATAGCCGAATGTCGCTGCCAAGCAAGGCAAGCTCCTCTTCTACCCGGGTGAAGTCTTGCGCCTTAGCGGCCATCGCCACCAGATGATTCATCCGCATCAGCTCCTGAGACAGAAACTCGACCTGGGAGGTGGATACTTGGTCTCGACGCTGCTGTCGCTCGACAAAATAACTACTGGTTATGAAAAACGCGAACAACAAGACACACACCAGAGGTGCGAAGAGCATGAGCGAGGGACGCGAGACAAATTTCAGCAAAGTCACTACACCTAAAGAAAAGGGTCGTCAGACGTAACACATCTTATCAATACAGGATCTACTGCGTGTGTTTGTGCCGATTATGCCACATTTAAGTTACTTAGTGGCTAAACATTATTGCATTTAGCTATAAGCATATAGAGATTAGCTAGGACGACGAGTGCAGGGCCATGCTGACGAGGGACTATCTCGAATGCCTACATCCAAATTGAGAACGGCCAAAACGAAAAAAGCCCTAGCATTGCTGCTAGGGCTTTCATCTTAATGTTGGTGGGCGCATATCGCGAAGCGATGTGCTCATGCGCGCGAAGTGAAACGAGCCGGGGAGGACGGGACCGACGGTCCGGCATTGGCCCGTGTGCCTTCGGCACGCGAGACAGGCCGCTTCCTGTAAGAGTCTAACCAACTGAAATGCCTCTCCTTTAATTGCAGCAGCTTTCTCCTACTAAAACAAAATAACCCACGATGCCAAACGAAAACAAACGAGAACAAACGAAAAAAGCCCTAGCATTGCTGCTAGGGCTTTCGTCTTAATGTTGGCGGAGCGGACGGGACTCGAACCCGCGACCCCCGGCGTGACAGGCCGGTATTCTAACCAACTGAACTACCGCTCCTTTGGGCTAGGCCCAAATTAGGCGCCTGGAAATGACCTACTCTCACATGGGGAGACCCCACACTACCATCGGCGCGATTGCGTTTCACTTCTGAGTTCGGGATGGGAT